>JBFWKS010000092.1:0-13460 GCA_050252545.1 Solirubrobacteraceae bacterium
TCAGCCCGCCGGTACGCCGCCATGTCAAGGAGTGCGACCGCTGCGCGGCGTTCCAGACCCACCTGAGGTCCAACAACCGCGCGCTGCAGGCCGTCATGCCGATCGGTCCGCTCGTACTGCTGAAGAAGCTCCTGGCCCACGCGACCGCGGGCGCAGGGGCCGGCGGTGGCGCCGCCGTCGGCACCGTGGCCGCCACGACGGTCACCGGGAGCGTCGTCAGCACCGGCATGACCGCGCTGGCCACGAAGACGGCCGCCGGCCTGACCGCTGCGGCGCTCTTCACCGCCGGCGTGGCAGAGGTCGACCACTCGCGCGACCGCCTCAGCGCGTCCGGCACCGCCGTTCACGCCAGCGCGCCGGTCCGGGCGGACGTGCCCACCGAGCCCCCGGCCGTCGCGGTGCCGACGCGTCCCACACCGGCCGACGACCCATCCGGTGGTGGCACCCCCGTCGCGGCGGTCACGACGCAGGCCGACGAGGAGCGCGAGAAGGCCCGTCGAACGACGACGCGACGCACCACCACGACCGCGACCACCGCGTCGACCACCGCCCCTGCCACGGCCCCCACGACCGGCCCGACGCCCCCACCGACGACCACCGCACCGGCACCGACGACGGCGATCACGACGGAGCCCACCCCGCCGCCGGTCGACACCGGGAACGAGACGGTGACCCTGCCGAGCCCGCCGACGACCGGGCCGACCCCGCCCCCGACGGTCCCGACGACGCCGAAGCCCAAGCCGACGACGACCACCCCGCCTCCCCCGGCACCGACGCCGACCCCCGGGGACACGGGTCCGATCGACGCGCCGCCGCTCGTCCCGCCGACGACGCCGTAGCCGCGCCGCCGGTCGTCCCGCCGACGACGCCGTCGCTACGGCGCTTCGGCCCCGAACGCCACACCGTAGAACGGCAGGCGCATCGGGCCGTTGACGCCGGCCTGTCGCACGTTCGGGACCACCGGCGACTGCTGACTCTGCAGCGACACATCGAGCACGCGCTCGGTCGGCCGTTCCTCGTTGGGGAGCAGCAGCGCCCGCACCCCGTACCAGGTGCGACCGTCGCGCTTGAACTGGTATCGGACGAGCCACCCGGTCACGTCGCGGCCGATCGACCCGCGGCCGGCGGCCCGGATCTGGAACGCGGCGTCGGCACCGAGCGATGCCTCGACCTTGCGCATCACCGACGACATCCGCAGCATCAGCTGCGACACGGGCGGCCCTCCCGGCTCGGCATCGGGGGGCGGCGGTCCGCCGTCGCGGTAGACGATCGTCTCGTCGCCGCGGTTCTCGGCCGGCCGGTTCCGCAGCCGCAGGAGCTCGCCCGGCCGGGCGTCGACGCGTTCGATGCGGTCGTCGAACCGGACGTTGAACTGCGGCGGGCCGTCGATCACCACGTGCGTGACCGGCCGGCTGCGGGTCAGCGCCCAGACGGCGACGACCGCCGCGACCCCCAGCACGACGACGACGATCGCCATGCGGGCGCGCACCGAGAGCCGTCGCACCCAGGGCAGCGCGACGTCGGGAAGCGACGGTCCGAACTCGGGACGGGCGATCGGCACGCAGGCGAGGGTACCCACCGCGTCGACAGGGCGGGCCGTCGACCGACCGGGTGGGCGGCCCCCGGCCGCGCGGTCCCGGCCCGCGGTGGTCGTCCGCTCGCGTGCCCGTCGCGCGCTCAGCCGCCGATGTCGAAGAGCGCGTCGAGGTCGTGGCGGCTGAACGCCTCGAACGCCAGCAGCGTCTGCGTGCGGCCGACGCCGTCGAGCCGCACGATCCCGGTGGTCACGACGCGGGCGAGATCCTCGGGATTGCGTACCCGGACGATCGCGACGAAGTCCCAGTCGCCGGTGACCGAGTACGCCTCCGCGACGCCTTCGACGACGGCCAGCCGCTCGCCGAGGTCCTCCAGGGCGCCACGCTCGGCCTGGATCAGGACGAACGCGGTGGTGACGCTCATGCCGTCGCCTCGATCTCGACCGACGTACCGGGCGCGAGCACCTCGACGGTCGCGATCCCGGCGCCCTCGACGTCGCCCTTGTAGGCCTGCGCATCCGTCTCGACCGGCGGGAACGTGTCGTAGTGCACCGGTACCACGAGCGGCGCCCCGACGAGCCTGGCGGCCTCGACCGCGTCGTGACGATCCATCGTGTAGTGACCGCCGATCGGGATCAGCGCCGCGTCGAGCCGGTCGCGGCGTCCGGGGAGCGCCAGGTCGCTGAAGAGCGCCGTGTCGCCCAGGTGGTAGATCGTCGTGCCGCCGACGCTCAGCACCACGCCGGCCGCGACGGCGACGGTGCCGTCGGGGGTCGTCGACGTATGCCAGGCGGGCACGTACCGCACCCAGCCGCCGTCGAACCGCACCGTGCCGCCCAGGTTGGGATCGGCGACGTCGGCGACGCCCTTCTCCATGAGCTCGTTGGCGGTCTCGACGAGCGCGACGACCTTGGCCCCCGTGCGCTCGGCGATCCCGATCGCGTCGCCGTAGTGGTCGCCGTGACCGTGGGTCAGGACGATGACGTCGGCGGGCACCTCGTCGGCGGACGTCGCCGCCTTGGGGTTGCCGGTGAGGAACGGGTCGACGAGCACGTCGATCCCTGCGGCCTGCAGCAGGACCGCCGAGTGGCCGAGGAAGGTGAGCTTGGTCATCGCGATTCGTCCTCCGGGGATTGGGGTGCGGGGGGTGCGGTGTCCAGGTCGCGGGCGGCCGACTCGAGCTCGCGGGCGAGCTCGATCCCGACGGTCACGCCGACGAGCATCGCCAGACGTGCCTCGTCGGCCATCAGGCCGTGCAACCTGGCGGTCCGCTGCTCGGCGTCCGGCTCGGCCGCGGCGGCGGTCACCTGCTGCTCGTGGCCCTGGCTGAACCAGCCGCCGTCCACCAGCGCGGCGTCGATGATCGCCTGCAGACCGGGCGCGGCGTGGGTGACGATCTGCTCGGCGCGCCGCAGGCGCTCGGGGTCGCTCACCGCGCGCACGGCGGCGTCGACCTGCTGGGCCGTGTAGGTGCGGTCAACCACCGCTCAGAGCATAAGGATCTGGGACGGGCGCGCCTCCCCGGCCGTCCTCGTGACCCACGGCCGGCCGACGACCTGTGGCCGGGCGGCGCCGAGACCGCGATCAGCGCTCGGTCGACAGCAGCGCGAGGCCGAGCGGCACGCCGACGATCGCCCCCAGCAGCGCAGCGGGGGGCGCACCGGTCGTGATGACGATGCTCGTGGCGACCGGGACGATCAGCAGCACGGTGGCGCCGAGCAGATCGCCGTCGATCGACCGGTTCGTCTGGCGGGCGCGGATCTCGGCGACGATCCACGCCGTCGCGAGCGCCACCGCGGCGCCGACCGCGCCCGACGCCAGATCCGATCCGCCCGACTCGACGGTCGCCGCCAAGCCACCGACACCCGCGACGGCGAAGACGGCCAGCGCCACCAGCGGGCCCAGGACGGGTCCCAGCCGCTTCTCCCACAACCAGCCGAAGACCCCGAACGTCGTCAGCACGGCGGCGGCGTGCCACGTGCTCTCGGGGTACACGAACGCGGCGACGACGTAGCGCCAGACCGGGTTGTCGGTCGCCCCGAGGACGACGTCCTCGACGGCGAAGAGGTACGCGACCGGCACGCCGACGAGCGACACGGCCAGCAGCACGATCGTCGCCCACGGACGCTGCTCACCGGATCCGCCGCGGGAGCGACGCGCGCGCCGCGGCCGGGCGCGCCGCAGGCCCCACGCCTCGGCGTGCGATCCGGTCGGTGTGGCGGACCGGCCGCCGACCGCACGAGGCCCCTTGGTGCGTCGACCGCGTCGACGCTTGGGCTCGGGAAGCTCGACGACGACGTCCTCGTCGGGAGCGTCCGGGCGCTCCTCCGGCGCGGGCAGATCGATGAGCGCCTCGAGGTCGCCGCCGCGGCGGGCCAGCGTGGGAGAGCGCCGACGCAGGCGGGTCCCGCAGTAGGGGCACTCGGTCACGTAGGACGAGACCTGCTGCCCACAACTGCGGCACACCGTGAAGAGCTCAGCCGCACCCGCCATCTTCCGTCGATCGTAGTACGACGGAAGCCGGGGCGAGGACGGGCCGCGCGACTTTCGTCGTGGCCCGTCGGCGATCGCGCCGCTCAACGGCCCCCGGGACCGGCCCTCGCGGGCCGGCCGGGGCCCGTGACGACCCGATCAGGCGATCGTGATCTGCGGGTCCAGGTAGACGTCCTGGATCGCGTTGAGGAGCGCGACGCCCTCGGCGAGCGGGCGCTGGAACGCCTTGCGACCGGAGATGAGGCCGGTGCCGCCCGCGCGCTTGTTGATGATCGCGGTCTTGACCGCCTCGGCGAGGTCCGTCGCGCCCGAGGACGCGCCGCCCGAGTTGATGAGGCCGGCACGGCCCGCGTAGCAGTTGAGCACCTGGTAGCGGGTCAGATCGATCGGATGGTCGCTCGTCAGGTTCTCGTAGACGGCCTTGTGGGTCTTGCCGACCTTGATCGCGTTGAAGCCGCCGTTGAGCTCCGGCAGCTTCTGCTTGATGATGTCGGCCTCGATCGTGACGCCCAGGTGGTTGGCCTGGCCGGTGAGGTCGGCGGCGGTGTGGTAATCGACGCCGTCGGCCTTGAACGCCGAGTTGCGCAGGTAGCACCAGAGGATCGTCGCCATGCCGAGGCGGTGGGCCTCCTCGAACGCACGGCCGATCTCGACGATCTGGCGGTTGGACTCCGGCGAGCCGAAGTAGATCGTCGCGCCGACGGCCGCGGCGCCGAGCTCGTGGGCGCGCTGGACCGACGAGAACGAGATCTGGTCGTAGGTCTCCGGCAGCGACAGGAACTCGTTGTGGTTGAGCTTGACCACGAACGGGATCTTGTGGGCGTACTTGCGCGACACGGAGCCCAGGACGCCGAGGGTCGAGGCGACGGCGTTGCAGCCGCCCTCGATGGCGAGCTCGACGATGTTGGCCGGATCGAAGTACGCGGGGTTGGGCGCGAAGCTCGCCGCCGCGGAGTGCTCGATGCCCTGGTCGACCGGCAGGATCGACACGTAGCCGGTGCCGCCCAGGCGGCCGTTGTCGAACAGGCGCTGCAGGTTGATCAGCGTCTGCGGGTTGCGGTCGGTGTGCGAATAGACGCGGTCGACGAAGTCCGGGCCCGGAAGGTGCAGCGTCGCCGCGTCGACCGTCTTGGACTGGTGCTCGAGGAGGCTGGTTCCCTCGTCTCCGAGGAGCTCCGGGATGCGGTCGATGATCGATGCGGTCTGCGGGGCCATGCGATTCCTTCGGGTCGTCCTCGCGCGGGGCGCGGGTGGGCTCCGGGCGTCCGGCGAGGGCCGGGGACCGGGGCGACTGTCGGGCGGCGACCGTCACCCGTACGGGAACGGGCGGCGGGACGCGTGATCCTACCCCGAACACCGCGATGGCGAACCGTCGCCGTCGCGGGTCGGCGACGGGCGCCGGGCCGGGCATGCTCTACGGTTTGCCCGTGCCCCAGCCCCGCCAGCGATCCGGAGCGATCGACGACCTGGAGCGGCGGCTCGCGCAGGAGACCGAGGCCGCGCAGCGCCAGCGCGAGGCGGCACTGCGCGAGGTGGAGCGGCGTGAGACCAAGCGACGCAAGGCCGCGATCGACCGTCGTCGGCGCCTGCGCTACGTCGCGCTCTGGCTGTCGCTCGTGCTCACGGCGGTCCTCGTGACCCTCGTGATGTTCCGGGTCCTGACCCTCGTCTTCGCCTGAGCGGGCCGGCACCCGGCGGGGTCTTCCGCGCGGGCCCGGACGTCGACGACCTGCGCCGTCACCGCGGCCCCACGTCGACGGCTCGGCGCCGCCGGAATCGGCCGATCGAGGCGGAGTCGGGGCCCGCGCTGACCGGCCGTTACGCGCGCGGTACCCGGTCGGCGGTAGATTGGCCCGCGTACCTATGGCTCGCCGTTCGCTCCGCCCGCAACTGAACCAGATCCGCACCTGGGTGCGCCAGGGGCGCACCGACGCCTGGATCGCGCACCAGCTCGAGGTCACGGGCCAGGAGATCGCGGACTTCAAGGCCAAGAACGACCTTGCCGCCGCGGGGCCCGACACCGGGTCCGCCGTCGCGCCCGAAGAGGTCGACCTGCGCGCCGAGGACGACGCGCTGATCGCCGCCGAGCTGGAGGCCGCCGAGGAGGCACGCAAGGCCGAGGAGGCCCGTCAGGCTGCCGAGGAGGAGGCCCGGAAGGCCGAGGAGGCCCGTCAGGCCGCCGAGCGGGCCGCCGCCGGGGACGACGAGTCCGACGAGGACGACGAGGACGACGACCGTCCGCGGCGCCGTCGCCGTGGTGGCCGTCGCCGCCGTCGTGGCGGGTCGAGCAACACGGTCTTCGAGGGCACGTTCGATCACGGTGACGAGGGCTACGGCCTGTGGCTCGATCCCGCCGTCGCCGACTCCGGCCTGTACGCCGAGCACTGGGCCGGTCACCGTCCCGTCGAGGTGACGATCGAGGCCGACCAGATCGTCATCCGCCGCGTCGGCGACGACGACGGCAACGACAACGACTGAGCCTCCTGCGCGCCGCACGCGGCGCGCACCCGCAGCAGCCCACGGCGCATCCGTCGCAAGCCCAGCCCGCTTCCGGCCCGCCGCTCGGCCGGCCCGTGCCGCTGCGCCAGCCCGCGCTGCCGGCCGGCCCGCGCCGCCGGCCGAGCCCACCATCCGATCCGTCAGGTGGTCACCCAGCGGCCACATCCCGGAACGGATGCCGTGGCCGACCTCCAGATCCCGTGGGCGACCTCGGGTCCCCGCCGCCGCCGGCCGGACACCGCGCGCTGCCGCGCGCCGCTCCGCGGCCCCGGCCGCCCGACTACTCCTGAACCACGCGTCGCCCGCCGGCCCAGTCCTGGGCCGCGGTGAGGTGACGGTGGAACGCCGCATCGACGACCCGTCCGTCCCACAGGTCGGGATCGCCCGGCGCCTGGGCCGATGCGATCGCCAGGCCCCACCCGGTTCCCGCCTCGTACAGCGTGACGAGCTCCAGGACGGAGAACCCGGAGCCGAGGCGCCGCCGCAGCTCCTGCCCGAGCAGCTCGACGATCCGCTCCGCCCGGATCCGCCGACGTCCGTCGATCGCACGGACGTACCGGTCCCCCGATCGCCACTGCTCGGTCGCCAGCATCACGCGCACGACCGACGAGACTAACCATCCGTGCGAGGCGGCCGGTGCCGCCACCATCGACGCCCACGGCGGCGTACGGCGGCGATCGCGTCGGTGGCCGCGGCCCAGCGGGGCGCGTGGCGTCGGTGGACGTGCCCAGTAACGCGCCTGGCGCGCCGGTGGCCGTGGCCCAGCGGGGTGCGTGGGATCGCCGGGCGGCGCGCGTGGCGGGTCGCCTCAGCGCTGCGGCAGGCCCTTGACCTGGTAGGTCCGCTCGCCCTCCCGGACCATGTTCAGCTCGCGGGCCTCCAGGACGATCCCGCGCTCGCTCTTCAGGTACGTGCGCTGCTCGCGCAGGTCCTTCTGGGTCTGGCGCAGGTCGGCGAGCTGCGCAGACTGCTCGGCGGCGACCCCGCGGGTGTGGATCCAGTCCAGCGCCGGACTGATCGCGCTCCACGCCAACAGCAGCAGCACGCCCACGAGGACCACGCGTCCCGCCCGCGCGCGTCCGGCGGCCACGCGGGCCGACGGCGCGGCGGGACCGCTCCGGCGAGCCGGACGGCGAGGGTCGATCGTGGTGCTGCTCACGCCCCCGGGATTCGGCGCAGCGGCGCGCGGTCCTCGGCCCGCAGCGCGTCTTGCAGACGGCATGCAGGATCCGTTGCACGGGACGCGAACGGGCGTTCGTGGGACGTGGCCCTGTGGGCGGCCTCACGGATGCCAGGCGTTCGACGGGCCGCGCGGCGGGCGTCGCTCAGGGGTGCAGCCGACCGTGGCCGCCGTGGCCGCCGTGCTCGTCCGCTCGCCGATCCTCGAGCGCCGCGTCACGGGACCCGCCCGATCTCCGCCCCCGCCGCTCGAGCTGCTGCTCCCGCCGTTCACGCCGCCTGAGCGCGCGCTCCTCGCGGTCCCACTGCCGCGAGCGCCGCCGCACCTCGGCCCCGCCCATGATCGAGATCAGCCGCACGCGCACGACCGGCGCGTCGTGCGGGGTCAGCTCCGGGTCGGCGGCCTGGATGTCGTTGCCGCCCATGAGCGCGAGCTCCGAGACCTGGAGGTCCGCACCCGGCGGGACGATGATCGACCCGCCGCCCATGATCGAGACGATGCGGATGTCCACGGCCTCGGCCGAGAGCTCGGCGTCCGTGAGGTCGAGGTCGGTCCCGCCCCAGAAGTTGATGACGTTGGTGCGGCGCTGTACCCGCCAGCGACCCTTGCGCGAGCTGCCGCCCATGATTCCCAGGACCCACCCGGTCCGCTCGCGCTCCTCCGCCCGGACGGGCATCGGGTCGGCCGTCACGGCGCTGTCCCTGCGCGTCGGGCGGCTGCGCGTCGGTACCGTGAGCGCCCGCGACGCGTCCTCCGTCGACATGAGGTCGGTCAGGAGCGTCAGCAGGTCGTCGTGGGTGCGCGCCGCCAACGCCGCCTGCATCCGCTCGTCGAGCTCGTCGACGGTGAGGCGGCCCTCCCCCATCGCACCGCGCAGCAGATCGGCGACGCGATCGCGCTCGGCGTCGGAGGCGCGGCGCGCCGGCGGGATCGCTTCGGGTTCCACGCCCCGGCACGCTATCCGACGTGCCCCGACCCCACGCCTCAGCGGCAGACCGTGAAGCGCTTGCGCGCCGCGGTGAACTTCGTGCCCGGGGCACCGTGGGCCACGACGCGCAGCGAGTACCGCCCACGCTTGCGCAGCGCACGTTCCATCGACCGCGGAAGCCGCTTCGTCACGCGCTTGGATCCGATCCGCATGACGACGCGCCCACGACGGCCCGTCTTCGGTCGCGACCCGGACCTCGATCCCGGCCGGCAGACCGGGGGGCGCCGCAGCCGGATCGCGCCCTTGGACCTCGAGCCCGGACGCACGTAGCGCTCGCGATAGAGCGACAGGACGACGCGCCGTGCGTCCGTGACGCGCATCGAGACCTGCCACCGGCCGCCGCGTCGCCGGATGCTCAGGCTCCGCACCCGCGCGCGGGCCTCGGTCTTGGCGCCGCCCGTCGGGGGGACGGGGATCTGGACGGGCGGGACCGCGGGATCGTCCCTGATCGCGGTGCCCGGGTTCGTCGCGGGCCGTGCGACCACGGTCACGTCACGGTCGACGCGTGCGACGTTGCCGCTCGGGTCGAGCGCGCGGAGCGTGATCCGGCCGCGGCCCGCATCGGCGAACCTCCCGCTGACGGATCCGCCGGTGCCGACGGCCACGTCGTCGAGCCGCCACCGCAGCGAGGAGATGCCCCACGCGTCGTACGCCGCTCCGGTCATCGTGAACGACCGACCCTGCGTCACCCGCTCCGGAGCGTCGATCCCGGTGATCGTCGGTGGCGTGCGGTCGTCCACGGCGACGACGGCGGGCTGCGTCGCGTCGTACGGCAGGGCCGCGACGACGAGCGAGCCCTCGGCGTCGGTGGCGGCCGCCAGGCGCGCCCCCGCCGGCACCGGCGGGCCCGGGGACGGGTCGGCACCGACCGTGCAACTGTCGTCGATGGTGCCCGCCGCCAGCCGGTCTCCCCGGATCCCGGTGGCGACCAGGGCGCCGCCGCGTTCGACGATCACCCCGTTCTCGAGGTCGGTCGTCGACGTGCAGGCCGGGTCGTCGAGCGCGACGATCCGGGCCGTCGACGTCACCGGGTCGAGCGTCCGCACGAGCGTCCGCGTCGCGGAGCTGGTCGCCGCGATGTCGAGGCCGATCGCGTCGAACGACGCGGCCTCCAACTCGTGGACCGTGACCGGATCGCCCGCGATGGGGCCGGCCTCGGCCCCGCGAACGTGAGCCGTGTCGTCCTCCCAGGACTCGGACCAGACCGCGCCAGGGGCGCCGTTGCGTGAGGGGACCGCGACGATGCTGTCGATCGTCGCCGTGCTTCCCGCCAGGCTCGCCAGCGCGTCCTGCCGCAACGGGCCGGCCGCACCGAAGGTGGCCGCCGCGACCGTGCTCGGCGCCAGATCGCCGTCGAGGTCGTACCACGCGACGGTGAGCACGCCGGTCGGGCGGACGGTGGCCGCAACGTCGCCGATCGGCGCCGCTCCCGCCGGTGCGTGCTCGGTCCAGGCTCCCCCGGCGGTCCGGTGCCGCACCCGGAGCGCATCGTCCGCGCCGAGCACCACCGCGACGGCGGAGCCGTCCGGCGCGACGGCGATCTTCGAGACCGCCTCCTCCTCGCCGACCGTGAACGTGCCGAGCGACGCGAAGGTGCCGCTCGGGAGCGCGTGGTGGACCTCGACCGTGGCCATGCCGTCCGCGAACCGCGACACCACGCCGATCCCGCCGTCGCCGAGCACGACGTCATCGTCCTCGCCGGCGGGCACCGCCTGCCCGGGCTCCCAGCCGAGCTGCCCCGGACGGTGGGCGGTGAGCGCCAGGCCGTCGACGCCGGCGCCGACGACCGCGACGCTGCCCGCGGTCGGGCCGGCGACCACCCGGTGCTCCTCGCCCTTCAGCGGCAGCTCCGTCGTCGTCGAGGGCCAGGCGGCCGCCGCCGTCGCAGGGGCGACGGCGACCAGCGCACAGGCCGCGCCGACCACCATCGGGCGGCGACCCGTTCGTGCTTGCCGGGTCATGGTGTTCCTCGGTCGTGGATTCGAGGGCATGGGGTTCGAGCGGCGCGGTCCCGACGGGGCTGCGGTCGTGCTAGGAGCGGAAGACGCTGCGGCCGGGGTAGACGGCGGCGCCGCCGAGAGTCTCCTCGATCCGCAGCAGCTGGTTGTACTTCGCGACGCGGTCGGACCGCGAAGGGGCCCCGGTCTTGATCTGCCCACAGCCGGTGGCGACGGCCAGGTCGGCGATCGTCGTGTCCTCGGTCTCGCCGGAGCGGTGCGACATGACGGCGGTGTACCCGGCCGCCTGCGCCATGCGGATCGCCTCGAGCGTCTCGGTCAGCGTGCCGATCTGGTTGACCTTGATGAGGATCGAGTTGGCGGTCCCGGAGTCGATGCCGCGCTTGAGCCGCTCGGGGTTGGTGACGAAGAGGTCGTCGCCGACGAGCTGGACGGTGCCGCCGATCCGGTCGGTCAGGGCCTTCCAACCGGCCCAGTCCTCCTCGTCCATGCCGTCCTCGATCGACAGGATCGGGTACTTCCCGGCCTTGTCGGCCCAGTACGCGGCGAGCTCCTCGGCCGAGAGCGTGCGCTTCTCGTGGGCCAGGTCGTAGTGACCGGGACCGCTCCCGTCGCCCGCCTCGAAGATCTCCGAGGTGGCGGGGTCCAGGGCGATGCCGACCTGCTCACCCGGCTTGTAGCCGGCCTTCTCGATGCCGTCGACGAGGACCTGCAGCGCCTCCTCGTTGGACGACAGGTCGGGGGCGAAGCCGCCCTCGTCACCGACCGACGTGGCCAGGCCGCGGCCGTGCAGCAGGGCCTTCAGTGCGTGGAAGACCTCGGTGCCGACGCGCAGCGCGTCGGAGAACGTGTCGAACCCGAAGGGGACGATCATGAACTCCTGGAAGTCGACCGAGTTGTCGGCGTGCGACCCGCCGTTCAGCACGTTCATCATCGGGACCGGGAGCGTGACGCCCGGCTTGTTGGCCCCGTTGGCCTCGACCTGCAGGTGCTGCCACAGCGGCTTGCCGGCGTCGGCCGCGGCGGCGCGGGCGACGGCGAGCGACACGCCGAGGATGGCGTTGGCGCCCAGCCGCGACTTGTTGGGGGTGCCGTCCAGGTCGATGAGCGCCTTGTCGAGCCCGGCCTGATCGTCGGCGTCGCGGCCCTTGACGGCCTGGGCGATCTCGCCGTTGACGTTGGCGACCGCGGTGGTGACGCCCTTGCCGAGGTAGGCGTCGCCGCCGTCGCGCAGCTCGGTGGCCTCGAACTCGCCGGTGGAGGCGCCCGACGGCACGGCGGCGCGGGCGGTCGTGCCCGAGCTCAGCGTCACATCGACCTCGACCGTCGGGTTGCCCCGGCTGTCGAGGATCTGACGGCCGTGGACGCTCTCGATCTGGCTCATGGAGCGGGAGTCTGCCGAGCGACGCCGCGGCGTGTCGGCTCGCGGCGGCCCGGTCAGTCGTCGGAGGCGTCGCCGTCGGCCTGCTCCAGTGCGGCTCGGGCGTAGTACCCCAGTCGCTGGTTCTCGCCCAGGTCGGACCATTCTCGGCCGTCCTCCAGCGCGATCGCCTCGGCGCGCAGCACCCGGGCGCGGAAGCGGGCGGCGGAGGAACGCAAGGCGATCTCGGGATCGGCCTTGGCCTTGCGGGCGACGTTCGTCAGCGCGAAGAGCGCGTCGCCGAGGGCCGCAAACACCTCGGGACGGGCGCCTGCGCGGTGGGCGGCCTCCAGCCGCTCGAGCTCGTCGCGGACGGCCTCGACCGCGGCGCTCACGTCCGCGGGGTCGAACCCGCTCGACGCGGCGCGTCGCTGCAGCTTGCGCGCGAAGAGCAGCGACGGCAGGTTGTCCGGGACCTCGCCGAAGTTCCCGCGCTCGCGGCCGGGCTCGTCCTGCTTGATCGCGTCCCAGTTGCGCAGGACGTCGTCGGCGGTCGCCGGGTCGCCACCGGCCGGCAGCGACGCCGCGGCGGCGGGCCCGGACCGGTCGGGCCCGGACCGGTCGGCCCCGGGCCGATCGATCCCAGACCGGTCGGCCCCGGACGGTTCAGCGCCGGGCAGGTCGACCCGACGGGCGGCCGCGGCGGCCGCCTCGTCGCCGAACACGTGCGGATGGCGGCCGATGAGCTTGCGGCGGCAGTGCTCGGCGACCGCGGCCATGTCCCCCGCACCGCGCTCCTCGAGCAGCAAGGACAGGAAGTGCACTTGGAAGAGGACGTCCCCGAGCTCGTCGAGCAGCTTGGCGTCATCACCGGAGTTGGCGGCGTCGGCCAGCTCGTAGGCCTCCTCCAGCGTGTGCGGGACGATCGAGCGCTCGTCCTGCTCCCGGTCCCACGGGCACTCGGCCCGCAGCCGCCGGGTCAGCTCGTCGAGCGCGCCGACGGCGACGGGGATGCGTTCGAGGGCGGTGTCATCGGGCACGCCCGCAGTCTTTCAGGAGGTCGACCGCCGTAGAGCCGGCCCCGCCCGCCGCGGCGCCCCGCGCCCGTCGCCGTCGCCGTCCCGGACCGGTCCAGATCTGGACAGGCCGTGCCCGGGGTCGACGATCCGGTCCGGGCGGACCGGGCGGCCCATCCCGGGCGGGTGTGGGCCGGACCGTGCCCCGCGCCGCCGGCTACGGAACCGTGACCGTCTCGCCGCCGGCGCCCGCGGCGCCACCGCCGGCCGCGCCGCCGGTCGGATCGGCGCCCGCGGCGCCGCCGGTCGGGTCGGGTCCTGCGGCCCCCCCCGTCGGTTCAGCGCCCGCCGGAGCCGCGTTGGTGTCGGTCTTGGGCTCCTCGTACTCCTTGCAGAAGGCGACGACGTAGTCCTCGCGGCACTCCGTCTTG
>JBFWKS010000093.1:0-13358 GCA_050252545.1 Solirubrobacteraceae bacterium
TGAGATCGTGGAACACGGCTCCTCGTCTCCCGCCGGCGGACCGGCTCTCGCTTCGTGTCGACGCAGGTATGACAGGACGCCTCCTGCTCCATCCCGCCAAGGGGGAGCATGTGTCCCCCGTTTGGAGCGAGCACCGGGTGGGGCGTGCGTACCCCGTTGGGACGAGGGGCGAGCGGGGTGGCGTCCCGCCCGCCGCACGCCGCCGTGGGCCCATCGACCGGGGCGTGACGCGGGCGGGAGCGTCGCGCCCCCGCCCGATAGCGGTCCTAGCCGGCGTAGAGGCCCTCGATGACGTCGGCGAACTGCTCGTCGACGACCTTGCGCTTGACCTTCATCGTCGGGGTCAACTCACCGGTCTCCTGCGACAGGTCGCGGTCGAGGATCGCGAACCGCTTGACCTGCTCGACGCGCGCGTAGCGCTCGTTGACCCGGTCGACCTCCTCCTGGATCAGCGCACGGAGCTCGCCGTTGGCGGCGAGCTCGGGGACCGACGGCTTCAGGCCCTTCTCGACCGCCCACGCGCCGACGGTCTCGGGGTCGAGCGTGACGAGCGCGATCGGGTAGGGCCGACGGTCGCCGTGCATGACGACCTGGCTGACCCAGCGGCACTGCTTCAGGTCGTTCTCGAAGTTCGCCGGGGCGATGTTCTTGCCGCCCGCGGTGATGATGATGTCCTTCTTGCGGCCGACGATGAAGATGTAGCCGTCCTCGTCGATCGTCGCCAGGTCACCGGTGTGGAGCCAACCCTCTGCGTCGAGCGTCTCGCTCGTCGCCTTCGGGTTGGCGTAGTACTCCTGGAAGACGTTGGGCCCGCGGACGAGCAGCTCGCCGTCGTCGGCGATCTTCGCCTCCTGGCCCGGCAGCGCCTTGCCGACGCTGCCGAACCTGATCGCGTCGACCGGGTTCATCGCCGCACCGGTCGACGTCTCGGTCATGCCGAAGCCCTCGGTGATCGGGATCCCGGCGCCGTAGAAGAACTCGAGCATCTCCTTGCCGGCGGGGGCGCCGCCGCTGATGCCGCGCACGAGCCGACCGCCGAAGACGCCACGGACCTTCGTGAACAGCTGCTCGTCGGCCTGCTGGAACTTCTCGAGCAGCTCGGCAGGGACCTCCTCGCCGGCGGCCTGCATGCGACGGACCTTGAGGCCCAGCTGGGCGGCGCCGATCATCTTGGCCTGGGTCGCCTCGTCCTGGGCACCGACGACGGCCGCGTAGACCTTCTCGAAGATCCGCGGCACCGCCGGCAGGTGCGTCGGCTGGGTCTGGGCCAGCTCGGGAACGAGCTTCGTCGCGTCGCCGCCCCAGTAGACGAGCTTGGCGCCGGCGTCGAACACCATCAGGTGGAAGAGCAGCGCGAACGCGTGCGCCAGCGGCAGGAAGAGGTAGAGGACGGAGTCCGCCTCGATACCCGAGAGCTCGGGGGCCGACTCAAGCATGAACCGGTAGTTGCCGTGCGAGAGGACGACGCCCTTGGGCGGTCCGGTCGTGCCGGAGGTGTACATGATCATGTACGCGTCGTCGACGGTGATCGACTCGGCGCGCTCTCGCAGCTCGGACTCGTCGTGCTTGGCGCCCCGCTCGCGGAGCTCGGCAAGCGGGATCGCGCCGTCGGCCTCGCCGTCGATCACGACGATCCACCGGAGCTTCGGCAGCTCGTCGCGGACCTTCACGATCTTCGCGACCTGCTCGGCGTCCTCGCAGATGATCCCGACCGAGTCGGAGTTGCCGACGACCCAGGCGCACTCCTCGGGCGAGTTCGTCGGGTAGACCGACACGTTCACGGCCCCGGAGGCCGTGAGGCCCAGGTGCGCCGACGTCCACACGGGCCGCGTATTGGCCAGCAGCGCGACCTTGTCGCCGCGCTGGACGCCGAGGTCGAGCAGTCCGCGGCCGATGGCGATGCCGTCGTCGGCGAGCTGCCGGTAGGAGACATCAGCCCACTCGCCGGGCGCCGTCTGGTACCGGGCCGCGGTGCGATCCCCGTAGGCGTCGCCGATCCGGAACGCGAAGTCGGCGATCGTGGTGCCGGCTGCGGTCGTGGTGGTGCTCATGGGCTGTCTCCGTCGTGGTCGTACGCGCCCGCCCGTCCGGCGGCGCGCAAGCATCTCATCCTGATCCCACGGCGGATACTGACGCGCGCGTGAGCGTCTATGCGACAAATGCACTCCGTCCGGGCGCCGAAGATCTCCCTTCCGGGAGGCCTGGCGGTTCGTGGGGGAGGGCACACGCGGCCACGGTGGGCAGGATCGCGCGGCTGGACAGGGTGCGGCGACCCCGGCCTGATGCGGCGAGATGCCGGTCGGGATCCGCCGGCGCGGCAGGATCTCCCCCGGTCGGACACGGAGATACCCCGACCGGACGGTGCCCGCCGACGGCCGGACCTGAGAGGCTCCGGTGGTGCCATCGCCGACCGCCCAGGCCGCCGACCCCCGAACCCCGGCGCTCGTCGCCACCGAGCTCGACGTGCGGGCCGGGGACCGCCTGCTCCTCTACGACGCCGAGATCAACGTCGCGGCCGGGCGGCTGTGCGCCGTGATCGGACCGAGCGGTGCCGGCAAGTCGACGATGCTGCGCACCCTCGCCGGTGTGCAGGCTCCCGCGCACGGGCGGGTGACGTTCGACGGTGACTCGGTCATCGATCGCGTCGAGGAGATCGGCTACGTGCCGTTCGGCGACCTCGTCCACCCGCAGCTCACGGTGCGCGAGGCGCTGGACTACGCCGCGGCGCTGCGACTGCGCGACACCAGCGGCACCGACCGCTTCGCGCGCGTCGACCAGGTGCTCGAGCGGCTGCACATGACCGAGCAGGCCGACCAGCGCGTCGGATCGCTGTCGGACGGGCAGAAGCGTCGCGTGGCCTGCGGGACCGAGCTCGTCGGCCGCCCGGCCGCCCTCGTCCTCGACGAGCCGACCACGGGGCTCGACCCGGGCCTCGAGCGGCGGATGATGGAGCTGCTGCGCGAGCTCGCCGACGACGGCCTGTCGGTCGTCCTGTCGACCCACGCCACGAGCAGCCTCGAGCTGTGCGACGAGATCGTCGTGATCGGTCCCGGCGGTCGCCTGCGCTGCACCGGCAGCCTCGAGGAGGTGCTCACGCACTTCGGCACCCGGTCGATCGACGAGGTCTACGCGATCCTCGAGGAGTCGCCGGCGCAGTCGGTCCCGGAGCGGTCGCGCCCCGTCGAGGACGAGGGCCCCTACGTTCCGCCGCGTCGCTCGCCGCGACGCCTGCCGACCTTCGTGCAGATCACGATCCTCACCTCGCGCTACCGGCTGTGCATGGCCCGGGAGCGGCGGTCGCTGGCGATCCTCATCGGCCAGGCGCCGATCATCGGTATCGCGATCGGCGCCACGCTGCCGACGACGATCCTGCGCAACGAGTCGCTCGGCCCGTTCTACGGGATCCTCGTCGGATTCATGCTCGTCATCGGCGCGCTCTGGCTGGGCCTGATCGGCTCCTGCCGCGAGATCGTGCGCGAGCGGGACGTGCTCCGGCGCGAGGTCGCCGTCGGCGTCCGGCTCACGCCGTACCTGACGTCCAAGGTCGCGGTGCTCTTCCCGCTGGCGGCGCTGCAGTCCCTGCTGCTCGTCCTGCCGGTGGCGCTCATGCAGCCGCCCGCCGGGCCGGGGACCCAGTACCTGGCGATCTTCGGGATCTGCGTCGCGGCCGGCTGGGCCGGCGTGGCGATGGGGCTCTGGCTGTCGGCCGCGGTCCGCACGCCCGGCCAGGCGACCACGGCGGTGCCGCTGGTCCTGATCCCGCAGCTGCTCCTGTCGGGCGCGCTGATCCCGATCGGCGCGATGAGCACCGTGGCCAAGATCGCCTCCGGTGCCGCCGTGTCGCGCTGGGGCCTGGCGGGCAACGGCAGCGCTCTGGATCTCGGCGACCGGATCGGCACGGAGGTCCGCCAGGTGACGGGCCTGGACCCGGCGTTCTTCTCGCTCGGGGTGCCCCAGGCGCTGCTCGGTATCGCGGCGCTGGCCGCCGCGTCGCTCGCCGCGGCGCTGCTGACGCTCGAGCGTCGCACGCTGTTGCAGTAGCCGGCTGCTGCTGCGGTGGCCGGCGCTCGCCGCCGCAGCGGTCGTCGCGCGTCGCCGCGCGGTTCGTCTCCTCCCTTCGGTGAGCGAGAACCCCGCAATGGGGTGACGTTCGGGTGTCGGGCCCCGCATAGGGTCATGGCTCGGGCTCCGCGCACGCGGTCGGCCGGCGGGCTCGAGCCCGCGCGGCGCACGCCCGTCAGACCGAGGGAGAGACCGACACATGAGCGCCGTCATCAGCGAGAGCCGCCAGTCCTTCGGGCTGAGTGACGAGCACCGCGAGATCCTCGAGCAGGTCGACGGGTTCGCGAAGGCCGAGCTGTTCGCCCACCAGGAGCGGATGGACAACGAGGAGTGGTGGCCCCCCGAGGCGTTCCCCAAGCTCGGCGCCAACGGCTACCTCGGCGTCACGGCCCCCGGTGACCTCGGTGGCGCGGAGCTGGACTTCTTCGCGTCGGGCCTCGTGCTGCAGGCCGTCGCGCGCTGGAACCCGTCGATCTCGCTCGGCATCCTCGCCCACGAGAACCTCTGCCTCAACAACATCCTGCACAACGCGGGTGAGGAGCTGAAGCAGAGGTACCTGCCGGGCATGTGCGACGGATCGATCGTCGGCTGCCTCTGCCTCACCGAGCCGGGCGCCGGATCGGATGCCCTCGGGGGCATGGCGACCACCGCCCGCCGTGACGGTGACGACTACGTCCTCAACGGGACGAAGATCTTCATCACCAACGGCCCGATGGCCGACGTCGCGCTCGTCTACGCCAAGACGAACCCGGATGCGGGTCCCAAGGGCATCTCGGCGTTCGTCGTCGAGACGAGCACGCCCGGGTTCCAGGTCGCCCAGAAGCTCGAGAAGATGGGCATGCGTGGCACCCAGACCGCCGAGATCGTCTTCGACGACTGCCGGGTGCCGGCGGCCAACCTCGTCGGCGCCGAGAACGAGGGTGTCAAGGTCGTCATGAGCGGCCTGGACCTGGAGCGGATCGGGCTGTCGTTCATGATCCTCGGGATCGCCGAGCGGGCGCTGGAGCTCGCCGTCGACTACGCCAAGGACCGCAAGCAGTTCGGCAAGGCGATCGGTGAGTTCCAGCTCGTGCAGGGCATGCTCGCCGACATGTACACCGAGGTCGAGGTGCTGCGGAGCTTCTGCTACGACGTCGGCCGCGAGGTCAGCGTCCTCGAGCACGGCGCCGCGCGCAGTCGCGTCCACAAGCGCTCCGCCGCCCTCGTGCTGCAGGCCGGCCTGATGGTGATGCGGGTGGCCGACAACGCCCTGCAGGTCCACGGCGGCGCCGGCTACATCTGGGAGATGGAGATCAACCGCATCTACCGTGCGGGCAAGCTCCTGCAGATCGGTGCCGGCACCAACGAGATCCGCCGGGTGATCATCGCCCGCGAGCTGTTGGGCAACTGACATGAGCGGCGACGACACCACGCCACGGGCGACGCTCGGCGTCGCCGACGGCGTCGCCACCATCACCCTCCGCGACCCGGCGGGGATCAACGCGATCGACGATCGCATGGCCCGCGAGTACCGGGGCTGCATCGAGGAGGCCAACGGCCGCGACGACGTCGGCGCCATCGTCACGCTCGCCGAGGGCAGGTCGTGGTGCATGGGCGGTGCGGTCGCCTCGTTCGTGAAGCTCGGCGACGGCGTACCGGACTTCGTCCGTGCCGTCGGTACCGACCTCAACCCGCTCGTCGAGGCGATCCACCGCTCGCCGAAGGTCACCGTGGCGGGCGTGCACGGCCCGATCGCCGGGGCCGGCATCGGCCTGATGCTCGCCCACGACGTCGTCGTCGCCGACCCGCGCACGTCGCTGACCGTCGCGTACCACCGGCTTGGCCTCACCCCCGACGCCGGCGTGACGTACTTCCTCACGCGCGAACTGGGCTACCGCCGGGCGCTCGACTTCTACCTCGGCGACGAGACGATGCGGGCGGAGGAGGCACAGGCGGCGGGCCTGATCGGCCGGATCGTCGGAGACGGCGAGGCCCACGAAGGCGCCCGAGCGCTGGCCGCGCGCCACGCCGCCGGGCCGCGGAGCGCCAACGCCACGACCAAGCGGCTGCTGCGCCAGGTCGGCGACGCGATCCTCCGCGAGCAGACCGAGGACGAGATCCGGTCGCTCGCCGAGGAGACGCGCGGGGCGGACTTCCGCGAGGGCCTGCAGGCGATGGTGGAGCGGCGCGAGCCGACGTTCGGTGCCACCCCAACCGGCGCGGCGGGCTCGTGAGCGCCGCGCAGCAGCGGCCGATGTTCTCGTCGGTCCTGATCGCCAACCGCGGTGAGATCGCCGTCCGCGTGATCCGGACGCTGCGGCGCCTGGGGATCCGGTCGATCGCGATCTACTCGGACGCCGACGCCGACGCGGTCCACGTGCGGGAGGCCGACGAGGCGGTCCGCATCGGGCCCGCGGTCGCCGGCGAGTCGTACCTGTCGATCGACAAGGTCCTCGACGCCGCCGTGGCCACGGGCGCGGAGGCGATCCATCCCGGCTACGGCTTCCTGTCGGAGAACGCCGACTTCGCCCGCGCCTGCAAGGAGCGCGGGATCGTCTTCGTCGGCCCGCCCGCCGAGGCCATGGACGCCCTGGGCGACAAGGTCCGCGCGAAGCTCGCGGCCGAGGCCGCGGACGTGCCGGTCCTGCCGGGCCTGCAGCGCGACGACCTGACCGACGAGGACATCCTCGGGTTCGCGGACGAGCACCCCGACGCGTTCCCGCTGATGGTCAAGGCGTCCGCGGGGGGTGGCGGGCGCGGCATGCGCATCGTCCCGGCCCGCGAGGAGCTGCCGGCCGCGCTCGAGGCCGCGCGCCGCGAGGCCCTGTCGGGATTCGGCAACGACGCGCTGCTCGTCGAACGCTACGTCGAGCGCGCCAAGCACATCGAGGTGCAGCTGCTCGCCGACGCGCACGGCAATGCGATCTCCCTCGGTGAGCGCGAGTGCTCGCTGCAGCGGCGCCACCAGAAGGTCGTCGAGGAGGCGCCGTCCCCGACGGTCACCCCCGAGGTCCGCGAGCGGCTCGGCGCGGCCGCGGTCCGTCTGGCCCACGAGGCGGGCTACGTCGGCGCCGGAACGGCGGAGTTCATCGTCTCCTCCGACGAGCCGGACAGGTTCTACTTCCTCGAGGTCAACGCCCGGCTGCAGGTCGAGCACCCGGTGACGGAGCTCGTCAACCAGGACATCGACCTCGTCGAGCAGCAGCTGCTCGTCGCCGCGGGGAACCCGCTGGCGCTGCGGCAGGAGGACGTGCGGCTCGAGGGCTGGGCGATCGAGGTCCGCCTCTGTGCCGAGGACCCGGCCAACGGGTTCCTCCCCGCCACGGGCGAGATCGGCCTGTTCCGCGCGCCCACGGGCCCCGGCATCCGGGTCGACACCGGCTTCGAGACCGGCTCCGAGGTCACGCCGTACTACGACTCGCTGTTGGCGAAGGTCATCGCCTACGGCAAGGACCGCGAGCAGGCGCTGGCTCGCCTGACCGGCGCGCTGGAGAACCTCCGCGTCCTCGGCGTGACGACGAACGCGGGGTTCCTCACCCGTCTGCTGGCGGTCCCCGAGGTCGTCGCCGGCGACTTCGACACCGGTCTGATCGAGCGCGGCGCGGCGGAGCCGCTGCCGCCGCAGGACGACCTGGTCGAGGCAGCGATCGCCGAGGCGTTGTCGGAGACGCTCTCGCTGGAGCCGGTGGCCGCGGGCGACGCCGATCCGTGGGACCGGCTCGTGTCGTGGCGGATCGACGGCCGCGCGCCGGTGAGCCTGGAGCTCGAGACCGCATCCGGCGACGTCCTCGCGATCGACGTCGACGGCGAGCCCGCGGCGGGCGCGGTCGTGACCGTCGGCGATGCCACCGGTGTCACGGCGTCCGCGGTGGCGATCGACCCGGGCCGCACACGCGTCGTGTCCGGTGGTCGGGTGCGCCGTTGGGACCACGTGACGGTCGGCGGACGCCGCTGGCTCGCCACGGGCGGTGACGCGTTCAGCTTCCGGCTGCGCGAGCCGGTCGTCGAGAACGCGGACGCGGCCGCCGAGGGCTCGCTCGAGGCACCGATGCCCGGGACGGTCATCGGCGTGAAGGCCGCGGCCGGTGATGAGGTCGAGGAGGGACAGGTGCTCGTGGTGCTCGAGTCGATGAAGATGGAGATCACGCTGACGGCCCCGGCCGCCGCGACCGTCGCCGACGTGCTCGTCGCGGTGGGGGACAGCGTCGGCCAGGGCCAGGCGCTCGTCGAGCTGGAGGCGTCCGCATGAGCGTCGTGCTCCGCAGCCACGCGGACCCCAGCAGCGAGCAGTTCCAGCAGAACCGGGCCGCCCACGCCGAGCTGCGGGCCGACCTCGACGCCCAGCTGCACCGGGTGCGTGCCGGCGGTGGCCCGAAGGCCGCCGAGCGGCACGTCTCGCGCGGCAAGCTGCTGCCGCGCGACCGCGTCGGCCGGCTGCTCGACCGTGGCTCGCCGTTCCTGGAGCTGTCGTCGCTCGCCGCCCACGGCATGTACGAGGACCAGGCGCCCGGCGCCGGGATGATCACCGGGATCGGCCGCGTGTCGGGCCGCGAGGTGATGATCGTCTGCAACGACGCCACCGTGAAGGGCGGCTCGTACTTCCCGATGACGGCGAAGAAGCAGACGCGCGCCCAGCTGATCGCGCTGCAGAACCGCCTCCCCTGCATCTACCTCGTCGACTCCGGCGGCGGCTACCTGCCGCTGCAGGACGAGCTCTTCCCCGACGTCGGCGGGTTCGGGCAGAGCTTCTACAACCAGGCCAACCTGTCGGCCGAGGGCATCCCGCAGGTCGCGGCCGTCCTCGGGTCCTGCACCGCCGGTGGGGCGTACGTCCCGGCGATGTGCGACGAGTCGGTCATCGTCAAGGAGCAGGGCACGATCTTCCTCGGCGGCCCGCCGCTGGTGAAGGCGGCGACCGGCGAGGTCGTCTCGGCCGAGGAGCTCGGTGGCGGCGACCTGCACACCAGGAAGTCCGGCGTCGCCGATCACCTGGCCGCCAACGACGAGGACGCGCTCGCGATCGTCCGCTCGATCGTGGCCACGTTCCCCGACAAGCCCGCCACGCCGTGGAAGACCGCCCCGGTCGAGGAACCCGCCGTCGACCCGTCCGGGCTCACCGGTGCGGTGCCCGCCGACCTCCGGACGCCGTACGACCCGCGCGAGATCATCAGCCGGATCGTCGACGGCAGCCGCTTCCACGAGTTCAAGGCCAACTACGGCACGACGCTCGTCACCGGCTTCGCCAAGCTGCACGGCCACGAGGTCGGGATCATCGCCAACCAGGGCGTGATCTTCTCGGAATCCGCGCTGAAGGGTGCGCACTTCATCGAGCTGTGCGACCAGCGCGGCATCCCGTTGATCTTCCTCCAGAACATCACCGGGTTCATGGTCGGCCGGGACGCCGAGGAGGGCGGGATCGCCAAACACGGCGCCAAGCTCATCTCGGCGGTGTCGACCACCCGCGTCCCGCGGCTGACGGTCATCGTCGGCGGCTCGTTCGGGGCCGGCAACTACGGGATGTCCGGGCGGCCGTACTTCCCGCGGTTCCTCTGGATGTGGCCGAATGCCCGGATCTCGGTGATGGGCGGAGACCAGGCGGCGAACGTCCTGGCCACCGTCGGCAAGGAGACCGACGAGGCGAAGATCGAGGCCCGCAAGGCCCAGATCCGGGAGCAGTTCGAGACCCAGGGTCACCCGTACTACTCGAGCGCCCGCATGTGGGACGACGGGGTCATCCCCCCGGAGTCCACCCGCGACACGCTCGGCCTTGCCCTGTCGGTCTGCGCCAACGCACGCCTCGGGCCGCGTCGCACCCCGCTGTACCGCATGTAGTCCACCGCCACGGGAGAGAGAAACGATGGGAAAGCTCGACGGACACTGCCTCTGTGGAGGCATCCGCTACACGGTCGACGCCGATGAGCCGATCATGACCGGGATCTGCCACTGCCGTGACTGCCAGCGGCAGGCCGGAACGGCCTACTCGATCATCGCCGGGGTGGCTCTGGCCGACGTCCACATCACCGGCCAGACGAAGGTGTTCGACACGATCGGCACCGATCGCAACGTGCCGGCGCACCGGCACTTCTGTCCCGACTGCGGGTCTCCGATCATGTCGGTGCTCGCCGACGCCGACGACATCGCCTGGATCAAGGCCGGCACGCTCGACGACGCGTCGTGGCTGGAGCCCGAGTTGGAGGCCTGGCGCGACTCGGCCCAGCCGTGGGCGCTGACGCCGGAGCGGGACGATCGCGGGTACTTCCCCCGCGGGCTCGACACCGACTGACCTGCCGGCCGGACGGGCGACTGGTCCACGATCGCCCTCTGCCACTTCCTGCGCACCAATACCCCCGAGAGGGGGGACGTTCCGCGATCGACGTCGACGTAGCGTCGTCCGGGATGAGTGGACCGTGCGTCGGGGGACCGACCCGGTCCGGGATCGAAGCAGAGAGAGAGGGCGAGCGTGACCGCATTCAAGGACGCCGATGAGGTGTACGAGTACATCGGCGAGATGTTCGCGACGGCGACGAAGACCCCATCGTTCGTCGAGGCGACGAAGGGGACCAATCTCGTCGTGCTCATCAAGCAGACGAATCCCGATGCGGCGATCCTCGTCGACTTTCCGGGACAGACCGTGGTGACCGGCGACGAGGCGCTCGCGGGCACCTCGACGGTGATCCTGCGGATGTCGTCGGACAACGCCAACAAGTTCTGGCAGGGCAAGCTCAACTTCACGTTGGCGATGGCCCAGCGCAAGGTCAAGCTCGACGGCAAGCGGTCGGTGGCGCTCAAGCTGCTGCCGCTCACCGAGGCCCTGTTCGACACCTACAAGCAGCGGCTGAAGGACACGGGTCGCGAGGACCTCCTCGTCGACTGAGCGCATCCGCGCCCACCCGCCACCAACACCCACACGGAGCAGCAGCATGGCAACCATCGAGCACGACGCGTTCACGTCCGAGCGGAACGACCACCCCACCCCTGATCAGCACTTCGAGGCGGCGCTGACCGACGAGGAGTTCGACGTCCTCTTCGAGAAGGCCGAGGAGCTGTCGCAGTACTTCCGCGAGATCGGCCCGGAGTACGACGAGAAGAACACCTTCGCCTTCCCTTCGATCGAGAAGTTCAAGGCGTCCGATCTCGGCCGGCTGTCGGTGCCCAAGCGCTACGGCGGCCACGGCGGCAGCCTGCTGCAGACCTCCAAGGTCATCAGCGAGCTGTCCAAGGGCGACTCGGCGATCACCCTCGCCTACAACATGCACTACATCATGGTGGGCATGTGCCTGGGTCTGTTCAGCGAGGAGCAGAACCAGTACTGGATGGGCCGCGTCTCCAAGGGTGAGATCGTCTTCGGGCCGTTCTCCGAGAAGCGCGCCGGCTTCAGCGGCCTGGCCGACATGACGGCCGTGCCGCAGGAGGGCGGCGGCTGGAAGCTCTACGGCCGCAAGACCTGGGGCACGCTCTGCGATGCCGCGTCGATCATCACGACCAACGCGACGATCACCGACAAGGACGGCAACCTGCCGGACACGTTCGAGGAGCGCGTCGCCGCGGAGAGCTTCTTCGTCGCCGACTTCGACGTCGACCGCGAGACGCTGCAGGGCGACGGCATCAGCATCGAGCGCACGTGGGACTCGCTGGGCATGCACGCCACCGGCACCCACACGATCGTCTTCGACGGCTTCTTCATCCCGGAGTCGGGCTTCGTCTGCGAGTGGCGCACCGGCGCGTTCGGCGTCCTGGAGTGGGCCTCGCTGGGCTTCGCGAGCGTCTACCTGGGCATGCAGTCCCGTGTGCTCGAGGAGGCACGGACCGTGCTGTCGAAGAAGACCCTCGGTGCGGTCTTCGGCGCGACGGTCGCAGCCGACGTCAAGGTCTCGGGCGTCGGCCACATCATCGACGGCGTCGGGGACATGGCCTCGCGCTACGAGCTCTCCCGCCGCGTGCTGTACCGCACCTGCGAGGAGGTCACCGGCGGCTACGACGACAACTGGCCGATCGATCTGCGGTTCCCGTACATCGGGCTCGCCAAGACGTTCATCGCCGAGAACGTCATGCACATGACCAAGCACGCGATGAGCATGGTCGGTGGCATGTCGTTCCGCCGCGGCATGATCTTCGAGCGGCTCTACCGCGACTCGGCCGCGTCGATGTTCCAGCCGCTCAACGCCGACCAGTCCCGCACGTACATCGGCGAGAGCCTCCTGCAGCCGGACGAGCTCGAGGACTAGTCGGGTGCGTGAGGGCGCCCGCGTACCGCGGGCGCCGATCGCGGCGTGGTCGGCGTCCGTGACCACACCCGCCGCCGGTTGACGGCCCCGACGGGCCTCCGCACGGGCGCCTTCCAGCAGTGACCGTAGGCGCGGTGACCCCGCGCCTACGCGCGTTGTCGAGGCGGTTCGCCCCCTGACCCCTTCGGGGGACGGCGAATCCCCCATGGTGGGATTCCCAGGGATCGGGGCGGACCTAGGGTGGCGATACCGCAGCACGCAAGGGAGCGACGAGCATGGCCACCGGGCAGCACGAGATCGAGATCACCGAAGAGGAGCGGGCCGAGTACATCGGATACGCCAAGGAGCTCGCCAAGGAGTTCGCGAAGGCGGGCCCCGCGGCCGACGCCGATAATCGCTTCCCGACCGAGCTCGTTCCGGCCTACAAGGCCAGCGGCCTCGTCGATCTCGCGGTGCCGAAGAAGTACGGCGGCAAGGGCGGCGACATCTGGGTCGTCAGCGAGGTGTCGCGCGAGCTCGCCAAGGGCGACCCCGCCATCGCCCTGGCGTTCAACATGCACCAGACGATGGTCGGGATCTTCCGCGGCCTGCTCACCGAGGAGAAGCGGGAGGAGGTCTTCGGCCAGGTGGTCAACGACCGTGCCATCATCTGCGGCCCCTTCTCCGAGGACCGCGCCGGGCTCTCCGGCCTGGCCGACACCGTCGCCGTCCCGGACGGCGACGGCGGCTGGACGGTCAAGGGCAAGAAGACCTGGGCCACGCTCTGCCAGGGTGCCGACATCGTCGCCTTCAACGCGACGATCACCGACGAGGACGGTGAGCTGCCCGAGGACTTCATGGAGCACGCGGGTCGCGAGGCGGTCTTCGTCATCCCGATGGATGCTCCCGGGGTCTCGATCAAGGAGACGTGGGACACGATGGGGATGCGGGCCACCGGCACGCACACCGTCGTGTTCGATGAGACGCCGGTGCCGGCGTCGGCGCACGGCGGCAACTTCCGCAACGGCCTGTTCGCCGAGTTCGAGTGGGCGTCGCTGTCGTTCGCGTCGGTCTACCTGGGCCTGGCGCAGAAGGCGTACGAGGCCACCCGCG
>JBFWKS010000094.1:0-13324 GCA_050252545.1 Solirubrobacteraceae bacterium
CGCGCGGCGGTCCGCGCCCCCGCGGGGCTCTCGCGGTCCTCGAGCCTCTCCCTGGCGTCGAACATGGTGCGCATCTCGTCGAGCGAGAACCCCAGGGGCTTCATCTTCTTGACGAGGAACAGCCGGTCGATCTGCCGCTCGGTGTAGAGCCGGAACCCGCCCTCGGTCCGGGCCTCGGGGACGACGAGGCCCTGCTCCTCGTAGTACCGCACGGTCCGCAGCGAGAGGCCGACGCGGTCGGCCACCTCACCGATCTGGTGCGTCTGATCAGGGTCGATCACAGGCAGAAGTCTAGGCGGGCGTTGCAGGGAGCAGCGGAGGGCAACCGCAGACTGTGGCGTCGGACACGGACCGAACGATCAACCCTTCCCTTACGTTACTGTTGTCCCAGCCTGCATGAAGCACGCTGCGCCGGGCGCCGCGATCTTCCTGCCGCCCGGCGCGCTGCCCACGGCCGCGCCACTCCCCGCCGACCGCCCGCCGTGGCCGTCGGCACGTCGATCGTTCCCGCGCCCCCGCGCCCGTCTGCAGCGAGGTCCTGCATGTCCACCACCCCCGTGTCGCCGAGGCGGCGACGTCCGTCCTTCGCCCTCCCGACCCGCAAGGTCCTCCGCGTCGAGCTGCTGGCCGGCCTCGTCGTCGCGCTCGCGCTGATCCCCGAGGCGATCTCGTTCTCGATCATCGCCGGCGTCGACCCGAAGGTCGGCCTCTACGCCTCGTTCACGATGGCCGTGGCGATCTCGATCGTCGGTGGCCGCCCCGCCATGATCTCCGCCGCCACCGGCGCCATGGCGCTCGTCGTCGTCCCGCTCGTCGACGAGCACGGCGTCGAGTACCTCTTCGCCGCCGCGATCCTCGCCGGCGCCATCCAGATCACGCTCGGCGGGCTCGGGATCGCGAAGCTCATGCGCTTCGTCCCGCAGGCCGTGATGACCGGGTTCGTCAACGCCCTGGCGATCCTCATCTTCCTCTCCCAGGTCGACCACCTCACCGGTGATGGCCTACTCGGCTGGGTCCTTGTCGCGGCCGGCCTGGCGATCATCCTCATCCTTCCGCGCTTCGTTCCGGCCATCCCGTCGCCGCTGGTCGCCATCGCGCTCCTGACCACGATCGTCGTCGCCGGCGGGATCGACATCACCAACGTCGGCGACGAGGGTGAGCTGCCCTCCACGATCCCGCTGCTCGGCATCCCGTCGGTGCCGTTCTCGCTCGAGACGCTGACGATCATCCTGCCGTTCTCGGCCACGCTCGCCGCCGTCGGGTTGCTCGAGTCGCTGATGACCGCCCGCCTCGTCGACGACATCACCGACACCCCGTCGGACAAGGGCCGCGAGAGTCGTGGGCAGGGCATCGCGAACGTCGTCACCGGCTTCTTCGGCGGCATGCCCGGCTGCGCGATGATCGGCCAGACGATGATCAACGTCCGCGTCTCCGGAGCCCGGACCCGCATCTCGACGTTCTCCGCCGGCACGTTCCTCCTGATCATGGTCGTCGGGTTCGGCGACGTCGTCTCCGTGATCCCGATGACCGCCCTCGTCGCGGTCATGGTCTTCGTCGCCTACGCCACCTTCGACTGGCACAGCATCAGTCCCGCCACCCTGAAGCGGATGCCGGCCGGCGAGACCGTCGTCATGGTCCTCACCGTCATCCCGACCGTCGCGACCGACAACCTCGCGATCGGCGTCGGCGTCGGAGTCCTGACCTCGATGGCGATCTTCGCCCGCCGCGTCGCGCACCTCCTCAACGTCGAACGCACCGTCTCCCCGGACGGCACGTCGGTGATCTACAACGTGCAGGGCGAGCTGTTCTTCGCGTCCAACGAGGAGCTCACCGACGCGTTCCACCACCCCGACGACCCCAGCCACGTCCTCATCGACATGACGGGCGCGCACGTCTGGGACGCCTCCGCCGTCTCCGCCCTCGACGCCGTCACCCACAAGTACGAGCGACAGGGCAAGACCGTGCAGATCACCGGGCTCAACCAGCCCTCCAGCGACCTACACGATGCGCTCTCCGGCCAACTCGCGGCCGCGCACTGATCGTCCTGGCCCCCACGTCGCTCGAGGTCGTGGACGTCGGTGATCCGGCGAGAACGGAGCGCGACGACCGGGCTGCAGGGTCGGCGCGGCGGGGCCGGCGAGCGGCACGGACGCCGTTGGCGATGGCGAGCAGCTCGGCGAGCTCGTGGGCGGCCACGACCGTCGCCAAGCCGAGGATCCCCAGGGCGGAGAGCGGCACGAGCGTCAGCAGGATGGCGGCGGACAGCGCGAGGTTCTGGCGCATGATCCCGTCGGCCCGCCGGGCGTGGCCGATCGCGTCGGGAAGCGCCCGCAGGTCAGAGCCCATGAGCGCGACGTCGGCCGTTTCGATCGCGACGTCGGAGCCGACCGCGCCCATCGCGATCCCGACCCGCGCAGACGCCAGCGCCGGGGCGTCGTTGATGCCGTCCCCGACCATGGCGACCGGCCGACGGGTGCCGAGGTCACGGACCGCGGTGAGCTTGTCCTCGGGCAACAGCTCGGAGCGGACGTCGTCGATGCCGGCCTGGGCGGCGAGGGCCCGGGCGGTGGCGTGGTTGTCGCCGGTGAGCATCGCAACCTGCGCCACGCCGACGGTGCGCAGCAGCGCGACGGCCTCGGCCGCCTCGGGACGCAGCTCGTCGCGGACGGCGACCGCGCCGATCGTGTGGCCGGCCCGTTCCACGAGCACGACGGTCGCGCCCTGCTCCTGCAGCCGGACGACGTCGTCGGCCAGCGCGCCGGGGTCGACGAAGCCCGGGCGGCCGAGACGGACCACGGTGCCGTCGATGGTGCCGATCAGGCCGCTCCCTGCGACGTTCTGCACGTCCTGCGCGACGGGCGCTTGATCGATCGCGCCCAGGATCGCGGCGGCGAGCGGGTGGTCGCTGCGACCCTCCAGCGCCGCGGCGACTGCGAGCACGTCCCCCGTGGTCGAGCCGTCGGTGGTGAGGGTGCCGATCACGGTCGGCTGGTTGCGGGTCAGCGTGCCGGTCTTGTCCAGCGCGACGGTCCGCACGGACGCCAGCGCCTCGAGCGCAGCGCCACCCTTGATCAGCACCCCGGCGCGGGTCGCCGCACCGATCGCGGAGACGACGGTGATCGGCACCGCGATCGCGAACGCGCACGGCGACGCGGCGACGAGCACGACGAGGGCGCGGTTGATCCACTCGCCCGGGTCGCCGGAGACCAACGACCCGACAAGGGCGACGAGGAACGCGACGACCAGGACCCCGGGCACGAGCGGGCGCGCGACGCGGTCGGCGAGGCGCTGTCCCCGGCCCTTGCGGTCCTGGGCCTCCTCGACGATCCGCACGACGCGGGCGAGGGAGCTCTGCCCGGCGCGGGCGGTGACGGTGACCTCCAGCGCGCCGCCGCCGTTGATCGCCGCGGCGAGCACGTCGTCGCCGGGCCCCCGCTCGACCGGCACCGACTCGCCGGTGATCGCCGACTGGTCGAGCGCGGAGCGCCCCTGACGGATCGTGCCGTCGGTCGCGATGCGCTCGCCCGCCTTGACGACCAACACGTCGCCGACGACGAGCTCGGCGGGATCGACGTCGACCTCGTCACCGCCCCGGCGGACGGTCGCGCGGTCCGGAACGAGGTCCATCAGTGCGCGGAGCCCTTGCCGGGTGCGGGTCAGGGCGTAGCTCTCCAACGCCTCGGAGATCGCGAAGAGGAAAGCGAGGATCGCGGCCTCCGTGAGCTCGCCGAGGAGAATCGCGCCAATCGCGGCGATCATCATCAGCGTCCCGACCGACAGGCGACCCCGCACCAGGGCGCGGGCGGATTGCGGGACGAACGTCAGTCCGCCTGCGACGAACGCCAGCGCCGCGAGGACCGTCCCAGCGGTTCCGCTCCCGACCGCGACGCCGGCGGTGAGCAGCACGCCGGCGACCACGGCGAGCTGGATCTCGCGGACCTCGCGGAGGTTCGGGACCGTTCCGTCGACGGGCACCTCGCTCTCACAGCCGCAGGCATCGGTCACGCGGTGACCTCGTCCGGGACCAGGGCCGCGAGGATGCGGCAGCCCGCGTCGGTCAGGGCGTACATGACCATCCGGCCGTCGCGACGCGATCCGACGACACCGGCGGTGCGCATCTTGCGCAGGTGATGCGACACGACCTTCTCGGGCCGCTCCACGATCCACGACAGATCGCACACGCAGAGATCGCCGCCGCCCTGCAGCGCGAGAGCGAGCGCGACGCGGGTCGGATCGCCGAGCGCCGCGGCGCTCACGGCGACCTGGTCGGCGGCGGCCGAGTCGAGACGTGCCCGGCGCAGCGCCTCGGCCTTCTCGAGGTCGAGGCAGAGGAGGTCGCACGAGTCGCCAGCCATACCAACACTCTAACGACCGTGCGAATGAGAACCCGCGACGCGGTCAGTGCGGGATGGGCTCTCGCGCACCGCCACGTGCCCGGCCTCGGAGGCGACCGACGACCGCGGCCGGTGCCAGGTCCACCCGTCGCAGGAGCTGGGCGTTGAGCGCGACGACGACGGTCGACAGCGACATCAGGGCGGCGCCCACCTCCATCGGCAGCACGAACCCGACGGGGGCGAGCACGCCTGCTGCCAGCGGGACCGCGAGCACGTTGTAGCCCGCGGCCCACGCGAGGTTCTGGCGCATCTTCGCGTAGGTCCGGTACGACAGGTCGACGATCGACAACACGGCGCGCGGGTCATCCGCGGCGAGGATCACCCCGGCCGAGCCGATCGCGACGTCGGTGCCCGCACCGATCGCCACGCCGACATCGGCCTGCGCGAGCGCCGGCGCGTCGTTGACGCCGTCGCCGACCATCGCCACCCGACGACCATCCTCCTGCAGCTCGCGCACCGCCGCGGCCTTGCCCTCCGGGCGAACCCCCGCGTAGACCCGGTCGATCCCGAGGTCCGCCGCGACCGTACGGGCGACGGGCTCGGCGTCGCCGGTGATCATCACCACCTCGATACCGCGATCACGCAGCGCCGCGACCGCGTCGTCGGACACGGGACGCACGTCGTCGGCCAGGCGGAGCGCCGCGCGGGGCACCCCGTCCACGAGCACATGGAGGATCGTGGAGCCCGCCCCGTCCCACGCGGCGGCCTCGGCGACCGGCGCGACCCCACGCTCGCCCAGCAGGTGGGGACCGCCGACCGCGATCTCGCGACCGTCGACGGTGGCCACCACCCCGACCGCCGCCGACGAGCGAAACCCCTCCGCAGCGGGCGTGGCGAGGCCCCGGCCGGCGGCTGCTGCGACGATCGCCCGCGCCAACGGGTGCTCGCTGTCGCCCTCGGCCGCAGCCGCGAGCGCGAGCAGCTCGTCCTCGTCATCGCCCTCCGCGACCACGACGCCGGTGACGCTCGGCTCGCCCCGGGTCAGCGTCCCCGTCTTATCGAAGACGACGACGTCGACCGTGCGCATCGCCTCCAGCGCCAAGCGGTCCTTGACGAGCACGCCCGCCCGGGCGGCCCGTTCGGTGGCGATCGCGACGACAAGCGGGATCGCGAGCCCGAGCGCGTGCGGGCAGGCGATCACCAGGACGGTGATCGTGCGGGTCAGGGCGTCGTCGGCGTCACCGACGGCGAGCCAGACGGCCAGCGTGATGGCGGCCGCACCGAGCGCGAACCAGAAGAGCCACGCCGCCGCGCGGTCCGCGAGTCGCTGCGCCCTCGACGACGACGCCTGGGCGTCGGCGACCAGCCGCCGGATGCCCGCGATCGCGGTGTCGTCGCCCACGGCGGTGACCCGCACGCGGATGGCGGTGTCGGTCGTGACGGTCCCGGCGACGACCGGGTCGCCCGGCCCACGGCTCACGGTCTGCGACTCGCCGGTGACGAGCGACTCGTCGAGCGCGGCGGTCCCCGCGACGACCTCGCCGTCGGCCGGTACGCGCCCTCCGGGACGGACGACGACGATGTCCCCGACGGCGAGCTCCGCCACCGGTACGGCGACGGTGCCCTCATCCTCCACGCGCTCCGCTTCGTCCGGCAGCAGCGCGGCGAGGCTGTCGAGCGCCGATTGCGACCGGGCGAGCGACCGCATCTCGATCCAGTGCCCCAGCAGCATGATCACGACGAGGAGCGCGAGCTCCCACCAGAAGTCGAGGTCATGGCCGAGGATGCCGACGCTCGAGCCCCACGAAGCGCCGAACGCGACCGTGATCGCCAACGCGATCAGGAGCATCATCCCGGGCTTCCGCGCCCGGATCTCGTCCCGAGCACCGACGAGGAACGACTGCCCACACCAGCCGTAGAGGACGGTGCCGATGACGGGAGAGACCCACTCGACCCAGCCGGCGTCAGGCAGGTCGTAGCCGACGAGGTCGGCGAACATCGCGTTGAGCGCCACCGTCGGGATCGCGAGCAGCGACGCGATCCAGAACATCCGGCGGTACGCCTCGACATGCCCCGCGTGGTCGTGACCCGCCGGACCGTGCCCACCATCGCCGTGACCCGCGGAACCGTGCCCGGCGTGGTCGTGACCCGCGTGGTCGTGACCCGCGGGTTCGCGCCCACCGCGGCCACGGCCGTCATGCCCGTGCGTGGCGTCGTCCCGTTGACCGGGGTGCTCGGACTCCGTGCGGTCGCGCATGTCACCACCAACCTACCGCCGAAGGACATACCCCTGTGGGGTATCTGTCACGCACCCGTGCGGGGTGCGTACATGATCAGCCCGACCCCCGCCAAGCAGACGGCGGCACCGGTGAGGTCCCAGCGGTCGGGGCGGTAGCCGTCGGCGACCATCCCCCAGGCCAGCGAACCGGCGACGAAGACCCCACCGTAGGCGGCGAGGATCCGGCCGAACTCGGCGTCGGGTTGCAACGTCGCGACGAACCCGTAGAGCCCGAGAGCGATGACGCCGGCGCCGACCCAGATCAGGCCGCGGTGCTCACGGATCCCCTGCCAGACCAGCCACGCGCCGCCGATCTCGAAGATCGCCGCGAGGGCGAAGAGGGCGATCGACTTGGCGGCCACTCGTCCATCGTAGGCCGCGGCGCCGCTCGGTCAGGCGACCTCGCGCCAGCGCTGGAAGACCGCGGCGCCCATCGCCACGGCGGCGCCGAGCAGGACGATCCACAGCAGCGTGCCCGGTCCGGTGTCGACCATCGACGGCCGTGCGGCCATCGCGACGACGACGAGCCCGATCGCGCCGTAGAGGAGCACGCGGTGCGCGTCGCCGAGGGTCTCGATGCGGCCGCGACCCTCGCGGTACAGGCGCACCCCGATCCCCACGAACGCGGCCAGGATCAGCGTGCTGAGGGCCGCGCCGATCGCGTCGGTGCTGCGGTCCCCGGACGGGATCGCCCAGACGGCGACGGCGATCGCGACGACGATCGCGGCGGTGCGCAGGCCGGAAGCGGTCACGGAGGCGAGCATACCGGCACCGGATCGGCACGCTTTCGACACGGACTCCCCCTCGATCCGTCACAGGTCCGCGGGGGATGGTGGCCGCATGCCGTCCGCCCGATCGTCTCCCCCGGCCCGCCGCCGGTTGCGTGGTCGTCTCCCGGGACCCGAACGACCTGCGGAACCGCCCCGCCCGGACCGCGCGGACCGGCACGGCGACCACGGCCAGGCGTCGGTCGAGCTCGTCGCGCTGCTCCCGCTGCTCGTGCTCCTGCTCTTCGCGCTGGTGCAGGCCGCGTTCGCCGGTTACGCGGCGTGGTCGGCGGGGACCGCGGCCCGGGCCGGTGCGCGCGCGGCCGCGGTCGGTGGAGATCCGGTCGCCGCGGTCCGCCGGGCCGCCCCGATCGGCGGGCGCCGCGCGACCGTGCGGCGCAGCGGTGACACGGTCCGCGTGCGACTACCCGTTCCCCGCGTCCTGCCGTGGTCCCTCGGGACCGTCGGCGGGAGCGCCCACCTGGAGGCCCAGCGATGAGCCGTCGAGACGACACGGACCCGACGACGAGCACATCGGGGGCCGACGATCCGGTGGATCGCGGCGTCGCCGTGGCCCGCCGTGCCCGCGCGCTCCCCCGCGGCGACGCCGGCCAGGCGTCGGTCGAGACCGTCGCGATCGCCCCGCTCGTGGCGATCGCGCTGCTCGTCGTGACGGTGGCGCTGCGCGCCCACGATGCGCAGGAGTCGGCCGGGATGGCCGCGCACGCCGCCGGGATCGCCCTGATGCAGGGACGCGATCCGTCCGCTGCCGCCAAGGCCGCGGTCCCGGACGTCCCCGCCGATCGGCTGCGCATCCGGGTGCGCGGTGACCGCGTGTCGGTCCGGGTGCGCGCCTCCGGTCCGCGGGCGCTGGTGGCCCGATTCGACGCCACCCAGACCGTGCACGCCCGTCCGGAGGGATCCCGCTGATGTCGCCGATCACCGCGTTCCTGCTGCGGCCCGCGTCGCACGCCGGTCACCCGGTCGACCACACGCGCGATCGACGCGATGACACCGACCGTGCCGCCACGGACCCCAGTGCCACGGGCGCGGCGGCCACCGGGCCCGGTACCACGGGCTGGGCGGGCACGGGCTCCAGCGCCGCCGCTCCCGACCCTGCGGACAGCCCCTTCGCGAGCCGCCCCGACCCCGGTGCCGCGGACGATCGGTCGGCAAGCCACCCCGACCCTCGTGCGGCGGACGATCCCCTGGCGAGCCACCCGGACCCGAGCGCGCCCGACCTGCGCGTCGTCCTGGCTCCCGCCGACCGCGCGGAGCTGGCCGGCGCGAGCGTCGTCGCGTCGCGGGGCCCGGCCGGACGGCGAGCCGTGCCGATCCTGGCGGTGTGGGGTGCCGACGCCACGCGGCCGGGCGGGAGCGCCACCTCCCGGGCTCGGCGCATCGCCGCACGGATCGACGGTGAGGGACTCGACGCCCGCGCGTCCGGTCGGATCGTGCGCGTCACGCTCCCCGCCGACGACGGCCAGGCCGCCGCCGCGGTCTGGCGGCTGCGGCAGGCGGAGCACGGACCGGTGACGCTCGTGCTCGCCGGGCCGTGGGGCCCCGAGATGCTGCCGCTGCTGGAGTCCTCCGGCACCGTCCACGCGGCCGGGTCCGATGCGGCGATCGCCGCCTGCCGCGCGACGCTCGCCCGCCACCGCGTGCGGGTGCTGCCGGTGCCCCGGCCGACCGGCCCCGTGGCACGGAGCCTGCTGCGGGCCGGGTGGACCGGGCGGTCTCAGGTCCGTCGCACCGCGCCCGGCACCGATCGGCCGGTGGTCGCCGATCCGCCGCCCGGCGAGCGGGGCCAGGCCCTGATGCTCGTGATCACCGGACTGCTGATCGCGATCGTCGTGGCCGGCGTGCTCGGCGCGGCGGCCGCCGCAATGGGCTCGCGGGAGGACGATCAGCGGGCGGTCGACATCGCCGCGCTCGCCGCCGCCGACCGGATGCGCGCGGACTGGCCGGACCGGGCCGGGGTACCGGCCACGCTCAGCCTGGAGCGGTTCCGGCAACGCGCCCGCGATGCGGCGCGAGGGGCCGCGGCGCGCAACGGCATCGACGGTCGACTGGAGATCACCTTCCCGGAAGGCGCCCCCGACGATGCCGGACCGCTGACCGTCCGCGTGAGCGCCCCCGCCCCGGCGGAGGTGGCCGGGGTGCGCATCGGACCGGGCGTCTCCGCCACCGCCCAGCTGTCGCCGCCGCCCGCCCCCACCGCCGGGGACCTGACCGGCAACGAGTACAGCGGTCCCCTCGCACACAGGGACGGAAAGCCGATGCGGCCGGATGTCGCCGTCGCGTACGACCGGATGGCCGCGGCCGCGCGGGCCTCCGGGCACCACCTGGTCGTCGTCAGCGGGTTCCGCTCCAACGCGGAGCAGGCGGCGCTCTTCGCCAAGAACCCCGACCCGCGTTGGGTCGCCCCGCCCGGCCGCAGCAACCACCGGCTCGGGATCGCGCTCGACATCGGGCCCAGCGGCGCCTACGGCTGGTTGCTGTCCAACAGCCGCCGATTCGGCTTCGTTCGCCCGATGCATTGGGAACCCTGGCACTTTGAGCTGCGGCTGAACGTCGGCAGCAGCTTCGAGGCCCGCACGACGACGGCGCGCACCACGTCCGGCTCGAGTGACCGGGGCAGCGCGTCGCGGTCGACGATCCCGCCGTGGGTGCCGGCGCGGTTCCGCGACATGATCCGTGCGGCGAGCATCCGTCACCGCGTGTCGGCGGCGCTGCTATCCGCCCAGCTGCGGCAGGAGTCGGGGTTCAATCCCGCTGCGGTATCGAGTGCCGGCGCGCAGGGGATCGCGCAGTTCATGCCGGGCACGGCGAGCGGGATGGGGTTGCGTGACCCGTTCGATCCCGCCCAGGCGATCGACGCTCAGGCCCGTCTGATGGCGACCCTGCTCCGCCAGTTCGGGTCGGTCCAGCTGGCCCTGGCCGCCTACAACGCCGGACCGGGCGCAGTCCAGCGGTTCAACGGGATCCCGCCGTACGCCGAGACCAACCAGTACGTCGCCCGGATCATCGCGATGATGCGCGGCTACGATCCCGACGGCGGCTTCGCCGACGTGATGACGATCCGCCTGACGGCGTGAGCCGCCACCATGCCGGGTCCAGCGCGGCACGTGCCGGACCTGCGTCGGGCACCGGCCGCGCGCGACGTGCGACCGGGGCGAATGCCGGCGCGCCGGCCGCGGATCAGACGTGGGCGGCGGGCTCGGCGTCGACCACCGTGGCCGGCTCCGGACGCTCGGTCGGCGGGGCGATGACCCGCGCGGGCTCCGCGACCTCGACCACCGGCTCCGGGGCGAACCGGTAGCCGACGCCGAAGTGGGTGTGGATGTACTTCCAGCCCGGCGAAGCCTTCTCGAGCTTCTGGCGGAGCTTGCGGACGAACACGTCGACCGAGCGGTCGCCGCGCGCCATCGCGTAGCCCCACACGCGCTGGTAGATCTCCTCGCGCTCGAGCACGCGACCCTCGGCCGCGGCCAGCAGATCGATCAGCTCGAACTCGCGCTTGGTCAGCTCGGCCGAGCGTTCGTCGACGAACGCCTGGAACTGATCGCCGCGGATCTCCAGCTCGCCACTGACACGGGCCGGCCGCTCCTGACGGTCCTCGCTGCGGCGACCCCGGCGCATCACGGCCTCGATCCGGGCCACGAGCTCTTCGGGGTGGCACGGCTTGCTGAGCCAGTCGTCCACGCCCATCCGCAGGCCACGGACCCGCTGCGCAACGCTCGACCGGGCCGTGCAGACGATGACGGCGAGACCGGGCATCCGGTCGACGACGTCCTCGAGGTACTCCCACGCCGCGCGACCGAGCATGGCCGGATCGACCACCAGCGCGCCCAGCCGCATCGCGACGAGATCGTCGACCGGGACCGGGCTGGCGAGGACGCGCTGCTGCCAGCCGAGCCGCTCGAAGCGCTTGCCGAGGACGTGGAGGAACCCACTGTCGTCGTCGATGACGGCCACGCGGACCGTCGGGTGCGTCGTGTGTGGCTCGCCGGCCACCCCGTCGGGGCTGTCGACACGAAGCGAACGACCGGTTTCGGACGGCTGCATCGATTCACGATGGTATCGGCCCCAGGTGCCGGATCGTTCGACCCGGCCCTCTCGGTCACAGGACCTTCACAAGTCGCGCCCGCCGATCAGGCGGGAGCGCCCCCACCGGCGTCCCCGCGACCGCCGGACGCGTCGTCGCCGAAATCGCCCGGCTCCTCGGAGCGGAAGCCGGTCGGATCGGCTGCCCGCGGTGGCGGAGACGACGAGGCCGGGCCGTCGACGATCAGCTCGACCTGGGATCCGATGTCGACGGCGTTGTCGCCCATCCGTTCGAACGCGCGCGCGACCATCGTCATCGTCATGAGCCACTCGCGGGTGTCGACGTCGTTGCCGAGGTCGACGGCCTTGCGGAACACGCCACGGTTGAGCTCGTTGAGCTCCTGGTCGCGACGGCGGATGTCGACCGCGAGCCGGCCGTCGCGCAGCGTCAGCGCGTGGCGACTCTGGACCACCTCGTCGCGCGCCAGATGCCCCATCCGGAGGATCATCTCGACGATCTCCGGCAGCCGCGGCGGCTCGTTGCCCGACAGCGGGATGAGCTTGGCGACGTTGACGCATTGGTCGCCGATCCGCTCGACGTGCTTCATCACGTGGATGATCGCCACGACGAGTCGCAGGTCGCCGGCGACCGGCGATTGCAGCGCCAGCAACGACAGGATGTTGTCCTGGACCTGCGAGCAGGCGTACTTCAGACGGGCCCCGTCGTCGATGACGAACGTGGCCAACTCGACGTCCTGGTGCTCCAGGGCGTCGAGAGACCGGTCCGCCTGGGCGACGGCGATGTCGAGCGCGGTGTACGCGCCGCGCTCGATCTCGTCCAGCTGAGCCTGGTACTGGAGCCTCACGGGGCCGGGGGGTGCGTCATCGGGCAGTGACCGGTCATGTCCTGACACGCTTGCCACGATACCCGGCCCGGGTCAGCCGAACTTGCCGGTGACGTAGGCCTCGGTCCGCTCATCCGACGGGTTGGAGAAGATCTTCTCCGTCACGTCGTACTCGGCCACCAGACCGGTCCGAGCCGATCCGTCCTCGCTGGTCTCGACGGTGAAGAACGCCGTCCGGTCCGACACGCGCGCCGCCTGCTGCATGTTGTGCGTGACGATGACGATCGAGATCCGGTCCTTCAGATCGAGCATCAGATCCTCGATCTTGCCGGTCGAGATCGGATCCAGCGCCGAGCACGGCTCGTCCATGAGCAGCACGTCGGGCTTGGTCGCCATGGCGCGGGCGATGCAGAGACGCTGCTGCTGGCCACCGGACATGCCGAAGGCGTTGTCCTTCATGCGGTCCTTGACGTCGTCCCACAGGGCGGCGCCACGGAGGGCCTCTTCGACGAGGTCGTCCATGTTGCCCTTCATCCCCATGACGCGGGGCCCGAACGCGATGTTGTCGTAGATCGACTTCGGGAACGGGTTGGGCTTCTGGAACACCATGCCGATCCGCTTGCGGACCTGCACCGGGTCGACGTCGGAGTCGTACAGGTTCTTGCCGTGGTAGACGATCGAGCCGTTGACGCTCGCGCTCGGGATCAGGTCGTTCATCCGATTGAGGCACCGGAGGAACGTCGACTTGCCGCAGCCGGACGGGCCGATCAGGGCGGTGATGTGGTTCTGCCCGATGTCGAGCGTCACGTCACGGACGGCGAGCTTGCCGCCGTAGCGGACGTCGACGTCGGCACAGTCGAAGATCGTGCCGGTGGCCGGGGTGGCGGCATGCGCCGTGTGCGGCGTCACGTCGGCCGCCGGCTCGTGCAGCGGGGGCACGGCGGACGACTTGGTCGGATCGATGGGTTCGGACACGCTGGTAGCCGGTCGGTTGGTCACGGGGTCACCACTTCTGCTCGAATCGGCTCCGCAGGAAGATCGCCACGGAGTTCA
>JBFWKS010000095.1:0-13216 GCA_050252545.1 Solirubrobacteraceae bacterium
ACGCGAGCTCCCGCGCCCAGTTGCGCGCCAGGTGGAAGTGGCTGCCGCGGTTGTCGAGCTCGTTGACCTTCCGCGACGGCGAGTGCCCCTCCTCCAGCAGCGTGCCGGTCGCCCGGTCGAGCGCCTGGCCGAGCAGGCGCGCCCGGGGGTTGTCGGTCTTCTCGGCCAGGAACTCCAACGACACCGCGAGCGCCAGGAACTCACCCAGCGAGTCCCACCGCAGGTGGTTCTCCTTGACGAGCTGCTGGACGTGCTTGGGGGCCGAGCCGCCGGCACCGGTCTCGAACAGCCCGCCGCCGTTCATCAGCGGCACGATCGACAGCATCTTCGCGCTCGTGCCGAGCTCGAGGATCGGGAACAGGTCGGTGAGGTAGTCGCGCAGGACGTTGCCGGTGACCGAGATCGTGTCCTCGCCCCGCTTGGCCCGGTCGAGCGTGTAGCGGGTCGCCGCCGCCACGTCCTTGATCTCGATCGTCAGGCCGTCGGTGTCGAGCGCGTCGAGCTCGCGGCGGACCTTCTTCAGGACCTCGGCGTCGTGGGCGCGGGTCTCGTCGAGCCAGAAGACGGCCGGCGCACCGGTCGCGCGGGCGCGGTCGACGGCCAGGCGGACCCAGTCGACGATCGGTGCGTCCTTGGCCTGGCAGGCGCGGAAGATGTCGCCGGCGTCGACCGGCTGCTCGAGCAGCGCGGTGCCCGACGCGTCGACGACGCGGACGGTGCCCGCCGCCGCGATCTCGAACGTCTTGTCGTGCGAGCCGTACTCCTCGGCCTTCTGGGCCATCAGGCCGACGTTGGGCGTGGTGCCCATCGTCGCCGGGTCGAACGCACCGTGCTCGCGGCAGAAGTCGACCGTCTCGGCGTACAGCGCGGCGTAGCTCGAGTCGGGGATGACGAACTTCGTGTCCTGCTGCGCGTCGTCCTTGTTCCACATCTGGCCGGACGAGCGGATCGCGGCCGGCATCGACGCGTCGATGATGATGTCGCTGGGGACGTGCAGGTTGGTGATGCCGCGGCTGGAGTCGACCATCGCCAGGTCGGGCCCGGACGCGTAGGTCGCGGTGATCGCGGCCTCGATCGCGGCCTGCTTGCCGGCGGGCAGCTTGTCGAGCGCCGTGATGACGGATGCGAGGCCATCGGCCGGGTCGGCGCCGACGGCGGCGAGATCCTCCCCGTGCTGCGCGAAGACGTCGGCGAAGTACGCCCGGACGCCGTGGCCGAAGATGATCGGGTCGGAGACCTTCATCATCGTCGCCTTCAGGTGCAGCGAGAAGAGGACGCCCTGCGCCTTGGCGTCCGCGACCTGCTCCTTCAGGAACGCGTCGAGCGCCGCCTTCGACATGACGGCCGAGTCGACGATCTCGCCCGCGAGGACCGGGGTCGACGCCTTGAGGACGGTCGTGGTCCCGTCGGCCGCGACGTGCTCGATCCGCAGGTCGTCGTCGCGCTCGAGCGTCACCGACGTCTCGGACGTGCGGAAGTCGCCGTCCGTCATCGTAGTGACGTGGGACCGGGAGTCCTTGGACCACGCGCCCATCGAGTGCGGGTGCTTGCGGGCGAACGCCTTGACCGACGCGGGCGCGCGGCGGTCGGAGTTGCCCTCGCGCAGGACGGGGTTGACGGCGCTGCCCTTGACCGCGTCGTAGGCGGCGCGGGCGGCCTCCTCGTCGTCGGTCCGGGGATCCTCCGGGTAGTCGGGGATCGCGAAGCCGGCGTCCTGGAGCTCCTTGATCGCCGTCTTGAGCTGCGGGATCGACGCGCTGACGTTCGGCAGCTTGATGATGTTGGCGTCGGGCGTCTTGGCGAGCTCGCCCAGCTCGGCCAGCGCGTCCGGCACGGCGGCGTCGCCCAGCCGGTCGGGGAACTGCGCGAGGATCCGCGCCGCCAGCGAGATGTCACGGGTCTCCACGGCCACGCCGGCCTTGGCGGCGAACGCCTCGATGATCGGCAGCAACGAGTGCGTCGCCAGGGCGGGCGCCTCGTCGGTGTACGTGTAGATGAGCTTCATGGGCTGCGGGCCTGCTTCGCGTCGTGATCGCCGGGGCGGGGTCACGGAGAAGGCGGCGTGCCGGGCGGCACCGGGCACCGGCTCCTCTCGTGACGCGCGCGCGACACGCTATCTGCTGCGGTGCGCCCGTCGCCGCTCAGGTGCCGCCGTCGTCCCACCCGCGACGCCAGACCACCGGCATCCGACGGTCGTCGCTCAGGGCACGACCCGACGCCCGGGGGGCCAGCGGCAGCTGTCGCCGGGTCGCCTCGGCACCGTCGATCCGGTCGCAGATCACGGCGACGAGCGCCTGGTCGAGGCCTCGACGGTCGGCGAGCGCGTCGCGCGGCTGGTTGTCGTCGATGTAGCCCTCCACGACCTCGTCGAGCAGCGCGCACGACTCGATCAGCGGCCGCGGACCACCGATCGTCTCGCTTGCACGGGCGAGGATCGACGCGGGAACGTCGAGCGGCACCTCGCCGCCGCCGTGCCACTCCGCGATCCGCAGCAGCCAGCCGCGGGTGAGGTCGCCGAGCGGCGCGAACCCGCCGGCCAGCTCGTGTGGCCACCCGCCGCCGAGCGCGCGCATCGTGCGATCGGCGGACGACAGGAGCATCGCGTCGTGCCCGTCCGCGCAGAGGCGCAGCGCCAGCAGCGTCGCGCGGCTCGACACCAGCCGTACCGCAGGGTCCTCGTCGGGCACGACCGCCTCGGGTGCCGCGTCGGGATCCGGCGGGGCGACCGCATCCGCGTCGGGCTGTGGATCGACGGGGTCCGGCGGCGGCACGTGCACCGGCGGCAACGGCAGCAGTCCGGGGTGCCCCGCGGCGGTGAGCACGCGGGTGGCCCAGGTCCGGCGGTCGTCGTCCTCGTCGACCGTCGCCGGCAGCGCGTCGACGAGGACGGTGCGATCGGGTCCCAGCGCACGGCACGCCAGCAACGCGGTGAGCCCGGCACCGAGGGTGCCGTCGAGTCCGACGAGCACCCGCTCGACCCCCAGTCCCGCCGTGAAGTCCCGCAGCGCGACGCCTGCCACGCGCCAGCGGTGCTCCTCGGCCGCGGGCCACGGGGCCACGCCGTCGGGCCGCCGACGCGCGCGGGTGGCGATGTCGGCCGTGCTCGCCGGTCCCCGACGCGGTACGTCGACGGGGATCGCGCGGACCGGACCGGCGGCCGGGCGGCTCGCGGCCCGTCGGTGCGGCTCGGCCCGGGCGGACCGACGCGACAGCGACACGTCGACGTCGCAGACGACGAGCGCCTCCTCGAGCGCCGGTCCCCGGGCGACGACGAACCCGGCGTGGTCGGTCAGATGGCTGCCGCCGTCGAACACGATCCCGTCCTGGCCGCCGACGAGGTTCGCGTACGCGACGGGCACGGTGTGCTCGAGCGCGCGGGTGATCGTCGTGGCCTCGCGTCGCCGCTGCATCCCCGGCGAGTACGGCGACGCGTTGAGCGCCACCAGCAGATCGGCGCCCATCGACGCGCACGCCGCCGACGGCTCCGGCTCCCACAGGTCCGCGCAGACCATCACCCCGACGCGGACATCGGGCAGCTCGACGACGAACGAATCCCGCGACGGGACGAAGTACCGCCCCTCGTCGAACAGCGCGTAGGTCGGCAGGTGCTGCTTGTCGGCCCACCCGACGACCCCGCGCGACGTGACGACCGCCACGGCGTTGTGGACCCCACGCGCGTGCGCCGTCGCCCGCGGCGCCCCGATCAACGCGACGAGCCCGTCCGGGAGCCCGCCCCCGAGCTCGTCGAGCGCGGCGTGGACGGCCCTCAGCATCCCCTCGTCGACGATGAGGCTCTGCGGCGGGTACCCGCAGATCGCGAGCTCGCCGCTGACCGCCAGGTCGCAGCCCGCGTCGGCCGCCTCGGCGAGCAGCTCCGCCAGCCGCCGCGCGTTGCCGCGGATGTCGCCGACGACCGGGTGGATCTGGAGGAGCCCGAGGCGAAACTCGTTCACGGCTCGCACCGTAGACCATCGATTCGCCGGGATCGTGGCGTCGCCGTGCGCCGCGGCACGGCGCCGCGGGACGCGGCGCGGGCGAGCGGCACCCTCGGGCGACGGTCGCTACTCTTCGCGGTCCCGCCCTCTTAGCTCAGTTGGTAGAGCACTTCCATGGTAAGGAAGGGGTCATCGGTTCGAGTCCGATAGAGGGCTTTGCCCGGGCCCGGGGCGCGACATCGCGCCCCGGGCCCTTCTCGTTCTCCGGCCGCCCGCGTCGCGAGCGTCCTGTGCCGCGGGTACCCTCGGCCCGACCATGAGCACGCCGAGGCCCCCCGTCCAGCTCGATCAGCACACCCTGTGGGGCATCGGGTCCGCGGTCCTCCTCCTGATCGGCAGCGTCACCCCCTGGGCGACCGCCGGGCCGTTCAGCAAGAACGGCATCGACGGCGACGGCGTGATCACCCTCGTGCTCGCGATCGCCATCGGCGCGCTGATCCTGCTGCGCCGTGCCCCGCGGGTCGCGCTCGGCCTGGCGCTCCTCTCCGCCGCCGTCACGCTCTACGACACGATCGACATCGGCCGGGTCGGCGGGGACAGCATCATCGACGTGAGCGTCGGATGGGGCCTCGTCCTCGCCCTCATCGCCTCGCTCAGCCTCACCGCCTGGGGCGTCGTCACGGTCCGTCGGCCGCGGCCGGACGCGGGCTGATCCGGCGCGGCCGCGCGACGGCACCCAGAACCGGCGCGGCCCGCCCCACGCCGCGCGGCCACCGACGTCGCGCGGGAGGCCCGGTCGTGTGACGTCCGTCCACACGGGCGTCGGGGCTCTATTTATGATCGCATCATCATGCTGATCCGCAAGGTCCTCTCAACGCTGGGTGACGGCTTCCTCGAGCTCGGTCGCATCGCCGGCTCCTCGCCCGCCCCGCGATCCGACCGGCGCCGCTGAGCCGCCGCGCGTCCCGCCCGCGCTCCTGCGTCTCGGTCGGTGCCGCCGAACGCACCCGTGGGTGTCGGCGGACGCCGGGGCGCCGCGTGCCGCCCCAAAGCGCGCCGCGGGGACCGGGTCGCGCTCCGCACAGCGCATCGCGGGCACCGGGCCGCGATCGGATCGTCGCCACCGCCTGCCCCCGCCGGGACGCACCGCCGAACGGTCACCCCGGCCGCCTCTGCACGCGCTACCGTGCGCGCCACGATGGCGAAGCTCACAGGTACGGCAACGGGCGAGATCGACGCACCGATCGACACGGTGTGGGCGACCGTCAGCGACGTCGGCGCCTGGCCCGCGTGGCAGAAGCACCTCGGTGAGATCGACGTCACGGCCACCGACGGTGCCGGCCTCCCCTCCACCGCCGAGATGGCCACCGACGCCAAGGTCAAGACCCTGCGCTCCACGGTCCGGTTCGACGCTCAGGCGCCGACCCGGCTCGCGTGGCGCCAGGAGAAGGGCGACGTGCCCTCGTTGAAGGGCTCGTGGACGCTGCGCGATCTGGGCGACGGCCGCACCGAGGTGACCTATGCGCTCGACATCGACCCCGGATTCACCTTCGGGATGCTGCTGCGCGGCGACGTCGAGGCCAAGGTCCGCAACAGCCTCGTCACCCGCCGCCCCGACGAGCTGCGGGCCCGCGTCACCGGCGGCTGAGCGCGAGCGCCGCGCGCCGTCACCCCGCGGCCGCGTCCGCCAGGTCCAACAGGGCGGCCAGCTCGCGCTCCATGCCCTCGACGAGGAGCTCGGCGTGGGGAACCTGGGTCGGGTCGACGACGATGCCGGCGTCGACGCGGCCGCAGTAGCTCATCACGGTGATGTTCATGCCGACGCCGTGGGTCACCGGCGAGAGCGGCACGAGGGTCTCGATCCGGGCGCCGGCGCAGTACAGCGGGAACTGCGGTCCGGGGACGTTCGACACGATGAGGTTCATCGGCGGGCGGATCCCCGCCCTGCCCCACAGTCGCAGCACGAGCTTGATCGACGGCGTGAAGACGACGGCCGGCAGCAGCCGCGTGACGTCGCGCAGCAGATCGGCAGGCGTCGCGGACTGGCGACGCTTCGCCGTCGACATGCTCGCCCGCGACGCGGCCAGGCGCTCGCGGGGATCGCGGAGGTTCGTCGGCAGCGGCACGACCATCGCGTTGATCCGGTTGCCGAACGACCCGAACTGCTCCGGCGTGCGGACCGACACCGGCACGAGCGCCAGCAACGGCTCGTCGGGGACCCGGTCCTGCGAGGCGAGCCAGTGCCGCACCCCCGCCGTCGCGAGCGCCATGATCACGTCGTTGACCGTCGAGTCGAGCGCCGACTTGACCCGCTTGACCTCGTCGAGGTCGAGTCGCGCCCGCACGAACCGCAGGTCGCCCGACAGACGGCCACTGAACGGCGTCTCGGGGGCGGCACCCGACGACGGCTCCAGCAGCGGCAGGTCGTCACCGGTCGTCGCCCGCGCCACCGACCGGGTCAGACGACCCGCGGCACGGCTACCCGGCAGCCATCCCGAGCCGGGCAGTCCACCGAGGTGGGCGGTCAGCCCGGGGACGAGTCGCGCGCTCGCCCGGGCCCGCGCCGGCAGCGTGCGGGCGCTCGTCAACAGCAGACCTGCGCGGCCCGGTAGCGGGTCCGGGGCGGCGCGATCATCCGACGGGGTCTCGCGACCCTCGGGGCCGAGATCGAAGATCGCGCCGAGGATCTCCGCACCCGAGACGCCGTCGACGAGCGCGTGGTGGACCTTCGACACGAGGCCGATCCGGCCGTCGGCGAGCCCGCGGACGAGCCAGACCTGCCACAGCGGGCGCGCGCGATCCAACCGCTCGGCGAAGAGGCGACCGGCGAGCGCGACCAGGTCATCGTCTGCTCCCGGCGCGTCGAGCCGGATCTCGCGGACGTGGTGCTCCAGGTCGAAGTCCGGGTCGTCGGCCCAGTACCCGTGGTCCAGCCGCAGCGGCACCTCGACGAGGCGCCAGCGGAACGGAGGCAGCAGCGCGAGCCGCTCGGCCAGCAACGCGCGCAGCGCGTCCAGCGTCAGCTCGCCGCCAGGCGCGGTCGACGGGTCGAGCACCGCCAGCAGCGAGACGTGCCCCACCGTCCTCTCGCCCTCGTGGGCGAGGAAGACCGCGTCGAGGCTCGCCAGCTGCCGCACCGTGGCGTTCAGCCGCCCGGTGTCGGCGTCGCCGCGACGAGGTCGACGACGAAGACGAGGCTGGCGTTCGGCGGCACCGGGCCGCTGCCCTCCGCGCCGTAGCCGAGCTCCGGCGGGACGACGAGCAGGCGGCGACCGCCGGGCTTCATCCCCGGGATGCCCTTGACCCAACCCTCGATCAGGCTGCCCTCCATGAGCGGGAACGCCGCCGGCTCCGGCAGGCCGCCGTCGGCCGCGCCGGCGGTCCAGGTCGAGTCGATGACCTCGGTCGAGCCCCACGCGACGAGCGTGTAGCGCGCCTGGACGGTGTCGCCGACCTTCGCGGCCGTGCCCTCGCCGTCGGCGAGGTCGCGCTGCACGAGCTCCTTCGGCGGCTCGCCCTCGGCGGCGATGACCTTCGGCGCGACCTTGACGTCGTTCCCGACCGCCGCGGCCAGGGCGTCGACCCCGGACGACCCACCCGCGCCGCCGGCGGTCCGCTCGTCGCCACACCCGGCCAGGAGCAGCGCCCCGAGCAACACGGGCAGGAGCATGAGCCGTCCGAGGGCGCGCATGCGCGGCAGCGTACCCGAGCCGCACCTGCCACCGGGCGCAGACGGCGCGGGACCCGGGGCGGCACGTGACCGTCGAGCCGGCCCGATCCGGACGTGCCGTGGAGTCCGCCCGATCGGGCCCTGAAGCCGGTGCACCCTCCCGGCGCGGGTCAGCCGACGAGCCGCTCGAAGAGCCGCTCGATGGTCGCCTCGGGGTCGCGGCAGAGACCGGTGTGGACCGGACCGGGCCGGAGCATCGTGTTCGAGGGCGCCGCGATCCAACCGAACCGGTCCGAGCGGTCCATCGTGGCGACCGACCCGGGCCCTTCGCCATCGGCGACCGCGGCAACCGCCTCGAGGTGCGCGGTCAGCGCGTCGACGTCGAGGTCGGGGTCGAGGACCGCCAGCCGCCCCGGGTCGACGCGGTAGCGGACGGCCAGGAACCGGTGGCGGCGCGCGTGCATGACGACGCCGACGTTGAGTGCCTCGCCCCGCTCCTCGGACGGTACGACCTGCAGCCGGGCGTACTGGAAGACCTCACCCCGGTCGGCCTCGCCCGCGGCGGCGGCACGGCGGTCCGCGGCGGCGCCGGGCGTGCCACCGCGGCGGCGCTCGCGCGCGGCGTCGGGCCGCTCGTGCCGATCCCCCGGCGCGTCTGCCGCACGGGCACCCGTCGACGGACCGGCACCGGACTCGGGGGCTTCGGGCTCGGGCCCGGACGTCCTGGCGTCGGGATCAGACGGCCCGGGCACGCTCGGCCTCCTCGACGAAGCTCGCCCGTCCCGCGTGGCGGGCGGACAGGTCGGCCACGTAGGACGCGCGTGCACGGGTGGCGTCCCCGTCCGGATCGACGAGCGCCATCCACTCGTCCGGCACCCGGTCGGTGGCGGCCGCGATCGCGTCGGGCCCGGCCGCGTCGGCGATCCGCTCGTCGATGTCGACGATCGACCCGGCCTGCGGCAGCAGCACGTGATCGCGGATCGGGGCGAACGGCCGGGTCGCGGCGGCCGGGTCCAGGCCCGCGTGGTGGCGGTAGAGCGACGCACCCTGATCGATCAGCCAGATCCGGTCGTGCCAGACCAGCAGGTTGGGGTTGCGCGGCGTGCGGTCCACGTTCTCCAGCATCGCGTCGAGCCAGACGATGGCCGCGGCCGTCTCGGGCGCCGGCTGCACGCGCGAGCCCGGTGCGTACGGCAGTGCCCGCGGCAGGTAGTCGAGGCCGGCGTTGATCCCGACGCTGGCGGCGACGTGCTCCTGGATCTCGGGATCGGGCTCGGCGACCGACAGCGCGGCGGGCAGGTCGACGAGGACGACGTCGGGCACGAGCAAGCCGAGGGTGGGGTCCGTCGCGCCGACCGCGCGGATCAGCTCGCCGGCGAGGACCTCGGCGATCAGCGCCTTGATCCCCTGCGCTGCGCCACGGAGCTTCGTGACGTACAGCCCGCAGTCGTCGGCCTCGACCAGGGCGGGCACCGACCCACCCTCGCGCAGCGGGGCGACGTAGCGGGTGGCCTGGACCGTGCGGAGCACCGGAGCAGCGTACCCACGAAACGACCGAGGGCCCCGCTCGGCAGGGCCCTCGTCACAGTGGGGGGAACAGGATTCGAACCTGTGTAGGCAGAGCCAACGGGTTTACAGCCCGTCTCCTTTAACCACTCGGACATCCCCCCGAGCGGCGACGGATCCTAGCGGGATCCGTCGCGTGGTGCGGTCGCGCGCCTCCCCTCGCGCGACCGCACCGGTGGCGGCGTCAGACCGCGTCGCGCAGCCGCTGCGCCTCGGGCAGCGACTCGAGCTTCTTGAGCGTATGGCTCTCGATCTGACGGATCCGCTCGCGGGTGACGTCGAACGCGCGGCCGACCTCCTCCAACGTGCACGGCTGATCGCCGGACAGGCCGAAGCGCATCTCGATGACCTCGCGCTCGCGCTTGGGCAGCGTCGAGAGCGCCCGGCGGACGTGCTCCTTGCGGAGCTGCTCGCTCGTCTGCTCGAACGGGGACTCGGCGTCCTTGTCCTCGACGAAGTCGCCGAGCGAGGACTCCTCGTCCTCGCCGACCGGCTTCTCGAGCGAGATCGGCTGCTGCGAGATGCGGAGGATGTCGCGAACGTCGCGGACCTCCATCTCGACCTCGTACGCGATCTCCTCCGGCGTCGGCTGCCGGCCCAGGGTCTGCACGAGCTGCCGCTCGACGTGCACGACCTTGTTGAGCTTCTCGACCATGTGGACGGGGATCCGGATCGTCCGGCCCTTGTCCGCGATCGCGCGGGTGACCGCCTGGCGGATCCACCACGTCGCGTACGTCGAGAACTTGTAGCCGCGGCGGTAGTCGAACTTCTCGACCGCGCGGATGAGGCCCAGCGAGCCCTCCTGGATCAGGTCCAGGAAGCTCAGGCCGCGGCCCAGGTACGCCTTGGCGATCGACACGACGAGGCGCAGGTTGGCCTCGATCATCGCGCGCTTGGCCTCGACGTCGCCGCGCTCGATCCGCTTGGCCAGCTCGACCTCCTGGTCGGCCGTCAGCAGCGCGACGCGGCCGATCGACCGCAGGTACATGCGCAGCGAGTCCAGGCTCGGCTCGACCGTGAGGTCGATCTGCGGACGTGCCTTGCCGGAGCCCGACTCCTGGCGCTCCTTGCGGGTACCGGACTGCTCCAGTCGCTCGGCCTCGCGGGCCGTGCGATCGGTGGCATCACCACCGCCGTCGATGACGTCGACGCCGTGCTCCTCGAGGTGCGCGTGGAGGCCACGTAGTTGCTCCTTCGTGACGTCCACCTCCTCGAGGGCCTCGGCGATGTGCGCCACCGTGAGAAACCCCTTCTCCTGACCTTCGGCGATCAGCCCGCGCAGCTCCTCGATCTCCGTGAACGGCGTCTCGTCGGCTGCCAGAAGCGTGTTGTTCTCACTCACGTCGAACCTTCCCCTCGTCGGTACGACGCCCGCCACCGGGACGGGCTTGTCTGACTGTCTCACCAGGTGACCGAGGTCGCAGGCCCGGGGTCGCTCCCCGCGGCACCCGCCTCGTGTCTCCACTGCCCCAAGGTCTAGCACAGGGACGCCGCAAAGGCGCCGCGAGGGTGACGGCGGTCACAGTTGGACGATGTCGTATGGGGCGACGTGGAAGCCCTCCCGACCCCGACGAGCCGCCCCGGGCATGCGGACGCGTACGGTATGGGGCTGTCCCGTGCATTCGACGCGGCCCGCCCGCCGGGCCGCGCGCAAGATCGGATCCGAGTCATGCCGAGCAGCCAGACCGCCCTCGACGTCCAGAACCAGCGGCCACCGGTGCCCCTCGCCCTGACGCGCGTCGGGGTCGCCGGCGTCGAGAAGCTCATCCGCGTCGGCCGGCCCGGTGAGGAGCTGCCGTACCTCGCCACGTTCGAGACCGTCGTCGACCTGGGCCCGGACCAGAAGGGCGCCCACATGTCGCGGTTCGAGGAGGTCGTCAACGCGGCGATCGCCGAGGAGGTCGTCGGTGGCGGACCGGTGCTCCGCGCCGAGGACCTCGCCCGCCGCGTCGCCGCGGTCATCCGTGAGCGCCAGGGTGCCCGGCGCGCCGAGGTCCGGGTGAGCGCCCGCTACCCCGAGGACCGACCGGCGCCGGTGTCGGGCATCGCGAGCCAGGAGATCTTCACGCTGCACGGGATCGCGGTCGCCACCGACGCGGGGACGCGCACCGTCACCGGCGTGACCGCCCAGGGGATCACCGCGTGCCCGTGCGCGCAGGAGCACCTGCGCGACGGGGCGGCGCGGGGCCTGGTCGACGCCGGGTTCGACGACGAGCAGATCGCGACGATCCTCGACGTGGTGCCGGTCGCGACGCACAACCAGCGCGGTCTGGGCACGCTCTACCTGGGGCGGATCAACGAGGACGGCGGGGACGCGTCGAACGTGCCGCAGGACATCGACGCGATCGACATGGTCCGCCTCGTCGAGGGCTCGATGAGCTCGGAGATCTACGAGCTGATGAAGCGCACCGACGAGGGCGCGGTCGTCGAGAAGGCCCACCGCAACCCGCGGTTCGTCGAGGACTGCGTCCGCGAGCTGCTGCGCAGCGTCGTCGAGCGATTCGGTGGCCTGTCGGACGACGCGTTCGTGCTGGCCCGCCAGGAGAACCTCGAGACGATCCACCAGCACGACGTGATCGCCGAGCGGTCCGGCACCCTCGGCGAGCTGCGCACCGAGCTCGGGCGTGGCGTGGAGCCCGCACGGCACACGACGCTGCGCGAGTGGCTCGACGCCGCGGGCAGCTGACCGGGGGCCTCGTGCTCAGGCGGCCGGGGCGACCTTGGCCGCCGCGAGCGCCCGGCGCACGCCGAGCAGGAAGTCCGCCCCACTGACGAGCGTCAGGGCGACCATCGCGTAGATCATCGCGTCGAGCCAGCCGGGGATCGGCACGACCAGGATGACGAGCAGGATGACGAGCATCTGGAACGCCGTCTTGACCTTGCCGAGCCACGCGGCGCCCTTGACCTCGCCCCGCCGCGCCACGAGCTGCCGGATGACGGTCACGAGGAGCTCGCGGCCGAGGATCACGACGACGATCCACAGGGCCAACCGGTCGACGATCGCCAGCGGCACGAGCGACCCGACGACGAGCAGCTTGTCGGCGAGCGGATCGGCGAGCTTGCCGAAGTCGGTGATGAGGTTGGCCCGGCGGGCGAGCCAGCCGTCGACGAAGTCGGTGACCGACGCGAACCAGAAGATCCCGGCCGCGATGTAGTCCCCGGTCCGGGTCTCCTGCAGCAACGCGACCGTCATCACGGGCACGAGCACGATCCGCAGGACGGTCAGCGCGTTGGGCACGTTGATCGGCGGCACCCGGGGAGTATCCCGCGTGTCGCGGGCGGTCGCGCCTGCCGTGGGCGGCCACCGGTCGACGCATCGCTAGGGTGTCCGCATGCCCTTGGTCCCGACGGTCGTCGAGCGCACCGCCCGCGGCGAGCGCGAGTACGACATCTTCAGCCGGCTGCTCAACGAGCGGATCATCTTCCTCGGCCAGCAGATCGACGACCAGATCGGAAATCTCGTCGTCGCCCAGCTCCTGCACCTCGCGTCGGACGACGAGGACAAGGACATCTCGCTGTACATCAACTCGCCGGGCGGGTCGGTCACGGCGGGGCTGGCGATCCTCGACACGATGAACTTCGTCAAGCCCGACGTGCGCACGATCTGCGTCGGCATCGCGATGTCCGCCGGGTCGCTGCTGCTGGCCGGTGGCGCGAAGGGCAAGCGCGTGGCGCTGCCCAACAGCCGGATCCTCACCCACCAGCCGTCGGTCAGCGGGTTCGAGGGCCAGGCGTCGGACATCGAGATCCACGCCCGCGAGCTCCTCAAGACCCGGGCGCGGTTGAACGAGATCTACGTGAAGATGACCGGCCAGCCGCTCGAGATCATCGAGCGCGACATGGAGCGCGACCGGTTCTTCACGCCGCTGGAGGCCAAGGAGTACGGCCTCATCGACGACGTGCTCGGCCCGTCGCTGCCCGACCTGGGCAAGGACGCCCCCACGCCTAAGGGCTGACGACCGCCCGCCGGGGAGCTGCCCGGGTCGGATCACGACCCGGGACCGCGTCACGCCGCCACGGGCCCGGACGGGCCCGCCACGCCGGT
>JBFWKS010000096.1:0-13199 GCA_050252545.1 Solirubrobacteraceae bacterium
GTCCGTCGCGCAGGACGATCACGCGATCACAGGACGCGACGAGGTCCTCGGCGTCGGACGAGCTCATCAGCACCGCCAGGCCGTCGTCGGCACGGGCGCGGAGCCGTTCGTAGATCGTGGTCCGGGCCCCGATGTCGATCCCCGCCGTCGGCTCGGACACGGCCAGGATCGTCGGACCGGTCGAAAGCCACCGTGCGAGCACCGCCTTCTGCTGGTTCCCGCCGCTGAGCGTCGTGATGGGCCGCTCCGCGACGTCCGGGGCGGCGTCGAGCTCCTCGAGCCACCTCCCGGCGAACGTTCGTTCACACCCGCGCGAGAGCCTCAGGCGTCGGGTGAGCGGTCCGAGCGACGCAAGCGACACGTTCTCGCGGACCCTGAACGGGCCGATCACGCCCTCGCGCGCACGGTCGGCGGGGACGAGCGCTATCCCGAACGCCCGCGCGGTGCGGAGGTCCATCGCCGGCAGCGTCTCGCCCGCGATCCGGAACCGTCCCGTGACGCTGTCGGTCGATGCCCCCGCGACGACGTACGGCAGCTCCTCACGACCCGATCCGAGGAGCCCGGCGATCCCGAGCACCTCACCGCGGTGCAGGTCGAGATCGATGCCCCGAAGATACCTTCCGCTCACGGACTCGAGACCGAGGACGACCGGCCGCCCCTCGAGCGCATCGACCGGGGCCGGCCGGTGCGCCGCCTCCACGGCTTCGACCTCGGACCCGGCGATCAGCGTCGCGAACGACCTGATCGACGCATCCGCGATCGCGCCGTTCCAGATGACCTCACCGGAGCGCATCACCGTCGCGTGGTCGGCAATCTCCATGACCTCGTCCAGCCGGTGCGAGATCAGGAGGACCGCGGTGCCCGCGTCACGGACGTCGTGGATGAGTCGGAACAGCTGCTCGACCTCGCGACCGGGCAGCGACGCCGTCGGCTCGTCGAGGACCAGCAGGCCCGGCATGCCGTCCTCCGCCCGGCCCGCGATGGCCCTGACGATCGCGATCGCCGCGCGCGCGACGGGGGTCGCTTCACCGATCGGCCGGTCCGGGTCGATGTCGACCCCGAACCGGTCCAGCAACTCGGCGGTCCGGCGCGCCTGGCGACGCCAGGAGATCCCACCGGCACGATCACGCTCGTAGCCGAGGGCCAGTCCGATGTTGTCGGCCGGGCCGAGCTCGGCGATCAGCCCGAGCTCCTGATGGACGAAGCGGATACCAGCGTGCTCGGCGCCCTTCGCCGACCCCAGCTCGAGCGGCTGTCCGTCCAGCGTCGCCTTCCACCCCTCGTCGGGCGTGTGGAAGCCGGCGAGGATCTTGACGAGTGTCGACTTGCCACAGCCGTTGTGTCCGAGCAGCGCGTGAACGGATCCCGCGCGAACGTCCAGGTCGATGCCGCGGAGCGCCCGCACGCCCGGGAACGTCTTGGCGACGTTCCGGAGCCGGAGCCCACGACCCTGCTCGATCATGCCGCCGTCGCGCGCCACGCGCGGGTCAGGCCTTCGAGCTCGGCCGGGGCACACCCGTGCAGCACGATGTGGTCGACCCCAACCGCGAGGTACTCCCGCAACCGCGAGGCACACCGGTCGGCGGTGCCGACGACGCATCCCGTCTCGATCCACTCCCGCGGGAGCTGCGCTCCGAGCTCCAGGAGCTCGGAGCGGTGGAACTTCTGGTCGGCCGTTCCCTCGCCCTTGGCGGCAACACGTTTGCGGATCTGGTGCAGGGGCCCGGGGTCCCAGCCGTTCTCGCGCATGATCAGATCGCCGATCCCGTCGAAGTCCAGGTGGGTGATCATCCGCGCGTTGACGACGGCGAGCTCCTCCTCCGGCGTCAGGTCCGGAGCGGTGATGACGATTGCGTAGAGCTTGAGCGTCCGGGGGTCTCGCCCGATCTGCTCGCAGGCCTCGTCCAGGCGCCGGCGCGCCGCGGCGCAAGCCTCGACGGTCAGCTCGGAGCTGATGAACACGCCGTCGAACATGCGCGCCGCGAGCTCGGTGGCCTTCGGCTGTGGAGACCAGGTGCTGAGGATCAGCGGCGGACGCGGCGCCGAGGGTGGGTCGATCATCCGCAGGCTCGGGAACTGCCCGAGCGGCCCGTCGTAGTTCACGGTCTCGCCGTCCCAGAGCCGGAGGACGATCGAGGCGTACTCCTCGAAGTCGACCATCCGGGGCACGAGCATGCCGTGGTCGTCCAGTACGGATCGGAGGCCGCGGGCGAGGCCGACGAGCAACCGGTCGCCGAACGCCTCCTGCATCGTCGATCCCAGTGCGGCGGTCATCAGGGGATGGCGCGTCCCCGCGGCGATCGAGCCGAGGCCGATGCTGATCCGCTGCGTGCTCGCGGCGACGGCCCCGGCCAGCACGCCCAGCTCCTTCATGTCGAGCCGTTCGGCGATCCACGCCGAGGTGAGCCCGATCCGCTCGGCCTCCACCGCTTCCGCGATCGCGCGGGCAGGGTCCTTGACCCGGCCCGGGAGCAGGTAGACCCCGAGCTCGTCGATCGGACCCGCCAGATCGTCCACGGACCGGGCCTCCGTCTCCGCGGCAGGGGCGGTGGTCGTCACGACCGACCACCGCCCTGCCGGGACTCCAGGACGCTGCGGACATCACCGGCGACGTCGGCCGGGAATCCGGTCATGCGGAACCACGACTGCTCGCGGACGGCCTGGCGCTCGGCCGCCTGCAGCATCAACCGGCGCGCGTCCTCCACCTCCTCGTCGCTGCCGTCTGCCGTCACCGCCGCAAACCGTGCCTCGACGGCGCTCTTCAGTGCACGCGTCTCGGCCCGCACGGCAACCAGGTCGGGGATCGCGTCGGGCCCACCCGACGGCACGGCACTCGCCGGGTCCGCCGGAACCGACCCGAGTCCGTCGAGTGCGGTGAGCAGGTCACGGTACTCGGCGCGCTCCGTCGCCTCGTAGAGCGTCTCGTCCGCCTGCACGTCGAGGACCCAGGCCAACGTGGCCAAAGCCAGCCCGGCCTGCTCCTGCACGAAGCTGTCGTCGGCCGGCAGCGCCGGCACGATCGTCTTGGTGAGCGCGGCTTGGACGCCCCGCAGCTGCTGTGCGATGGTCGGCACCATGGTGCTCAGGCTCCTTCGATCAGTCGGTTGACACCGGGCACGAGTGACGCCCCGAGACCGCTCATGAAATTCATCATCACGTCGAGGTGGGTCATGCGGTCCTCGGCGATGCGGACGCCGGTGGCGAAGCATGCGGTCAACAACCAGTAGGCGTTGAGAACCGTGTAGTAGCGCAGTCGCTCCGGGTCGACGGACAGCCCGGACAGCCGCTCATACTCGGCGATGAACTCGTCGCGCTCCAGCAGACCGCAGTGCAGGAACCGGCCGTCGTCGTCCTGGTTGCCCCAGTTCTCCAGCAGCACGTACGCCAGGTCGAAGTGCCGGTCCCCCAGGTGCCCGAGCTCCCAGTCCAGGATCGCGGTCATCTCCCCCGTGTCCTCGTCGAACAGGAAGTTCCCGTTCCGGTAGTCACCGTGAACGATCGAGACATGGTCGGTGACGGGACGGTTGGCCCACAACCATTCGCGTGCAAGCATCACCGTCGGGTGCGGTTCGAAGGCGTCCTGCTCCCAGGTGCGATCCCAGAACGCCAGCCGACGCTCCACCGATTCGGTCGTGCCGACGGCCGGCACCTCGAACGCATCGAGGCACACCGCCGCGGGATCGAGCGTATGGATCGTGGCGAGGTGCGCGACGAACTGCTCCGCCAGGCGGGGGCGGACATCGGGACCGTACGCGGTGCCAAGTCCGGACGCCTTCCTCTCACCCTTCGTCGGCGCGGCCACGCCGCGGGCGAACCCACAGACCATCGCCGGCTCACCGAGCTCCTCGCGGTCCTGGGTCGCCCAGTACGCGTGGGGAACGGGCACCCTTCCGTCGAACGCCTGCAGCAGCTGGAACTCGCGCACCCGATGCGTCTCGACGACCGAGGCCGGCGGATTCATGCGCAGGACCATCGGGTCCGTGCGGGTCTCCCCGTCCCGGACCCACTCCAGGGTGAACGAGAACTGCTCCTTGGACGCGCCGCCCGGGAGTCGCCGGAGACCGGTGATCGCGAACGGCTGCGCGATCCTTCGCGCCAGGAACTCCTGGAGGTCAGAGCTGATGTCGCCCGCCGTCCGTGCGGTATGCACGTCGTGGCCCCGGCGTCGGAGCTTCGTGGTGAGGACCTCGTCGTCCGCGGACTCAACGACGTGGCGGCGACGCAGATCCGCGATGCGGCGCTCCACGTCCTCGGACCCAGTCGTCGACGGGTGTTGGATGGTGGCCATGACCCAAGCTAGGCCTCCGTTGGCGCGCGAGACGAGAGTAGTCCGCTACTCCGCGTTCGGTGCCTCGGGAGAGTAGGCGACTACTCTGTCTCGACGCATCCTGGTGCTTCTACGGTCGGGTCGACGTTCGGTCACGCGGGCATCCGCCGTGACCCACGACGCTGGTCGTCGTGATCCGACACGAGGAGAGACCATGAATCGAGTTCGACGAAGCCGCCGGACGCTGGCCGCGGTGTGCACCGCCGCTGCGCTCGCATTGACGGTGACGGCATGCGGTGACGACGATGACGAGCCCGCCGGCGCGGGGTCCTCGTCCTCCGGCGGCGGAGACGTCGTCGCGGCCACACAGGCCAAGCTGGATGGCCACGACAAGGCCGACAAGATCGGGCCGACCACCCCGATCGAAGAGGCGATCCCGAAGGGTAAGAAGATCACCTTCGTGAATTGTGGTGCCCCCGCCTGCGTCAACTTCGGCAAGGCCCTCAAGACGGGCGCCGACGTGCTCGGCTGGAAGGTCACCGAGATCGCCGCGCAGCCGACGCCGCCGTCGGTCCAGGCGGCGTTCGACGAGGCGATCCGCCAGCGCCCCGACGCCGTGGTCTCCATGGGGCTGGGCCGGGACCTGTACGCCAAGCAGCTCGACCGCCTCGGGGACATGAAGATCCCCGTGATGTCGAACACGGGAACCGAGGAGACGGGCGAGGGTGGGATCGCCTTCGAGCCGCTCGGCCCGAAGGCGTCCGCCGAGGCAGCCGCACGCCTCGCCGACCGGACGATCGTCGACCTCGAGGGCGAGGGCCAGATCGGCAGCGTGCTACTCGGTGGCTTTCCCGTCGTGAAGGACTACACCGAGGGCTACGAGCGCGAGATCGAGGCAGCGTGCCCCGACTGCTCGATCAAGCGCCTCGACATCCAGCCGGCATCGCTGGGCAAGGACGCGCCGCAGAAGATCGCGAACTTCCTGCGGGCCAACCCCGATCTCAAGGGTCTGTTCATCTCGTACGACCTGCTGGCCTCGGGCCTGCCCGCAGCGGCGAAGGCCGCCGGGGTCACGGTCCCGAAGTCGTACTCGTTCGCTCCCGACGAGCCGGGCATCCAGGCACTGCAGACCGGCGAGCGGACCGCCGCGCTGATCGAGCCGTACAACGAACTCGCCTGGCAGATCGTGGACGCGCTCGCGCGGACCTTCACCGGCAGGGACGTCAGTGAATCGCAGCCGCTCCAGACCCTGACGATCGTCTCCAAGGACGAGGGCAACCTGCCGAAGACGGCAGACCCCTTCCCGGCGATGGTCGAGGACTACCAGAGCCAGTTCAAGCGGCTCTGGGGCGTGGAGGGCTGACGACCGCGTGATCGTGGAGGTGTGGTCGGCATCAGCCACACCGCGAGGCTCCGCGGCGACGACCACGCCGGCTCAGGTGTGGCCGCCGCCGTGGTGCCTGGAGATCAGCTGGGCGCGGTTCGTGGCGCCCGTCTTGGCGAGGACCCGCTTGACGTGGGTCTTGACCGTGCCCTCGCCGATCGCCAGCTCCTCGGCGATCTGACGGTTGCGCCGTCCGGCGACGAGGAGCGAGAAGACCTCCCGCTCGCGGGCCGTCAGGAGCTCGGCGATGTCCGCCCGCGGGCGCTCGGCCGTCGACGGTGCGGGGTCCGCGTGCTGCGACAGACGCAGCTCGGCGGCGGCCAGGTCCGACATCGCGTCGTGGACGGCCTCGATCAGGCGCTCGAACTCGGCCCGGCGTTGGCGCATCCGCTCACCGAGGGCGGTCCGCTCGTACAGGTGACCGAACCCCTCGGCGAACCGCCAGAGCACGTCCCGGTCGGTCGCATCGCACGGCCGACCGTCCTCGAGGTGGTCGGCGTGGAGAAACCCGATCACCCGTCCGGCGGGCATCACGGGAGCCACGACGTAGGACGACGAGTGGCCCGCCCGGATGATCTCGTGGATCCCCGGCTCGCTCGTGTCGGACACCAGCGCCGGACGCTGCTCGTCGAGCAGCCGCGTCTCGAGGGTGAGCGTGTCGAGCGGGATCGACCGGTCCCGCCAGTCGGCGACCCAGCCCTGCGACTCGACCGCCGCGTTGACCTTCCACGGCCACCAGCGGCCGTCCTCCACGCGCGACAGCAGGACCCGCTCCAACGAGCAGGAGCGGACGATCTCGTCGCACACCGCCCGCAGCAGCTCGTCGGTCGTCGCCGCGGAGCGCAACCGTCCCAGGCCCTCCTGGCACGACGTGATCCGCTCCGCCCGACGCTCGTTCTCGCGGGCGTCGAGCTCGAGGGCGACGACGTGGGCGTCGGCGACGAGACCGGCCGCGTCGTGCTCGTCCGACGACCAGATCGCGGGGGCGCCGGCGACGGTCTCGGCGATCGCCTCGAGCCCCTCGGGGGTCACCGGGCCGGGTGGGGGCGTGCTCCCGGCGGCCGCGTGCAGGCGGCGGAGGATCTCCTCCGCGCGTCGTTGCGTCGAGGGGCGCCGCTGCGCCGGAGTCCGCCGTGTCGCCGGGCGGCGCGGCTCGGCGAGGTGGCGCTGCTCGGCGGTGTCCGGTCGCACGGCGAGACGGTCCTCCGCCGGACGCTCAGCGCCGCTCATACGATCCCTGTCGTGCGGTCAACCGCAGGTACCGGGCGATCAGCTCGGCCCGCCCGGAGGCGCGCAGCTTGCGACTGATCCGCGTGAGGTGGCTGCGCACGGTGCCCTCGCCGATCGCGAGCCGCTCCGCGATCTGCATGTTCGACGCACCCGTCGCAAGGACGCGGAGCACGTCGTGCTCGCGCGCCGAGAGCAGCTCGAGGCGATGCCCCGGGCCTTCGGTCCCGGGCTCCGGTGCCACGGTGGCCGGGTCCGCATCGCCGTGCCCCAGCCGCACCTCGTCCTCGCGGAGCGCCTGGAGCGCGTCGTCCGCGGCGGCGAACACCTCACGGACGCGCCCGCGCTGACGCTCCAGGCGGTCGAGCAGCGCCAGGCGCTCGAACACGAGCCCGAACTCCTCGGCGAACGTCCACAGATTGTCGCGGTCGACGGTCCGCAACGGCGGCGATGCGTCGAGCCGGTCGGCCTGGAGGAAGCCCACGACGCGGTCGGCGGCGATGACCGGGGCCGCCACGTACCTGCGCGTCCCGGTCGCCGCGACGAGCTCGGCATCGACGTCGGGATCGTCCGCACCGACGAGCGCCGCGGTCCGCCGCTGCACCAGTCGGACCTCCAGGGTGCCCGGACGCAGCGGGATCCACCGCCGGGTCAGGTACTCGCGGGTGCTCGCCGACGTCACGGGGTCGGCGGCCGGGTCGATCCACACCGCCTCGGCCCGCCACGCGGACCCGTGCACCCCCGAGATCACCGCGCGGTCGAACCCGCACGCCCGCCCGAGCTCCCGGGGAACCGTGGCGAGCAGCGCGGGGATCGTCGCCTCCTGCCGTAGCCGCCCGATGCTCGCGTAGATCTCACCGATCGTGGAGAACCGCCGGTCGGTCTCCATCCGACGGACGCGCCGCTGCAGCCGTCCGATGGTGATCAGGAGCGCGCCGGCCCCTGCGTCTCCCGGGTCATCCCGCAACCCCGCGCGGACGCTGCCGGCGGCGGTGTCGAGGTCGACCGAGAGACGCGCGAGCGTCAGCCCGTTGAGCACCGCGGGTTCTCGGAGCAGCCCACGGGCCCGCGCCGCGACGGCCTGTGGTGCCTCCCCCGTGGGCGCGTGAGCGTCGATCACCATCGCGCCCATCCTACGTCGACCTCTACCCGGTCGCACCACAAGTTCCGCGGAACGGGAGATGTGGCGGTAGCGGGGTCACCCTAGGGTCACGACGGTGACGTCGGTGGTCGGCGTCCTCACGGCCCCCGAACGAAAGCCGCCCATGGCTCCGATACCGGACAAGCCCGGCGACATGCCGGACCTCAACACGACGCTCCAGAGCCTCGTGACCTTCGCCCTCTGGGGGCTGACCATCGCGCTGGTCATCTACGCGATCCACCTCAGCCGGCGTGACCGGTCGCCGATCGCCCTGTACCTCGTCCTGGCGGTCGCGGTCGGGAGCCTCATCGAGCCGCTCTACGACATCAGCTACCACCTGTTCTGGCACGCCTTCGACGAGGCGGGGAGCAACAAGCAGTGGACGCTGTTCGAGGCGTTCCACCTGCCGCAGCCGGTGTGGGTCATGCCGGCGTACGTCGTGGTCTTCGCCGGTCCGGCGATCTTCATGTACAAGGGCCTGGCGAAGAGCACGTCGACGCGGCACGTGTTCAAGCTCGCTGCCATCACCGCGTGCACGACGGCGGCGTTCGAGATCCTCATGATCAACCTGGATCTCTACTCGTACTGGGCGCCCCAGACACTGCGGGTCCTGGACTACCCGATCTGGATCGCGTTCATGGAGGCCGCCCAGATCACCGGGTTCGCCCTGCTCGTGGCGCTGCTGTCGCGCAAGGCGACCAACCACTGGCAACTACTCACCGTCTTCGTGCTGTTCCCCGCGAACTTCGCGTACTCGACGTTGGGGGCGGGCTTCCCGGGGATCATCGCGATCAACTCGTCCGAGAGCCCGTCGGAGGTGCTCATGGCCGTCGCCGGCCTGGCGAGCATCGGCCTCGCCGCGCTGGAGCTGTGGTGGATCGGCCGGCTGCTCGTCCGGGACCAGGATCTGGATCCCGGTCGGGAGGCGTGGTCCGCGGAGGGGCGGCCGCCGGTGGCGCCGGCCATGCCCGACGAACCCACCCAGCAGGCCACGCCGCGGACGCCGGTCGGGGCACCCGGCGACTGACCCGCGGCCACGCGCCGCGCCGGGGATCCCCACGGCGCGGCGGGCGGCCGCGGGTCGCGCGGGCGGATCACCTCGGACGGCCTCGGACGGCGCCTCGGGCCGGGCCGGACGACGGCGGGCGGGGTCAGTCGACCGCGTCCGCGATGTCCCGCTCGAGGAGGATGACCGGGATCTCGCGGTCGGCCTTGGCCTGGTAGTCGGTGTAGGCGGGCCACGTCGCGATCAGCTCGTCCCAGAGCGCGGGACGGTCGGTCGCGTTCGCCACCCGCGCCCGGGCGGGGAACTCCTCGTCGCGGACCTGCACCATGACCTCGGGTCGGTCCACGAGGTTGAGGTACCACTGGGGCGGGTCTCCCCCGCCGTTCGACGCGACGACCGCATACGCCTCGTCGCCGATCGGGCGGTAGATCAGCGGGGTGGATCGAGGCTCGCCGCTACGACGACCGGTGGTGGTGAGGATCAGGACGGTCGTGCCCTGCCAGTCGTGGCCCTCGCCACCCCCGGTCTCCCGGTAGCGCTGGACGTGTTCGGCGCCGAAGAGCATCTCCCGCCCCTACCCGGCCGGCGCCCGACGCACGCGCCGCGCGACAGGACGCGCCCTAGCGGCCCTTCCACTCCGGGTCGCGCTTGTCGAAGAACGCCTGGACGCCCTCCTGGATGTCCTCGGTGGAGAACGCCAGGGCGAGCTGGGAACGGAGGTAGTCCCAGGCATCCTCGAGCGGCATGTCGTTCTGGCGCCACAGCGCGTCCTTGCCCATCCGCATGAGTAGCGGCGACTTGACCGCGAGCCGCCCCGCCCAGTCGTCGACGGCGCCGTCGAGCTCGTCTGCGGGTACCAGCCGGTTGACGATGCCCAGCCGCTCGGCCTCGGTGGCGCTGATCCGGTCGCCGAGGAACATCAACTCGGTGGCCTTCTTGCGTGGCAGGTTGCGGTGGATCAGCGCCGCGATCATGAACGGGAACACGCCGACGTTGATCTCGGGCGTGCCGAACACCGAGTCCTCGGACGCGACGATCAGGTCGCACGCCAGCGCCAGACCGAATGCGCCGGCCAGGCAGTGCCCGCCGATCTTGGCGATCACCGGCTTGCCGAGCCGTCCGATGAGCACGAACAGATCCGGGAACAGCTGGATCGCCGCATGCTTGTGGACCAGCGGGTCCTGCGCCGCAAACCCGCCGAGGTTGCCACCGGCGGAGAACGTGCGCGGATGCGTCGACGCCAGCACGACGCAGCGCACGGCATCGTCGTCGCGCGCAGCGGTGAACGCCGCGATCAGCGACGCCATCAGCTCGTCGGACAGCGCGTTGCGCGACTCCGGCGCGTCGAGCGCGATCGTCGCGACGCCGTCGGCGATGTCGTAGCGGACCCCGGGAAACTCACTCATGCCCGTGTTCCTACCGCCTCCGCGTCCCAGGCGTCGGCATGTCCGGTCTTGCGCAGCTCGAACTTCTGCACCCGCTGGGTCGCGGTCTTGGGCAGCGCGTCGCGCACGAGGACGTACCGCGGGACCATGAAGGCCGCGAGCTGCTCGGCGCAGTGCGCCCGGATCCCGGCCGGGTCGATGGTCGCCCCGTCGCGCGGGACGACGACGATCATGACGTCCTCCTCGCCCAGCTCCGACGGCACGCCGACCGCGGCGCTCTCGGCGACGTCGTCGTGGAGGTTCGCCGCCCGCTCGACCTCGTACGACGAGATGTTCTCGCCCCGCCGGCGGATCACGTCCTTGAGTCGGTCGAGGAACACGAGGTAGCCGTCGTCGTCGCGCCGGCCGCGGTCCCCGGTCAGGAACCAGCCGTCGCGCATCGCCTTGGCGGTCGCCTCGTCGTTCTTGAGGTACCCACGGAAGAGCGTGTCCTCCTGCTTGGGCCGGGGCCGGACGACGATCTCGCCCGGCTCGCCGTCGTCGGTGGTCGTGCCGTCGTCGCGCTGCACGTCGACCTCGGCCCACGACACCGCCTTGCCGAGCTTGCCCGGCTTGATCGCGTCCGGCGGCGACCCGAGGCAGAAGCAGGCCGTCTCGGTCAGGCCGTAGACCTCGAGGATCTCCAGGCCGAACCGCCGCTCGAAGTCACGCCACAGCTCCTTCGGCGCCGCACCGCCGACCGCCACCCTGATCGGGTTGTCGGCATCGTGCTCGCGCACCGGCTGCTTGTGCAGCATCGTCAGCATCGCGCCGATGTAGTTGAACACCGTCGCGCGGTGATCACGGATGTCGTCGAAGAACCGCGACGCCGAGAACCGCGGCGCCAGCACCAACGGCCGGCCCGACACGATCGCGCCCATGACCGACAGCATCTGCGCGTTGACGTGGAACAGCGGCAACGTCGTGTACAGCACGTCGTCCTGACCCAGCCGCAGGAACCGCCGGGTGAACTCCACCCCGGCCGTCAGGTACGGACGGTGACCGTTCATCACGCCCTTCGGCAGTCCCGTCGTACCCGACGTGTAGAGGATCGTCGCCAGGCCCGACGGGTCACCGGCGTTCCCGCCGGCCGGCGCACCGGCCGCCAGGACGTCCGCAGCGGTGAGGCCCTCGGCGTCCGGCACGCCACGCGTCAACCGGATCCGGGGGCCGGCGTCCGCCGGAACCGCGGCGGCGAGCGTGTCGGCCAACGGGCCGTCGACGACGACGACCTTCGACTCGGAGTGCTCGAGGATGTACCGCAGGCCCTCGCCCTTCAGCCCGGTATTGACGGGGACGAGGACGAATCCGCCGACCGCCGCGCCCATCCAGACGTCCAGCAGCTCCAACGAGTTGGGCAGCACCGTCGCGACCCGGTCCCCCGGACGCATGCCCAACCCGGCCAGTGCGCCCGCGGCCCGCTCGGCGCGACCGACCATGCCCGCGAACGTGATCACCGTGCCGTCGAACGACACGAAGGTCGCGTCCGGCGTCAGCGCCGCCCGCGCACGCAGGACGTCGGCAACCGTGCCACGACCATCCACCCCGACGTACTGCACGGGTCCGCTACCACTCATCGCCACTCCTGCTTCTCGGGGGATCTGCCACGCATCGGGTCCGTCGCCGGCGGGCGTCGCCGACGACCGGACCACCACGAACCGTCAGTCCATGCCCAGAGGACCCTCGAGGCGCCGGTTGAGGAACTGGCGCACGAACGGGTTCTCGGAGCTGAACATGTCCTGCCGGCTGCCGGCCTGCACGATGCGTCCCTTCCAGAGGACGCTGATGTACTGGCCGATCTGGTGCAGCGACGCGATGTCGTGGGTGATGACGATGTAGGTGCCGCCGTGCCGGGCGTGCATCTGCTTGATCAGCTCGCAGAGCAGCGCGGTGCGGACGGGGTCGAGGCCGGAGTCGGGCTCGTCGAAGACGACGATCTCGGGCTCGGTGACGAGTGCCCGGGCGAATCCGGCGCGCTTGCGCATGCCGCCGGAGAGCTCGCTCGGCGCCAGCTCGTTGGCATGACCCATGCCGACCTCGTGGAGGCGCTGGTTCACGACCTTGCTGATCTGCGCCTCCGACATGTCGGTGTTCTGCCGGAGCGGGAACGCGACGTTGTCGAAGATGTTCATCGACCCGAACAGCGCACCGTCCTGGAACAGGATCCCGAACTTGCGGCGCATCTCCAGCAGCTGCGACGTCGTCAGGTTCGGAACCGAGTCGCCGTGGACGAGGATGTCGCCGGCGTCCGGGAAGAGCAGGCCGATGAGGTGCTTGATCAGCACGCTCTTGCCGGTGCCGGACGGGCCCAGGACGATCGAGATCATGCCCTCGGGGATGCCGAGGTTGAGGCCGTTGAGGATCGGCTGACGGCCGAAGCTCTTGTACACGTCGACGCACTCGATCGACCAGAAGTCCCCGGGACGGGCTTCCTTGAAGCGGTCCTGGCCCTGGTGCAGGCTGTACTCGTTGGCCTGGTCGAGCAGTTGCGACGTCGGCGTGTCGAACCCGAGCGTCTCGTTCTCGTCCTGCAGCAGGCTCTGTTCGGTCATCCCCGTCTCTCTCCCTTTCTCGGCGGCTCGTCGGCCACCACGGTCGCGCTCCGGACGGTCCGGAGCCAACCTGAGAGCGATCGTACGTCGGGCCGCGTCGGACGTGGATGCCCAACGAGGTGGAAATGCCACCCCCGCTGGGGGTGCGCCCCTCGGATCGTCCCCCTCCACGAGGGCGCTGCGCGTATGGTCGGCCCG
>JBFWKS010000097.1:0-13170 GCA_050252545.1 Solirubrobacteraceae bacterium
CCGACAGCAGGGCGCGAGCACCGGGGAGCTGCGACTTGCGGTGCCGCGCCAGCCGGCGAACGATCCGGGCGATCGTCCGCGGATGGACGCGGGTGGGGTGCCCCTGCAGGTAGGGAAACGCGGCGCTGGCGACGTCGCGCAGCGCCCCCATCCACTGACGGTAGTACTCAGCGTCCCGCCGCGAGAGCCGTGCGATCGACTCGCAGGTCCGATCGATGCTGTGGTACAGCGAGAAGGGCGTGCCGTCCTCGCTCATGTGCGTCTGGTGCGGGTCGGGCGTCGCCCACTCGAGCCCGAAGCGGGCGAGCTCGAGCTCGCTCGCCACCGATGGCTCGATGCCCTGGAACGGGAACTCCATCGCGAACCGGTTGGCCAGGTAGCCGGGCGCGCCCGGGATCTCGTTCGTGACGACGAAGCCACCGACGGTGGGGTTGGCCTCGAGGACGAGCACCCGCTTCCCGGCCTTCGCCAGGTAGCCGGCGCAGGCGAGGCCGTTGTGCCCCCCACCGATGATGACGACGTCGTGCACGGGTCTCTCCAGTCGCTACAGGTTGGTGATCGGCCCGCGCGCAGCTCCCGGCGCATCGGGCCCGGCAGACGCTACACGATGTTTGACACAGCCTGTTGAAAGCCGCGCGCGGACGCGTTAGGGCGCCCTCGAAGCGCGACTCGCACCGAGGGGCGCCCGTCGGCCCGGGCCGACCTCGCGTCCTCCCGGCCGTTACCGCTCACGGCGGTAGACGCTGCGCCAGACGATCTCCGCGTAGGCCGGAGACGTGGCGCTCGAGCGTGGCCGCGTCGACGGTTCGCGGCAGCTCGCGCTCCATGCGCTCGGCCATGACGGCGAGCCACTCGGCCGTCGGCCGGACGGGCACCGGAACCACGAAGCCGTCCGACCCGTCGATCGCGAACCACGGTCGGGTCGCGTCCGCGAGCCCCTTCTGAGCGTCCCCGGTTGCCCGCGGCCACGGATCCCGCCGGCCGCGGCACCGACGTGGCGTCGACCGGGCGACCGGCGATCAGCGGGCGGGCTCGTAGAGGACCCGCCACGCATAGTCGGAGAACACGTCGACGAACCGGTCCACGGGCACCTGCCCGTGGACCACCATCCGCTGGTAGCTCCGGGAGCCGGTCAGGATGATCCACTCCGCGGTCTCCTGCGGGAGGAGCACCGAGTCGATCCATCCACCCCGCTGGCCGCGCTCGATGTGCGCCCGCAGGCTGGCGATGCGGCGCCGCTCCGTCACCTCGAGCTCCTCGGCGATCACCGGGTCTGCGGACGCCGAGTCGTACATCGCGCCGTGCAGCGCGCTGTGGGGCCCGTAGGGGACGAACAGCGAGGCGATCGCCGCCCGCAACTCGGCGAACGGCGGCGTCCCCTCGATGTGGAGCCAGGCGTCGTGGTCGGACTCGAACTGCGCGTTGAGCTGCTCGAACCAGGCGCGCAGCAGGTCGTGCTTGTCGCGGAAGTGCCGATAGAAGCGCCACCGGGAGATCCCGGCCTCATCGGTCAGCTGACTGACGGTGATCTCGGGGTATGTCGTCCCGCCGGCGAGCATCCGCTCGACCGCGGGAATCAGCACGTCGCGCAGCGCGTGGCGCTGCGCGACGTCGGACCGATCGATCTCCTCCGACGCCGACGTCATCGCCGCGCCCCCGCGTCGGAGCCGATCCCGGCGTACAGGAGGTTCCACACCACGTCGGTGAGCGCGGTGACGACCCGAGCGACGCTCTCGTCCGACGCGTCGGCAGCGATCGAGTTCAGGCGCAGGTCCGATCCCCACACCAGCAGCGCGGCCGTCCCCTCGGGATCCAGCTCGGGTGCGACGAACGTCTGCCGCTGACCCCGCTCGATGTGCTGCCGGACGCCGTCGATGAGGCTCTGCATCAGGTCGTCGTACTGCGAGCGCACGCGCGAGCTCGAGGGGTCGGCCTCGGCGACAGCGCGCATCAGGAAACGCCGCGGTCGGTGCACCGCGCCGATGTGCTCCATCGCCGCCCTCAGGTCGTCCTTCGTGAGCCCGGCGTCGAGGTCGATCCAACGGCGGGCGGCGCTCCAGAGGTCGTCGAGGAGATTGTCGAGGAGGGCCCGCAGCAGGTCGTCCTTGTCGTGGAAGTACGAGTAGAACGTCGAGCGGGAGACCCCGGCCGCCCGGATGAGGCGCTCGACGCTCAGGCCGGCGAAGGGCTCCCCGCTCTCCAGGAGCTTCTGCACCGCCTCCGTCAGCCGAGCCAGGATCTCGTCCTTGCGCGTCGGCTCGACCGAGGCGTCGTCCGCCCGGCGAGCGACGTCGGCCGCTTCCACGCACTGCAGCGCGTCGCGAAGCTCGTCGGAGGTCACGACGAGATCCGCCCGGCGGCCGGCCTTGCGGCGGCGCACGTACCCCGCGCTGATGAGGTCGCTGACGAGGCGTTGCGCGCTGCGCTCGGTCACTTGCAGGCTCGCGGCGATGTCGCTGACTCGCACGTTCGGATCCTCGGCGATGCGGGCCAGCGCATGCCCGTGCGAGCTGAGGATCTTCACGCCGCGAAGGCTAACGCCCCGGCGCGGGGGCCGGAAGGGCGGTGGCCCCGCCCGTACCCGCGACTCGTCCGGGCGCTTGAAATTCGGTCGGGCCAACGGGTAGCATGTCCAAACAGTATGTGTCGTACATGTCGTTTGGTGCGAATGGGCACCGGCGACTCGCTCGATCCGTCACCGAACCAAGGTCATCAGCACCCATGACTCCGCAGACCGAAGCCCCCGTCGCCGACGCCGCCCGGTGCCCCGTGGCTGGCGCCACCCGATGCCCGGTCGTCGACTTCGATCACCATCGGGAGTCGACGTCCTACGATCGCCAGGCCGTGCTCGAGACGGTGCGCGAGCACCCGATCTTCTGGACGGAGAGCCACGGCGGCCACTGGGTCGCCTCGTCGTTCGACGCCGCACGCCGGGTGCTCCGCGACCCCGAGCACTTCTCGACCCTCAAGCACGAGGACGGCAGCGGCGGCGTCACGATCCCGACCGCCGTTGGACCGGTGATGCTGCCGGCCGAGGTGGACGGCGATTATCACCGCAGGCTCAAGAAGATCCTGCTCGCCAAGCTCGACAAGCGCACCGTGGATCACATGGAGCCGCGCATCCAGGCAGTCATCACCGAGGCGATCGACGATGTTCTCGCCAAGGGCGAGTTCGACGTGGTTCACGACATCGCCGACGTCGTCCCCGCCCAGGTCATCGTCACCTACCTGGGGTTTCCCGAGGATGTGCGCAAGCCGTTCATCAAGGCGGTGCAGGACTCGGTGTCCTGCATCCCGGAGCTGGGAGACGTGTCGCCGGACGGGCCAACCCCCGAGCAGCTCGCGGCGCTCCAGACGTTCCAGGGCGCGATCAGCACGATCGACGAGCTCGTCGCCGCGCGTCGGGCGGAGCCCCAGGGTGACCTCGTCAGCTGGATGGTCGCTCCCGAGCACGGACTGACCGACGACGAGGTCCGGTGGATGACGTTCACGGTGATCCTCGGCGGTGCCGAGAACCCCGCCGCGCTCATCGCCAACACCATGGCGGTGCTTCAGGAGGACCGGGAGCTGCGCAAGCGCCTCACAGACGACCTGAGCCTGCTCCCGCAGGCGACGGAGGAGCTGCTGCGCTACATCACCGCCGGGGTGTCCCTGACGCGCAACGTCATCAAGGACGTCGAGATCGCCGGGCAGCAGCTGAAGGCCGGCGAGCGCATCCTGGTCTGGCTCCCCGCCGCGAACCGGGACCCGCGGGTGTTCGAGGAGCCCGACGAGCTCGACATCGATCGCCAACGCAGGCAGTACATCCACTTCGGCAGCGGCGCGCACCTGTGCCCGGGGTCGTTCCTGGTGCGCCTGCAGTTCCGGCTCCTGATGGAGCAGATCCTTACCCGGATCCCGGACTTCGAGGTCGACCTCGCGTCCTCTCGCAGGATCGAGGACGCCTCGATCGCGTACCTCTGGCGCGACATGCCCGCGACCACCGGGCGGTGACGTCGACGGCGTGCGGCGGCTCCGACCGCCGCACGTGAAGGTCCGGCCGCGCCGTGGCGGGTCGCCGACGCCCCGCCCTACCCGCTCACCCCGTCGTCGAGTCGGGCAGCTTGCGGCCGACCGGGCCGACGTAGACGCCGCGGGGCAGGTCGCCCTCGGTGCCGGAGCCGGTGTGGAACGCCAGGTAGATCCTGGCGCAGCGCTGGGCCCCGGAGCCGTTGGCGACACGAACGTGCTCGGCCACGCGGAGCGTCGTGCCGTCGTGGCTGAAGTGGTAGTCGTTGGGGTGGATGCCGTACCAGACCTCACCGACGTTGGACCGCCAGTCCAGGCCCAGGTCCTGGGCGAGCTGACCGACCGGCTGGCCGATCCCCTCGGGCCGCAGGTACGCCTCGGCGACCTCGTCGAGCTTGATGAGGTCGGCGAGGACCATGTCGGGCCGCCAGAACGGGCTGTCGGCCGCGGTCTCGAACGCCCGCTCGGTGAAGACCAGGTGCTTGCAGCGGGCGGCGGCGGCGTGGACCGCCTCCTGCACCGACTCGACCTCGGGCAGCGGCTCCTCGCCGTCCTCCTCGCCCGCGCCGGCGAGGCTCAGCTCGCGCTGCAGGCGCGCGGCCTCGCGCCGGGCGGCATCGAGCGTCACCTCCAACCGCTCGTGCTCGGTGTGCGCGTCGCGCAGCAGCGACTCGCGCTCCTCCAGCTGGGCGCGGAGCGACTCCACATCGGCGGACGCCGGCGCCGCCGGGGTGTCGTCGACGTCCTCCAGCCGGTCGACGAGCTCATCCTGGCGGCTGCGGGCGCTGCGGAGCTCGTCGCGGAGCGCCACGAGCTCGGCGGTCGCCTTGTCCAGCTCGCCACGCAGCGACTGTGCCTCGGCCACGCGCTCCTCCGCGCGTCGCTCGTGGCGGGAGGCCTGCGTCTCGGCCTGCTCGGTCTTGCGCTGGGCGCGCTCCAGCTCCTTCTCGGCCCGGGTCGCACGGCGCTCCAGCGACACCAGCGCCTCGCGGCAGATCGCCAGCAGGCGCTTGTCGACCTCGGCGATGCGCCGCTCCTGCTCGACGTCGGCGCGCAGCAGCTTGAGCTCCTGCTCCGGCTCGAGCTCGGGCAGATCGGCCGCGCCGGGCTCGATGCCCAGCTCGCCCTCGACCTCGCGGACCGCGGTCACCGCGTCGTCCTCGGCCTCTAGCGCGTCGACGAATGCTTGGACCACCGGGACGCTTGACCGCTCCAGCGAGGTCGCGAGGGTCATGCCGACCTGCTCGCGCAGGATCCGATCGATCTCCGGCCGCCCGATGCGGTCGAAGGTGACCTCCTGCGGCTCGCTCGCCCCCGTGGCGCGGGTGTGCTGAGGGGCCGAGCGCTTCGGCTTTCGCTTCGCTTTGCTCATGATTGACCGCTCACGCCCAAGCCACGGTATCGCAGGAAACCCCCACGGTCACGTCGGAATAGCCGATCGTCCACGATCTTCACCCCCGGCGGGCGCGAACGGACGCCACGAGCCTGCCGACCTCGGACGGGCGCACCGCGCCGACGACGACCAGCAGCGGCGGGATCGCGGCGCACAGCACGACGCGCCCGGCGATTCCCCCGAGCCCGCCGGCGGGCAGCAGCCAGTCGCCGCCGACCGCGACGACGACGAGCAGGACCACCGCGGCCGCCAGCGGGCCACGCTCGAACGGCACGTGCAACAGCCGGCGGGTCCGCAGGTGGGCGACGGTCAGTGCCACCACGTAGGCGGCCACGAGGGCGATCGCCGCACCGGTGGCCGCCAGCGACGGCACGAGCGCCGCGAGCACGACGACGTTGACGACGAGCCCCAGGATCGCGGCCGGCAGCGTGCGGCCGGTGCGGTGCACGCGCCCCGCGATCGACGTGAACACCCACGTCAGGCCCCAGAGCGCCCATCCGAGCGCCAGCCACGGGAGCGCGCCCGCCGCCGCGGCGTACCCGTCGGCGACGAGCACCTCGACGACCTGGTGGCGCATGAGCGTCAGGGCGGCGACGACCCATCCGAGCGCGACCACGTAGGCGCGCACGACCTGGGCGTACGCGCGCGGCGCGGCGTCGTCGTCCAGGTCGTAGGCCAGGGGCGGCCACGCGGCCTGGAACGCGCGGGCGACGACGATGACGAGGGTCGCGAGCTTGACCGCCGCGGCGTAGATGCCGGCGCTCGCCGCGCCCGACGAGTGGATGAGCCACTGCCGGTCGACGAGGTTGAGCGCGAACACCGCGGCCTCCGGCGGCACCGTCGGCAGACCGAACCGCAGCAGCGGGCGCAGGCGGTCGCGGTCCGGGGCGAGGGCCTCCCCCTGGTCGGACGTGGCCGCATCCTCGAGGCCCGGGGAGCCGCCGACCGCCGACCCGCCCCCGGGCGCGGCCGCGCCCCGTCCGGCGAGGGACGACCCGCGGGCCCGACGGCCTGCCGTCAGCACCTCGCGCTGCGACCACCAGACGCCGACGAGCACGGCGGTCGACGCCGCGTAGTTGCCGAGCAGGTACCCGGGTGCGCCGCCGTCGAGCACGACGACGAGCAGCACCGTCGAGGTGACGGTGAGCACGACGTTCGTCAGCGACGCCGCCAGGTAGGTCCGTCGCGCCTCACGGGCGCGCATCAGCGCGTTGACCGTCTCCAGGTTGGTGAACGCCCACACGCCGAGCGCGGCGACCCGGATCGTCGTCGCGCGATCGTCGTCGGTCGCGCCCGGGATCGCGTCGCCGAGCAGTGGCCCGGCGAGCGTCGGCGCCGCGACCACGACGAGCGCCGCCACCGCGGTCGATCCGACGAGGACGACGCCGAGCACCCGGCGGGCCAGACGCCCGCGCCGCGCCGGGTCGTCGTCGTGGAACCAGTGGCGCAGCAGCGCCTCCTGCAGCCCGGCGCGCAGCAGGATCGACAGCAGGATGATCCACGTCAGCAGCGTCTCGGCCCAGCCGAGCTCGGCCTCCGCGAGGTGCGCGGTGTAGAGCGGCAGGGTGACGAGCGCCAGGACCCCGGCGAGGAGGCTCGCCGACTGGTAGGCCAGGCCGGACGCGGCCAGCCGGCGGAGGGGGTGCGGCGCCATGCAGCGAGGATGCTAGGCGCCGCGGCGGTCCCGAGGCTGCCCCGGGACCGCCGCGCTGTGACTACTTGTCGCCGTTGAGGAGCACGGCGCCGTCACCCGCGACGCTCACGACCGGCACCCCGGGGAGCGTGACCTTGAGGCTGCCCAGGAGCGTGCCGGTGGTGGCCGGCCCCGGGATCGCCGGGTCGGCGCGGTACGCCCCGTTGCCGGTGAAGGGCTTGGTGCCCTTGACCGCCGCGGTCACGCCACCGTCCGATGCCGTCAGGAGGTTCTCGCCCGTCGCCGTCGCGGTCCGCGTGATCTGGGCGGGCTGCTTCTTGCCCTTCGGCTCCTGGCTCCAGGTGAGCATCAGCGACCGCTTCCGCGCGATGAAGCTCAGCTTGCCGTCCGCGTGGTCCTTGGTGAGGAACAGCTGCGGCTCGTCGTTCTGGCCGTCGCCGTCGCCGCCCTCGCCGCCGTCTCCGACGCGGTCGTCGTCACACTGGAGGGGATCGACGGACGTGACGCTGCCGCTGTAGGTCTGTGCCCGCAGCTTTCGCACGGTGACGAACTTGCCGTTCGGCATCCGGAAGCGAAGCCGGCCCTCGAGGGTCCCGGTGCGGGTGGTGCCGGTCGTGCGTCCGGCGGCGGAGCAGCCCTCCCGGGGCTTCTTCTTGTCGGTCTTGGCGTTGCGCAGCTTCAGGTCGACGCTGCCCCACCGTCCGAGCTTGCCCTTGATCGAGGCGCTCTTGCCCTTGACGGTGACCTTCACGCCCTTGCGGAAGGTGAAGAGGTGTTGCTCGGTCTCGTGCTTGTCGGCGTCGACGAGGATGACGGTGAAGGTGTCCTTCTTGGCGTCGACCGCGCTGACCGACAGCTGGTAGCCGCCCTTGACCTTGACCGGCCCACCGTTGATCGTGCCGGCGGCGCTCGCGGACGCGGGAAGGGCGACTGCCGCGGCGAGCGCGACACCCGCCACGAAACGGAATGACATGAGGTTCTCCTGGGTATGGGGAATCGATGATCGCGACATCAACCGGGCGCGATGCGGTGAGCCTACGCCGCCGACCCGCCCATGCGGGTCACCTTGTCGGGTGACCTGCACCACCGCGGACCGACGTTGATCGCGTAGCCTCGGCGACCGTGAGCGACGATCTGCGTCCCGCGTGCGTGCTGCTCCTGCCGCGGCCCCTCGACCGGTTCATCCTGCGCGACCAGGCCGAGGACCTGTTGCGCGGCCCCGACGTCGTCGCGCTCGATCCGCCGCGTCCCGGATACGGCACCGCGCTGCGGCTTCCCCCGGCGGGGGCGGCGACGGTCGCGCGACGGCAGGCCTCGGTGCTCCTGCGCAGGCTCGCCGCCGACGGCCGGTCGCCGAAGGTCGTCGTCCTCTTCCACGCGGTGCAGGAGCCGGTCGCCGCGCTGCTGCGCAGCCGGGCCAACGCCGAGCTGTGGTACTGGCGGTGGGACCGCTACGAATCCGCCGGCGACGCCGGTCCCGACGCGCGACGACGGCTGGAGCAGCTGCACCTGCGGGCGCTGTCGCAGTCGTCGCTGACCATCGCATCGAGCGTGCGACTCGCAGAGCTTGCCGAGGGACAGGGACGCCCGGTGGTGCTGAGCCCGCTCGCCGCCGACTCGTTCCCCGCGCCGGAGCCGACCGCCGGCACGGTCGCCCTGACCCTCGGCCACCTCGGCCGACGGACCGACTGGACGCTGCTGCGGGGCCTCGGCGAGCGGCTGCCCGACCTGCAGCTGCTGCTCGTCGGGGAGCTGCACGAGGACGAGTGCGCCGGCGACGACGACTTCGCCTGGTGCCGGGCCCACCCGCCGTTCGTCTTCCTCGGCGCGCTGCCGGATCCGGCGGTCGCGGAGCTGCTGCGCCTGACCGATGTCGGCGTGCTGCCCTTCCGCGTCGACCCGTTCAACGACGCGGGCCTGCCGTATCGGATCCTCAAGGCCGCGCGCCTCGGCCGTCGGACCGTCGTCCCCGACCTGGCCGGCGTCCGGACCTGGGACCGCGCCGTCGTCGTCGCGTCCGACATCGACGCGTTCGCCGCCGCGGTGCAGGCCGAGTCCGGGCGCCGCACCGCCCCGGACGCCGGGCTGCGGGCCTGGGCGCTCGAGCAGACCGCCGCGAAGCAGAACGCCCCGCTGCGGGAGCGACTGCGAGCGATCGGGCTCGACGCCGGCTGACTAGGGCCTGGGCCGCAGGGTGAGCAGCGCCTCGATGGTCTCCACGATGCGGTCGACGTCCAGCGACGGCGGGTCCTCGAGGATCCGCCGGGCGAAGTCCTCCCCGATCGCCACGAGCGCGTGGGACAGGACGTCGGGATCGGCCCCGCCGGGCGCCGACGGCGCCCGCAACGCGATCTGCAGCAGGCCACGGAACCGCAGGCGGACGAGCTCGCGGTCGTGGGCGATCCGCTCGCGGATCGCACCGGGCGCGCCGTCGGACGCGAGGAAGATCGGCCGCCAGGTGTCGGGATCGCCGACGACCATGTCGCACAGGCGCCGCACGGTGGCGCCGACGAACGCGTCGAGCCCGGCCGCGCCGAGGTCTCCGGGCACCGCGGCCGTCAGCTGCTCCAGCGCGCGGGCCTCCTGCCGGTCCAGCAGCGCGGCGAACAGCGCGGCCTGCCCGTCGAAGGCCCGGTAGACCGCCGGGCGGGTGACCCCGATCTCGCGGGCGATGGCGTCGACGGACAGGCCGTCGTAACCGTCGCGGACGAGCACGCGCACCGCCCCGTCGAGGACCTGGGCGCGGCGGTCCTCCAGCGACAGGCGGGGCGCGTATGGGCGTCGGACACGGGCCACGGAACGCAAGCCTCCCAGACCCGGGCCGGACCGGTCGGCCCCGCGGACGCCCGGGTTGCGGCAGAGCTACACCACTGTAGTATTTGGGTGGTTCCGCGTCCGTCCGCGTCAGAGGAGCCCACCGATGCCCCGCATCCCGCTTCGCCGCCCCGCCGTCCAACCGCTGGAGGACTACGGGTTCTTCGGGCCCGGGTCCGTCACCTGGAAGGTGTGGGGCAACGCCACCGCGCTGACGGTCGGATTCCAGCGCGCGGTGGTCGTGGAGGAGGCAGACCCGTTCCTGCTCGCGTCCGTCGACACGACGGGCAAGGTTCGCGACCGTCCGCGGGACCGCTACGACCGCACGATCCGGTACTTCGCCACGATCGCGATGGGTGACGCCCGCTCGGCGGTCCGCGCGTCGGAGATCCTCATGCGCGTCCATGCGCGGGCGCGCGGGATCGAGCCGATCAGCGGCCTGCCCTACGACCCCAACGATCCTGGTTCCCAGCTCTGGATCCACCTGACCGGATGGCACTCGGTGCTCTACGCCTACGAGCGCTACGGCCCCGGTCCGCTCACGGCCGAGGAGGAGGAGCAGTACTGGGCCGAATGCGCCGTGGCCGCCGAGCTGCAGACGTGCGACCCCGCCGACGTCCCACGATCGCGGGAGGAGCTGCGCGACTACTACGCGTCGGTCCGGCCGCGCCTGGCCGCCACGGAGGCGACGCAGGCGATGATGGATCACCTACTCGGCGGCAGCGCGATCCTGCCGCCCACGCCACGGGGGCTGCGTCCCGCGGTCTGGGCACTGGACCGGTCGTTGCGTGCCGCGACGGTGGCCACCATCCCGCGCTGGATGCGCCGCCTGGGCGACGTCGACCAGCCCCGGATCGTCGACGCCGCGATCGTGCCGCCGACCCGGCTGGCCTACCGGATCGCGTCGCTCAACGTCGCGGTCCAGATGCGGATCCTCGATCTGATCTCGCCGTCGACGCGACCGATCGTCGAACCGGCCCTCCGCGGCGTGAAGCCGCGACGGGAGCAGACGATGACCCCGGCGCAGGCGAAGGCGCGGTTCGGCGGCACCGTCCCGGCCGCGCGACCGGCCGTCGTGGCGGCCTGACGACGACGTCGGGCATGAGGGCGACGACGTCCTGGGACGCGCCGCCCGCCCCGGCGGGCTCCGTCACGTCGTGCCGCAACCCGCGCGGCGACGGGCGCCGTCGGGCCTCACTCCCCGAAGACGTCCGGGTTGGGGCCCACGCGCGTCCCGTCGTCCATCGCCGCGATCTCCTGCAGGTCCGCGTCGGTGAGGACGAAGTCGAAGAGCTCGACGTTGGAGCGGATCCGCTCCGGGGTGACCGACTTGGGGATCACGACGTTGCCGATCTGCAGGTGCCAGCGCAGCACGACCTGGGCCGCGGTGCGTCCATACCGCTGCGCGAGCCCGGTGATGGTCGGGTGCCTCAGCACCGCGCCCTGCGCCAACGGGCTCCACGCCTCGGTCACGATCCCGTGGCGCGCGTGCAGGTTGCGCAGCGCGGTCTGCTGCAGGCGCGGGTGCAGCTCGATCTGGTTGACGGCGGGGACGACGTCGGACTCGGCGAGCAGCCGTTCGAGGTGCGCCGGCTGGAAGTTCGACACACCGATCGCGCGGCTGCTGCCCTCGGCATGGGCCCGCTCCAACGCGGTCCACGTCTCGACGTACAGGTCCTTGTCGGGGACCGGCCAGTGGATGAGGTAAAGATCGACGTAGGCCAGTCCGAGCTTGCCCAGGCTGACGTCGAACGCCCGCAGCGCATCGTCCGCGCCCTGGTCGTTGTTCCAGAGCTTCGTGGTGACGAAGAGCTCCTCGCGCGGAATGCCTGACGCGGCGATCGCCGCCCCGACCGCGGCCTCGTTGCGGTACGCGGCGGCGGTGTCGATGCTGCGGTATCCGGCCTCGAGGGCGGCGGTCACGGCCGCCTCCGTCTCCTCGGCGGGAACCTGGAACACCCCGAATCCCACCTGGGGCATCGTGGTACCGGTGTTCAACGAAAGCGCGGGAATCTCGGGCATGCCCGGACCACGGTAGATGATCGATTCCCGGGACGACCGGGGGTGTCCGCGGGCCGAGGGACCGCGGGTACGCCCGGGGTTCCGACGAGCGGGCCGCTCACCACCCCCGACGCGCGACCCCGTCTACGGGCACCGCGCCCACGCGACGAACGGTCCGCTGCGGGCGATCGGGCGGAAGCCGGGCGGGGCGGGCTGGGTGCTGCGCGGCACGCCGTCGGCGCGACCGTAGCGTCGGGCGGGCTTGCCCTCGTCGACGACGATCGCCACGCCGGATCGGGTGACGCCCAGACGACCGGCGCGGGGGTCGCTGCGCGCGACCACGCGGTCGCCGTCGACGTCCAGCCGCAGGCGGATCTCGGGCACCAGGCGATAGGTCGGCAGCGACACCGGGCCGCACCGCGCCGCCCGACGCACCGCCGGATCGTCGACGAGATCGCGCACGTCGCTGCGGGCATCGGCGAGGAACTCGAGCTCGGTCTGCACGCGCGAGAACGTGTCGCCCTTGAGCGCCACGTACCCACCGACGCCGACGACCGCGCCGACGATGACGAGCACCGCCCACGGCCTGCGCCACCGGTGCGCTTCGGGCAGGCCCAGCCACCCGGCGGCCGCGAGCGCCGCGAGGATCGTCAGCGCGACGACCGGCACCGTGAGATACCGAGGGATGAGCGACAGGCCCGCGACGCCGGCCGCCAGGAAGGTGACCGCGCCCGCGACCGTCAGGACGACGAGCACCGCCCGCACGGTGAGCGCGGGGCGGCGCATCCCGATCCGGTGCCCGAGGACGAGGACCGCCAGGCCGACGATCCCGGCCGGGACGATCGGCGCGCGGGCCTGGTCGACGGTCTGCGTGACGAGCAACCGCGGTGCGGCGCCGATCCCCCGCTCGCGTCCGAGCGCGTCGGCGAGCGCACTCGTCGCGGTGAGCGAGTGCATCGGATCGCCGGTGACGAGCAGGTCGACGAGCATCCACAGGCCCGGCGCGGCGACCACGATCGCCAGGTGCACGAGCCCGGCCGAGGTGCGGGCACCGGTCCACGTCCTGCGGACGATGCCGGGGCCGCTCCGCCTCGATGCCCGACGGACGCCGGCGGAGCGGCCCCGGCCCGCTGCCCGGGGCTCCGGATCGCCGGCGGCGGCATCCCTGATACCACCGACCGATCCGGGGTCGCGTTCCCCGTCCGCCCGGGTCCCGTCGAGCCACGCGGTCCACAGCCAGAGCAGGCCCGCGAGCAGCCCCGCCTCGGGGCGCAGCAGGCCCGCGAGCAGGAGCTGCACC
>JBFWKS010000098.1:0-13168 GCA_050252545.1 Solirubrobacteraceae bacterium
CAGCGTCCGGCCGCTGCGCTCCAGCAGCTGCCGCAGCGCCCGGTCCTGCTCGGCCACCTCCCGCACGAGCCGGTGGGTGTCGTCGACGGACGGCGCCAGGCCGCCCAGCGTCCGCCGCAGGTCGCCCCCGCGGCCGGACAGCGCCACCGCGGTCTCGTCGACGAGGATCGCCAGCCGGTCACGGACCGGCCCGTCGAGGACGTCGAGGACCTGATCGAGCTCGACGGTGACCCGCGTGCGCCCGACCGGGATCTGCCGGTCGCCCAGCGGACGTCGCGGGTCGCCGACGTCGAGATCGACGAGCTTCTCGCCGAGGAGGTTCGCCGGCCGCACGAGGATCGACGCATCGGCCCCGACCGGGCCGGCGTCGCGACGGATCCTCAGCGTCGCCCGGACGCGATCCCGGGGCGTCACGCGGAGGTCCGCGACCCGGCCGACCGTGACCCCACCGATCTGCACGGAGGAGTCCACCCGCAGTCCGCCGGTGCCGACCAGCTCGACCCGCACGGTCGTCGTCGGCGTGCCCCCGCCGCGCAGGAGCAACACCGCACCCGCGAGGACCGCGACGATCACCAACGGCCACGCGCGACGGACGCTCACGGCCGGGCCTCCGGATCGCGGGCGGGATCCAGGCCCTCCGGGCCGGCCCCGCACTCGGGCAGGAACCACGGGGTGCCGGCCGAGTAGCCGGGCGGGCGCACCAGCGTGTAGTCGAGGTTGGGGATCAGGCCGTGGACGACCGCCGGCGGCAACGGCGTGTCGTTGGGGAACGGGAACGCCTGGTCCTGCACCCGGCCGTAGTGCCCGTTGGCGTCGTAGAACGGGCCGACGCTCTTCCAGGTCGCGACGAACCCGGCGATCTCGGGTCCGTACGCGCGCAGGCATCCCACCATCGGCGTGGCCTCCTCCATCACCGGTGTCGCCCGGCGCAACAGCGGATCGGCGTCCCGCAGCAGCGCGTCGAGCGTCGGCGACGCGTCGCCGACGGTCCGCAGCGTCGCGTCGAGCTCGGGGGCGGCGACGTGCAGCGCACGGGTGGCACGATCCAGGCGCGGGGCGAGCGACGCCAGACGGGCGGCACCCGGTCGCAGGTCGTCACCGAGCCGTCCGAGGCGGGTGACGGTCGGTCGCACCCGGCGCAGCGTCGCGCGGGCCCGTCGCAGGGTGACCGGCAGCTCGCGCAGGACGGACCGCGTGGCGCGTGCCTGATCGCCGACGACCGCGAAGGTCGTCGCGGCGTGCTCGACGAGCCGGCCCAGACGGGGCAGATCGGCGGCGAGCACCGACGCCGTCCGGCGCCCGGCGAGCACGAGCGTCCGGAGCGCGTCGGGATCGGCGCCCAGCTCGGTGACGACGTCGGTGGCGGCCTCCAGCGCCGGGCCGGTGCGACGCAGGCCCCGCGCCATCTGCGGGGCACGGCCGCGGTAGGTCCCGTCCGCGTGGTCGACCGCCGTCCCGAGCGCCCGGCGGCCGTCGCCGTCGAGGACGTCGAAGAGATCGTCGAACTCCACCGGCGAGGTCGTCCCCGTGGCCGCCAGGCGGGCGCCGTCGGCCAGCGGGGCGGCGTCCTCGGGACCGGGGCGGAGCTCGACGTAGCGGTTGGAGTACGACACCGTCCCGCCGAACCGCAGGGTCGCCGTCGTGCCCTCCGGCAGCGGCCACACCCGGTCGTCGGTGACGACGAGTCGCACCTCGGCGCGGTCGCCGCGGCGCCGGATCGCGCCGACGTGCCCGACCGGGACCCCTCCGGCGGTGACCCGCGCACCGGAGACGAGGTTCGTCGCGCGGTCGAACGTCGCGTGGAGCTCGTGGCCGTCGTCGCGGTCGAGGAGGATGACGAGGGCGGCGGCCACGACGGCCACGAGGGCGAGGACCGCGAACAGCCGCGAGGGACGACGTGGCGTACGCATCGACGTCAGCCCCCGATCGGCAACCGCGAGTCGGTGCCCCAGATGAGGATCGACATCGTTCCGCCGATCGCGTGGATCAGCACGAGGTTGACGATCATCGACCGGGCCGTCGCCCGACCCACGCCGACCGGCCCGCCGCCCGCGGTGTAGCCGTAGTACGCGCCGACGAGGATGATCGCGGTGCCGATGACCATCGCCTTGGCGAGCGAGAACAGGTCCTCGTCGAGCCCATGCGCGGGACCGAAGTGCCCGGCGGCCCACGCCCCGCCCGAGATGTCACCGACCTGGTGCACGACGACGAGGTAGCTGCCGAGCGTCCCGGTGGCCATGCTCATGAGGTAGAGCAGCGGCAACGCCACGAGCGCGGCGAGGACGCGCGTGGCGACGATGTACGTCATCGAGTCGACGCCCATGACCTCGAGCGCGTCGATCTCCTCGGCGATCCGCATCGAGCCGATCTCGGCCACGAGGCCACACCCGACCTTCGCCGCCAGGATGTACCCGAACATGTACGGGAACATCTCCCGCTGGTCGCAGATGAGCGTGAAGAGCCCGGTGGTGCCGCTGGCGCCGAACGTGCGCCCGGCGTAGGCCGTGAAGAGCCCGCACTCGCCGCCGATGACCAGCTGCATCCCCATCATCACCACCGCGGTGCCGGTGATGAGGATGCTCGCCTGCCGCAACGCCTCCCCGAGGTACGGCGGCACGCGGTGCACGGCGACGAGCGCCCGCGCACCGAAGCCCGCCAGGTCGCGGACCTCGCGGCCCAGCGCGACCGTGCCGCCGGCGGCCGCGTCGGCGCCCGGTCGGGTCAACGTCCGGGGGCGGGTCACCGCAGCGCCTGCAGCTCGGGGAACGACGCCAGCAGCAGCGACGTGAACGCGTAGTTGAAGATCCACAGGACCACGAACGCGATGACGACCGCCTGGTTGACCGCCCGTCCGACGCCCTGTGCCCCGCCCGAGGCGTGCAGGCCCTTGTAGCAGCAGACCACCGCGATGATGACCCCGAAGATCAGCGTCTTCAGCAGGCTGCCGTAGAGATCCGGCGTGGCGAAGTTCGCCTTGAACGTCGCAGCGAACGACGGCACGGTGGTGTCGTAGAGGACGAGGACCGCGCAGATCCCGGCGATGGTGCAGAAGAGCACCGCCACGAGGGTGAGCAGCGGCGTGACGATCGCCAGCGCGACGACCCGGGGCACGACGAGCGACCGGATCGGGTCCACGCCGATGACCTCGAGCGCGTCGAGCTCCTCCCGTACGCGGCGGGCGCCGAGGTCGGCGCAGATCGCGGTGCCGCCGACCCCCGCGACCACCATCGCCGTGGCCCAGGTGGCCAGCTCGCGCACCGACCCGGTGACGAAGATCCCGCCGGTGCGATCGACGCCACCGAGCGCGTCGAACACCAGCCCGGCCTGCACCCCGATGGTGCCGAACCCGAACGCGAACACGGCGAGCGCCAGCGGCAGGGTGCACCGCACGACGAGGATCTCGGCCTGCTCGGCGCAGTCGCCGACCCAGCTCCATGGGCGGCGCAGCGCCTGGCGGGCGGTCGCCCCCGCGAGCGCCGCCATGCCCGCGGCCTGCAGCAGGCCGGAGCGCCAGGCGTCGGCGAGGGACGTCCGCGGCGGTCGGGGCGTCCGGGGAGCGCCCGCCGGCCCACCGTCGGGCGCCCGGCGTCCGGGGCGGGTTGCCACATCGCGATCGGTCCCGCTCACCGTGCTCACGTCCTGCCCTCCCCCCCCGTCGCGGGGCGCCCCACGGCCCCGATGCGATCGACCCTACGGTCGCTTCCGCGGGGCGGGTTCGGGCACTGGCACAAGGTCCCGGAGGCCCCGTGTGCAGTCCCACGGGGCGTCCGTACCGGCCGTCTCGGCCGGGGCCTCCTAGCCCAGCGACCGGGCGAACGCAGCCACGCCGTCGTGGAACCGCGGGTCGTCGATGACGTCCATCTGGGCGGCGAGCTCCTCGGCCAGCGTCCGATGCAGGGTGGGCTTGGCCGTCGCGTCGAGGATCCGCTTGCTGTGGGCGTTGGCGCGCGCCGAGCAGGCGAGCACCTCGGCGACCAGCGCGTCGGTGAGCGCACCGAGCTGCTCGGCCGGTCCGACGCGGTTCGCGAGGCCGAGCTCTCCGGCGCGGCGCCCATCGAACAGGCGGGAGGTCAGCACGAGCTCCTTGGCGCGCGACAGGCCGATGAGCGCACCGAGCCGGGCGAGCCCGCCGACGTCGGGGACCGCGCCGATCCGCGTCTCCGGCAGGCCCATGATCGCGTCCTCGGCCACGACCCGCAGATCGCAGGCCAGCGTGAGCTCGAACGACGCCCCGACGCACGCACCGTGGACCACGGCGATCGTCGGCTTGGCCATCTCCTCGCAGCGGTTCCAGCAGGTGATGAACTCGCCGCGGATCTCGCGCAGCCCGGGCGGGGTGCCCAGCAGGCGCAGGCTCTCCAGGTCGATGCCCGCCGAGAACGCGGGGCCGTCGCCGCGCAGCACGACGCACTCCACCGTCGCGTCGGACGCCGCGTCGTCGAGAGCGGCGTCGAGGGCGCGGACGAGCCCGCGATCGAACGCGTTGCGCTTGTCGGGACGGTCGAGGACGAGGTGGCGCGCCGCGCCGTGGTTCTCCGTGCGGATCATGTCGCGAGCGTACGTCCGGGGGGCCCCAACTCCGGGCCGGGGTTCTGGGCGAGTGCACAACGCCATCGCCGTCCGCTCCGTGCAGGGTCGGTTCGTGCGTCCGTCACGCCGCCCCCGGTTCCTCGCTCCGGCCGCGCTCGCGGCCACCGCCGGCGTGGCGGGCGCATCGTTCGCTGCCGTCCGTCGTGGGGTGGGCGGAGGGGCGGCGAGCGGCGCGTCGACCGGTGGCACCGCGCACGTCACCGGGGCGGCGCACGATCGCTCGCCGTCGGAGCGGGCCGCGCCCGTCGCCGGGGCGGGTCGCCCGTGGACGGACCGGACCGCCCTCGTGACCGGCGCCGCGGCCGGGATCGGCGCCGAGGTCGCCCGCGCGCTGCACGCCCGTGGCGCGACGGTCGTGCTCGTGGACCGTGAGGGGGCGGCCGCCGAGGCCGCCGCCGACGTGCTCGGGGACCGCGCGGTGGCGGTGACCGCCGACGTCACCGACGGTGCGGCGATGGCGGACGCGGTGCGCCACGCGGTCGCGCTCCACGACCGGCTCGACGTCGTGGTCGCCAACGCCGGGATCGCCCCGCCGTTCACGACGCTGCGGTCGATCGATCCGGCGACGTTCGAGCGGGTGGTCGAGGTCGACCTGCTGGGGGTCTGGCGGACCGTCGCGCCCGCGTTGGAGCCGATCGTGGCCTCCGCCGGGCAGGTGGTCGTCGTCTCGTCGGTCTACGCCTGGATGAACGGCGCGGCGACCGCCCCGTACGCGGTCGCCAAGGCCGCGATCGAGCAGCTCGGACGCGCCCTGCGCGTGGAGCTCGCCCCGTACGGCGCGAGTGCGACGGTCGCCCACTTCGGGTTCGTCGACACCGGCCTGGTGCGCGATGCGCTGCACGACCCGGTGGCCCGGGCGTTGACCGAGCGCGCCCCGGCGTTCCTGAGCCGGCCGATCGCGGTCGACGTCGCCGCCGAGCGGCTGGTGCGGGCCGTCGAACGGCGCGCTCCACGCCTGGTGCTTCCGCGCTGGTGGGCGCCGGTCGCCGTGCTGCGCGGCGTGCTCGGTCCGCTCGGCGACCACTGGATGGCCGCCGACCCGGCGCTGCGCGAGATCCTCCGTCGCGCCGACGACGCGGCCGAGGGGCCCGCGGGATCCAGGGTGGTCGCTGGCGCCTGAGCGCCGCCGCGCGTGACGGTCGGCGCGCGACGGTAGCGGGCTCACCGCCCGTCGACCGCGACGGTGCCCGAGGCCCGTCCCATCACCCGCCGGTGCGGGTCCGGTGGAGCTGCGCGTAGATGTCGCGCGCAACCTTGCCCGGCAGGCCCGGGGTGGCCTCGAGCTGCTCGCGCGTGGCCGCGACCACGCGGTCTGGCGATCCGAAGTGCTGCAGCAGCGCCTTTCGCCGGGCCGCCCCCACGCCGGGCAGATCGTCGAGGACCGACCCGGTCATCGTCTTGTCCCGCCGGCTGCGGTGGTGGGTGATCGCGAACCGGTGGGCCTCGTCGCGGATGCGCTGCAGCAGCTGCAGCGCGGCGGTGTCGTGCGGCAGGATGATCGGGTCCGATCGTCCGGGGACGAACACCTCCTCGATCCGCTTGGCGAGCGACACGACGGCGACGCCACGCTCGACGAACGGCTGCAGCGCCTCCATGCCGGCCGAGAGCTGGCCCTTGCCACCGTCGATGACGATCAGGTCCGGCAGGCTCGCGAACGACTCGTCGCGGCCCGGCTCGTGGACGGGCTTCTCCTGCTGGCGGGTCCACTGCGACAGGCGGCGTCGCAGCACCTCGTTCATGCTCGCGAAGTCGTCGGGCTCGCCGTCCTCCAGGTCGCGGATGACGAACCGTCGGTAGTGGTCGTTGGCGGGTGCGCCGCCCTCCAGCACCACCATCGACGCGACGGTCTGGGTGCCCATCAGATGGGAGATGTCGTAGCACTCGATCCGCACCGGGATCCCGCCCAGCCCCAGGTGCCGCTGCAGCTCGTCGAGCGCCTCGACGCGCTGCTCGCGGCGGCGCTCGTCGCGCAGTCGCTCCTGCCCGAGCGCCAGCTCGCTGTTGCGCCGCGCCATGTCGAGCAGCCGCCGTCGGTCGCCCCGCTTGGGCGTGAGGACCTCGACGGCACTACCGCGGATCTCGCGCAGCGCCGCCGCCAGCGCCGCGTGCTCGGTCACCTCGTCGGGCACGAGCACCGTCGGCGGCACCGTCGCCGACGCGTAGTACCGCAACGCGAACTGCTCGAGGACATCGGCGACGGCGTCCGCGGCACCGTCCCCCGGGTCGGGTGCCGGGTCCTCGTCGGTGGTCGACACGCCCGCGGCCGCGTCGTCCCCTGCGCCGTCCGGCCCCGTCTGGGCCCCCGAGACACCAGTCAGGTAGAAGGAGTGGCGGTCGACGAGCGACCCGTCGCGGACCTGGAACACCTGGGCGTTCGCATCGTCACCCTCGACGGTGACGGCCACCACGTCGAGCGTGCCGACGTTCTCCCCCGTCACCCGCTGCCGCTCCAGCAGCGACTGCACGGACTGCAGACGGTCACGCTCCCGCGCAGCACGCTCGTACTCCTGCGCCGCCGCCGCGTCGTGCATCTGCGCCTCGAGCGACCGCTCGATCTCGTCGTAGCGGCCCGACAGGAACGCCATCACGCCGTCGATCGCGTCGCGGTACTCGTCCTTCGTGACGTAGCCGACGCAGGGGGCGGTACAGCGGTCGATGTGGAAGTCCAGGCACGGCGATCCCGACCGGCGACCGGGCTCGGCGCCCTCGCAGGTGCGGTACTGGAAGAGCCGCCCGAGCAGGTCGAGCGTGTGCCGCACGCGCTTGGCGTTGGAGTACGGCCCGAAGTACCGCCGGCCCGGCTTGTGCTTCTCCCGCGTGATGTAGACCCGCGGGTACTCCTCGTCGAGGCTGATGCAGACGTAGGGGTAGGACTTGTCGTCGCGCAGCCGGATGTTGAACTGCGGTTGGTACTGCTTGATGAACCCGTTCTCGACGAGCAGCGCCTCGGTCTCGCTGCCGACGAGGACGAAGTCGATGCTGTCGGCGACGTCGATCATCTCGACCGCACCGCGGGTGACCGGGTTGGCGAAGTGCCCGGCCACGCGACTGCGGATCGACTTGGCCTTGCCGACGTAGATGACCTTGCCCGCCTCGTCGCGGAACAGGTACACGCCCGGGCCCGCGGGCAGGGCCCGGCGCTGCTCGGTCAGCCGCGCACGGCGGGCGGGGTCGGAGGCTCGTCGCGCCACCCATCGAGCATAGGGATGGCGTCGACGGACCCGCCCGTCGCGTGCTGCGGACGTCGGTCGCCGGGCAGCAGCAGCGAGAGGAGTCCGGCGGCGAGGATCATGATCGCGGAGCCCCAGAGGCAGGCCTCCAGGCCCTGCCACTGGTAGAGCGCACCGGAGAGGACGGTGCCGGAGAGTCGGCCGAAGGCGTTGGCCATGTAATAGAAGCCGACGTTCATCGCGACCTTGCTGCCCTCGGCGTAGGCGAGGATCAGGTACGAGTGCACGGCGCTGTTCATCGCGAACACGACGCCGAAGACGATGAGCCCGGAGACGATGACGACATCGGGGTCGATCGAGGTGCTCATGGCGATCGCGATCGCGGCGGGGAACGCGGCCAGCACGAACGCGAGCTTCGCGGCGGTGCGCCCGTCGGGGTCCTTCACGAACCGCGGGGCAAGGGCCTGGACCATGCCGTAGCCGATGGTCCACACCGCCATGAAGATCCCGACCTGCCAGAACGACCACTCCATGACCGTTCGCAGGTAGACCGGCAGCCCGACGACGAACCAGACGTCACGAGAGGCGAAGAGGAAGATCCGCGCACCCGCCAGCAGGTTCACCGACCGGTTGTTGGAGAACATCTGCCGGAACCTCGCCGACGCGTCCGGTGCGCCGAGGTCGCCGCGCATCAGCAGCAGCGTCCCGGCGAGGCCCGCGGCGACGAGGCCGGCGATGCACCCCAGCGCCGCCTGGAATCCGATGACGGTGAGGAGCAGTCCGCCGATGAAGAACCCGACGCCCTTGAGCGCGTTCTTGGACCCGGTGAGGATCGCGACCCACCGGTAGAGCGCCCCCGGAGTGTCCTGGGGCACCACGAGCTTCACGGCGCTCTTGGACGACATCTTCGTGAGGTCCTTCGCGATCCCCGAGAGCGCCTGGGCGACCATCACGTACGCGACGACGAGCCACGACTCCGGCACGAGCGCGAGCATCGCCAGCGCCGCGAGCTGGAACGACAGGCCGCCCAGCAGCGTCGACTTCAGGCCCCAACGCGCAGCGATGTACCCGCCGACGAGGTTGGTGATGATCCCGAAGACCTCGTAGAAGAGGAACAGCGACGCGACCTGCAGCGGGCTGTAGCCGAGCTCGTAGAAGTAGAAGAGGACGAGGACGCGGATCGCGCCGTCGGCGATCGTGTCCGCCCAGTACGCGCCGGTGACGACGGCGTAGTTGCGCAGATCACCCCCACGCCCCGCAGCCGCCGGAGCGGTGCTCACGGTCGCGGCTCCAGTGATGCGGCGACCTGGCCGGCGAGCTCGACCCAGCGGTTGACGTAGCCCCACTCGTTGTCGTACCAGGCGAGGATCTTCACCTGGGTCCGATCGGTGACCATCGTCGACGGTGCGTCGACGATCCCCGACCGCGGGTCGTCCTTGAAGTCGACCGACACCAACGGCCGGCGCTCGTACCCGAGGATCCCCTGGAGAGGCCCGTCGGCCGCGACACGGAGCAGGTCGTTGACCTCCTCGACCGTGGTCTCGCGAGCGACCTCGAAGACCGCGTCGGTCAGCGAGGCGTTGAGGAGCGGCACCCGGATCGCCACGCCGTCCAGCCGGCCCTGCAGCTCGGGGAAGATCAGCCCGATCGCCGTCGCCGACCCGGTCGTCGTCGGAATCAGCGACATGCCGGCCGCGCGGGCACGGCGGAGGTCCTTGTGCGGTGCGTCGACCAGCGTCTGGGTGTTGGTGAGGTCGTGCAGCGTCGTGATCGCCCCGTGGAGGATCCCGAGGCCCTCGTGGATGACCTTCACGACCGGCGCCAGGCAGTTCGTGGTGCACGACGCGGCGGTCAGGACATCGTGGACCTGCGGGTCGTAGAGGTGGTCGTTGACGCCGACGACGACGTTCTGGGCGCCGCCGTCCTTGACCGGGGCGGCGACGATGACCTTCCGCACCCCGCGCCCGAAGTACGGATCCAACGTCGCCTGGGTCTTGAACCTGCCGGTGCCCTCGAGCACCACGTCGACCCCGAGCTCGTCCCACGGCACCTCACCGGGCGTGGGGTGCGCGCTGTAGCTCAGCGTCGCCCCGTCGATCGTCACCGAGTCACCGTCCGCGGTGATCTCCCGGGTCCAGCGGCCGTGGACGGAATCGAACTCGAGCAGGTGCGCAGCAGTGGCGGCGTCCCCGGCGATCTCGTTGATGTGCACGAACTCGAGGTCCTCGCGGCCCCAACCGGCACGCAGGGCCAGGCGCCCCATGCGCCCGAACCCGTTGATCCCGACGCGGATGGTCACGAGCAGGCTCCGGCGGCCAGGCAGTCCTGCACCCTGCGCTGGGCCAGGACCATGACGTGCCCGCGGACGGCGGCGTCGTCGTAGTCGGTGAGCACCCGGTCAGCACAGGTACGGATCTGCTGATCGGAGTAGGCCGCTGCGAGCTCGTCGCGAACCGCGGGGAGCAGGCGCTCCAGACGCAACTGGTGCGCGGTGCGATCGGTGCGGATCTCGTTCAGGTGCTCGACGAGGAGGTCCTTGACGTGCTGCTCGACCTCGTCGCGGATCTCTCGGACCCACTCGATCGGGAGCATCGAGGGGTCCACGATGTCCCACTGCTGCACCACGGCGGGAACGAACGGGCAGGCGTCGCCGCAGCCCATCGTCACCGCCCAGTCGGCGTGCAGCTGCATCTCGGTGGTCAGCTTCGTCGGCGTCGCCTGCGAGAGGTCGATCCCGACCTCGGACATCGCCTCGACCACGACCGGCCAAACGGCCTTGGCGGGTTGGGTTCCGGCGGACTCCGCACGGACGTCGTCGGGGGCGAAGCGGTCGAAGAACGCATGGGCCATCTGGGACCGGCCGGCGTTGTGGTTGCAGACGAAGAGCACGTGGCGCATGGGATTCAGACTCCGGACGGGGTGCAGACGGGACGGGGTTCGGAACGCGGCGCCGGCGGATCGCCGCGGCGGGCGGCGGCCTCTTCGGCCGGGTACCACCGCCGGCGGATCCAGAGCGCGACGTAGACCAGGCCTACGAGCACGGGGACCTCGATCAGCGGGCCCACCACGCCGGCGAGCGCCTGGCCGGATGTCGCGCCGAAGACCCCGATCGCGACGGCGATCGCAAGCTCGAAGTTGTTGCCCGCGGCGGTGAACGCCAGCGACGCGGTGCGGGCGTAGGTCGCGCCGATGAGCCGCCCGGCGGCGAGGCCGGCGGAGAACATCAACGCGAAGTAGACGAGCAGCGGCAGTGCGATCCGCACGACGTCCAGGGGCTCGGAGGTGATCGCGTCGCCCTGGATCGCAAAGAGCATCACGATCGTGAACAGGAGGCCGTAGAGCGCGAACGGCCCGATCCTCGGCAGGAACCGCGACTCGTACGCCGCCTCGCCCATCCGCCGCACACCGACGTACCGCGTGAGGGCGCCGGCGATCAACGGGATGCCGAGGAAGATCAGGACGGTCCGCGCGACCTCCCAGATCCCGATCGAGAACCCCTGGGAGTCGAGGCCCAGCAGGTCCGGCAGGGCGGTGAGGTAGAACCAGCCCAGGACGCTGTACGCGACGATCTGAAAGACCGAGTTGATCGCGACCAGCAACGCGGTGGCCTCACGGTCGGCACACGACAGATCGCTCCAGATGAGCACCATCGCGATGCATCGAGCGAGCCCGACGATGATCAGTCCGGTCCGGAACTCGGGCTGGTCGGCGAGGAAGATCCAGGCCAGCGCGAACATCAACGCCGGCCCGATCACCCAGTTGAGCACCAGCGACGCGCCGAGCAGCTTCGCGGTCTCCGGGGAGCGGTCGCGGGCGACGGCCCCGTACCGGACCTTCGCCAGCACCGGGTACATCATGAGCAGCAGCCCGAGCGCGATCGGGAGCGACACCGTGCCGATCCGGAGCTTGTCGAGGCCGTCGTTGATCGACGGGATCGCGGCTCCCAGACCGAGCCCGAACGCCATCGCGAGCAGGATCCAGACGGGCAGGAAGCGGTCCAGCGTCGAGAGACGCTGCAGGACCGGGACGTCGGCCGAGGCGGCGGGTTCGGTGGCGGTCGCCATCCCGGAAACCGTATCGAGCGATGAATGTCGATGCAATCGACAAACGTCATTCTTTTGTGTACCGTCGTAGTTCGATGAACGTCGATCTGCAGCTGGAGCCGAAGACCAAGCGCGCCGCCGGCGCCCCGTGCTGCGAGCCCGTGGTCTACCCCGACGTCGACCGCGAGAAGGCCATCCGCCTAGCCGATGTCGCCAAGGCCCTCGGCGATCCGATCCGACTGCAGCTCGTGGACGTGCTCCGCAAGCACGCCGGGAAGGTCTGCGTCTGCGAGCTCGTCCCGCTCTTCGACGTCTCCCAGTCGACGCTCTCCCACCACCTCAAGAAGCTGCGCGACGCCGGCATCGTCGACAGCGAGCGTCAGGGCCTGTGGGCCTACTACTACGTCCTGCCCGACGCGCTCGACGAGCTCCACGCCTGGCTCGGCTGACCCACCCCCCCCACCCAAGTGGACTCCTCATGGGCACCACCGACCGCCGTACCCTGACCGACGAGCAGCTCCGCGAGGAGGTCCGCGCCAAGTACGCGCAGGCCGCCACGCAGGGAGCGGGCTGTTGCGGCCCCGCGGTCGCCACGACCGACGAGCACGGCACCGAGGTCTTTGGCGCCGCGCTCTACGACGAGGAGACCGCGAAGGACGGCGGCCAGGCGATCGCCGGCTCCCTCGGTTGCGGCATCCCGACCGCCGTCGCCGCGCTGCGGGACGGTGACGTCGTCCTCGACCTCGGTTCCGGCACCGGCGGTGACGTCCTGATCTCCGCCCGCCGCGTCGCCCCCACGGGCCGCGCGATCGGGATCGACATGACCGACGAGATGCTCGACCAGGCCCGCAGGAACGCCGCCGACGCCGGCCTGGACAACGTCGAGTTTCGCAAGGGCTACCTCGAGGACCTCCCGCTCGAGGACGCCTCCGTCGACGTCGTCATCTCCAACTGCGTCATCAACCTCGCCGGCGACAAGGGCCGGGTCCTCGCCGAAGCCGCCCGCGTGCTCAAGCCGCGCGGCCGCTTCGCCGTGTCCGACGTGATCGCCGACCCCGACATGGACGACGCGACCAAGCGGGACATGCAGCACTTCACCGGCTGCATCGCCGGCGCGTTGACCCGCCGGGAGTTCGAGGACGCCCTCGCGGCCGCTGGGTTCGTCGACGTCGAGATCCAGGAGACCCATCGCGTGCACGCCAAGGCCGGCTCGGCGATCGTCCGCGCCACGAAGCCCGTGTAGTCGCCCTCCGCAGGCGGCCGGCGGAGGACGGCGGTGGGTGCTCAAGCGTCGTCGCGGAGCTCGCGGGCGAACTGCTCGCTCTGCTCGAGGATGCGCCGCATCTTGGCGGTGCGTTCGTCGAC
>JBFWKS010000099.1:0-13135 GCA_050252545.1 Solirubrobacteraceae bacterium
CACCCAGTCGCTGGGACTGCGCGCGTAGATCCAGCACCCCGACCAGAAGCAGCGCCTGATCGACGATCCGGACCGCATCCCCCAGGGGCTCGAGGAGATCTACCGCTGGGTGACGCCGCTGAAGCACTTCCGGCGGACGGCGACGGTCGACACCGAGATCTCGGGTCACCCGATCGCCGCGGGCGAGAAGGTGGTCGTCTGGTACGCGTCCGCCAACCGCGACGAGCGGGCGATCGAGGATCCCTTTCGGTTCGACGTCGGCCGCGATCCGCGCGGGTTCACCCACGCCGCGTTCGGCAACGGCATCCACAAGTGCCTCGGCCAGCACCTAGCGCGCCTCGAGCTGGTGCACATGTACCGGGAGCTGCTGACCCGGGTGCCGGACATCGACCTCGACGGCGACGTCGAGTTCGTCCGCAGCAACCTGTTCCACGGGCTCAAGCGGATGCCGGTGCGCTTCACGCCCGGATCCCGGAGCCGCTGACCCGAACGAGAGCGAGGTTCCGTGAGCTTCAAGATCATCCTCGACGAGGCCCGCTGCGAGCTGCACGGCGAGTGCGTCGTCCAGGCCCCGCAGGTGTTCGACATCGTCGATGACGATGACGACGCGGTGACGATGCTGATCGTAGAGCCGGACGAGGGGCTGCGCGACGCGGTGCAGCGCGCCGCCGACGACTGCCCCGTGCAGGCTCTGCGGATCGAGGGCTGAGCCGTGGAGCGGATCGTGGTCGTCGGGGCCGGGCTCGCCGGCTTGCACGCCGCCGTGGAGCTGCGACGCCAGGGCTTCACCGACGAGATCGTGGTGGTCGGAGACGAGGTCGATCCGCCCTACGACCGGCCGCCCCTGTCCAAGCAGGTGCTGGCCGGACGGATCGAGCCGGCGGAGTGCGGCCTGGGTCACGCCGACGTCGACGCGACATGGCGCCTGGGGGACCGAGCGGTCGGCCTGCGCCCGGCCGACCGCGTGCTCGACCTCGGTGACGGCAGCGAGCTGTCCTACGACGGTCTCGTGATCGCGACCGGCAGGCGTGCGCGGCAGTTGCCGCTGGACCCTCGGCCGGGCCTGATGAGCCTGCGCAGCCTGGACGACGCGGTCCGGCTGCGGGATGCGGCGCGATCGGCGCGCCACGTGGTCATCATCGGTGCGGGGTTCATCGGGTGCGAGGTGGCGGCAACGCTGCGCGGGCGGGAGGACCCGCCGCAGGTGGCGGTGGTCGATGCCGCGGATCGGCCGTTGCCGGTGATCGGTCCCGAGGCGGGTGGCCGTGCGCGACGGCTGCACGAGCGGCATGGGGTGACCTTTCACCTCGGGACGACGGTGACGGGCGTGGAGGGCGACGACCGCGTCACGGCGGTACGGCTCGGTGACGGCACCCGATTGGCCGCCGACCTGGCGCTGGTGGCGGTCGGGTCGTCGGCCAACACGGAGTGGCTGATGGGCTCGGGCGTGGCACTGCAGGACGGCGCGGTCGTGTGCGACGAGGGGTGCTTCGCCGTCGGGTTCGAGGACGTGGTGGCGGTGGGCGACGTGGCCGCCTGGCCTCAGGGTGGGGTCGCGGTCCACGGTCGGGTGGGGGCGGTCGAGCACTGGACCAATGCACGGGACATGGCGCGCCAGGGCGCGGCCAACCTGCTGCGCGGTCGCGCCGTGGCGGAGCCCTATCAGCCGGTGCCCAGCTTCTGGTCGGATCAGTACGACGTCAAGATCAAGTCGCTCGGGTTCCTGCGGTCGGCGACCAGGTTCGCGGTCGTCGAGGAGGACCCGGACCGCGACCGCCTCGTCGTCGAGGCGTTGCGGGGCGACGAGCTGGTCGGGGTGGTGCTCTTCAACCGCAACCGCCTGGTGGCGTCGTACCAGCAGCGCCTGCGGTCGCCCGTCGCCGCCTGACGCCTGCTGCGCGGGGCGCCGCGCGACCCCGGTCGCCACGCACCGGTCGGTCGCCCGGCGGACGGGGCACGGTGCACGGCTGGGCGGTGGCGCCGCGCCGCGCCGCGCCGCCGGCCCTCCCACCGGCGTCCGGGCGGGCGGTGCCGCGCCGAGTGCTGACGGCTCCCGCCCGCCGCTCACGCGCCAGGTCGGGGACGGCCGCCGGCCCCGTCCCGGATGCGGGAAACGCGGTTGGCAGCAGGCGATCGCCGGCCCGACGATGACGGCATGGCCTTGACGGACGAAGGACTCATGCGCATCCCCGGGCTGCACAGCCGCTACGTGCGGCTGGCCAGCGGCGCGCGGGCGCACTACATGACGGCCGGGCAGGACGGCCCCAACGTGATCCTGCTGCACGGCGGGATCCCGGGCTCCTCGGGCACCGCGGGTTGGCGGTTCATGGCCCCGTTCCTGGGCGAGAACGGCTTCCGCGTGTTCTGCCCCGATCAGCCGGGGTTCGGTCTGTCGGACCCGCGACCGGAGCACTGGCCGCGCCACGGGATCTACAGCCACGTCGAGTTCCTGCAGGAGTTCGCCGACGCGCTCTGCCTGGACGAGTTCTTCCTCGCCGGCAACTCGATGGGCTGCATCGTGACGACGCACTACGTCGTAGCCCACCCCGACCGGGTCAAGCGGTTCGTCTGCATCGCCGGGGGCATCGGCGACCACGACCCGCTGGACCTGGCGAAGCCGAAGGCCGAGGTCGGCTGGGACGGCAACCCGGACACGATGCGCGCGATGCTCAAGTTGATCAACCACAAGGACCAGGTGATCTCCGACGAGCTGATCGAGATGCGGGTCGGGCTGGCCGACCGCAACGACGGTGCCTGGAACGCCTTCTGGGACGCGTTCGCCCGCGACAAGGACGACCCCGACGTCGCCGTCGCCCTGAGCACCCGCAACCGCATCGACCGACTGCGCACCCCGGGCGTGTACCTGTACGGCCTGGAGGACACGATCCTGCCGGCCGAGAGGATCGGATTCCCCCAGGAGGACTCCCTGCCCAACATCCAGTTCTTCTACCCCGAGGATTGCGGGCACCAGGGCCAGAGCGATCAGCCGGAGCTGTTCAACCAGCTGTTCCTGGAGTTCTTCCGGGACGGTCGCGTGTCGCGCTCGACGGCCGATCGCGCCGGGGTCTCGACCCGTCGCCCGGAGATCCCCGAGCTGGTCGAGCAGGTGTCCTGAGATGGCGACCCCGACCCGTGACGTCGAGGATCTCGACGACCTCCTGGGCGACGCGGCGATCAACCGCCCGTACGAGTTCTACGGACGCCTGCGGGAGCAGGAGCCGGTCCGCTTCAACCCGCGCTGGAACGGGTGGGTCGTCACCTCCTACGAGCACGTCGCGGCCGGGTTCCGCGACCACGAGCGGTTGTCGTCCGATCGCTTCGAGGGGCCGTTCGCCGAGGAGTGGAAGCCCGGCGGCGCCGTCGCCGAGGAGCACGCCTCCCTGCTGGAGTTCCTGTCGCGGTTCTTCGTCTGGAAGGACCCGCCGTACCACACGCGTGCGCGGGGCCTCGTCGGCCGCGCGTTCACCGCGCGGAACGTCGAGAAGCGCCGCTCGCGGATCGCCGAGCTGGTGGACGAGCTCATGCTCGAGCTGCGCGGTCGCGACGAGGTGGACTTCCTGGGCGAGTTCGCCTTCCACCTGCCGGTGGTGGTGATCTCGGAGTACCTCGGCGTCCCTCCCGACGCGCGCCAGGAGATCAAGCGGTGGTCCGACGACCTCGGCGGGGTGATCTTCGTCCGCGGCAACGACGATCGGCGCCTCGCCCGTGCTCAGGCGGCCGTCGAGGAGCTGGCGGCGTTCCTGCGGCCGATCCTCGACGACCGACGGCGCAGCCCCAAGGACGATCTGATCACCGGCATGCTGCAGGCCGAGACCGACGACGGGGAGCGGCTCAGCGAGGAGGAGATCATCGCCAACGTCATCCTCATGGTCTTCGCCGGTCATGAGACGACGATGAACCTGCTGGCCAACAGCGTGGTGGCGTTCGAGGAGTTCCCCGACCAGTGGGAGCGGTTGCGACGCGATCCCGAACTGGCACGCAGCGCCGCGGAGGAGATCCTGCGCTACGACGGGCCGATCCGGGCGATGGCGCGGTGGGCCCGCGAGCCGGTGCAGCTGGGCGGTCGCACCATCGAGACGGGGGACCGGGTGCTGTTGGTGCAATCCTCGGCCAACCGCGATCCGGCGGCGTTCGAGGATCCCGATCGCGTGGACATCGCACGGCGCCCCAACCGCCAGCTCACCTTCGGCCAGGGCATCCACACCTGCCTCGGGGGCCCGCTCGCCCGCCTGGAGACGCAGGAGGCGCTGCGGTACCTCGCGGAGCGGTTCTCCCGTATCGAGGTGCTGGACGAGTCGCTGCGCTACGCGCCGACGATCGTGTCGCGCAGCCTGGAGGCGCTCACCGTGCGCTTCCACGAGCGGTGAGCGGACGCTGAGCGGGCGCGTCGGCGCTCCTGTCCCGGTTATCGACACCGCCGTTGCCGGACCGGTCGTCGGGGCCGGACACTCGGCCGGCCGGTGGGCCCTCCACCGGCGCGAACGACACGAGGAGCGTAGGGACATGTTGGACGTACGGTCGGCCATGCGACGCGCGGCGGGCTTCCACCGCGACCGCATCGCGATCCGCAGCGGAGGGCGCGAGCTGACCTTCGGCGAGGCGTGGGAGCGGGGTCTGCGGCTGGCGAACGGCCTCGCCGCGCTGGGGATCCGCCCGGGGGACCGCGTGGCGGTCCTCGAGGACAATTGCCTGGAGTCGTCGGACTTCTTCCTGGGGGTCGCCGCCGGCAACGTCGTGCGGGTCCCGCTGTACCGGCGCAACGCCCGCGAGTCGCACGCCCACATGCTCCGCCAGACGAACTGCCGCGCCCTCGTGGTCGCGCGGGAGTACCTGCACGAGGTCGAGGGCCTGGAGCGGGAGCTGCCCGAGCTCGAGCACGTGATCGTGCGCGACGAGGGGTACGAGGACTGGTTGGCCGGATTCCCGGCCGACGATCCCGATCCGCAGGTCGGGCTGGACGACCTGCACCTCATCCGGCACTCCGCGGGCACCACCGGCAAGCCGAAGGGCATCGCGTTCACGCACCGCAGCTGGATGGCGACCGAGCGCGACTGGTTGGTCGGTCTGCCGCCGTTCGCCCCCGGCGACGTCTGTCAGCACGCAGGCCCGATCTCGCACGGGTCGGGCTATCTGTTCGTGCCGGCGTTCCTGCACGGCGCGACCAACCTGCTGGAGGCGCGGTTCGACGCGCGGGCCACGCTCGACACGCTCGCGACCGAAGGCGGTTACTTCTTCGCGGTGCCGACGATGGTCGCGGACATGTGCGAGGCGGCGAGGGGCCGCGACCTGGATCTGTCGAAGGTCAAGGCGATCGTGATCTCGGCCGCGCCGATCCGGCGTCCCACCGCGTTGGCCGCCCACGAGGTGTTCGGTGACACGCTCTACCAGCTCTACGGGCAGACCGAGGCGGTCCCGGTCGTGTTCATGGGGCCGGAGGAGTGGTTCACCGAGGTCGAGGGCTCCCGGCCGCTCGACGCGGCCGGACGGATCATGGCGTTCGCCGAGGTGGAGATCCGGGACGAGGAGAACCGCCCGGTGCCCAACGGCACCGCGGGCGAGATCGCGGTGCGTTGCGACGGGCAGATGACCGGCATCTGGGGCGACGAGGAGATGTCGGCCCGGCGTCTGGTCGACGGTTGGGTGCTGACCGGTGACATCGGCGAGGTCGACGACAACGGGTACCTCTACGTCGTAGACCGCAAGGACGACCTCATCATCTCGGGCGGGTTCAACATCTGGCCGGCGGAGCTCGAGTCGGTGATCGTCGAGCTTCCGGGCGTCCGCGAGGTGGCGGTGTTCGGGGTGCCGCACGAGCGTTGGGGCGAGACGCCGATGGCGCTCGTGGTCGTCGAGGAGGATCACGCGCTGGACGAGGACGCGGTGATCGCGGCCTGCACCGAGAAGCTCGGCTCGTACAAGAAGCCCGCCGCGGTGCGGTTCCGGGTCGAGCCGCTGCCGCGGTCGATCGTGGGCAAGATCCAGCGCAAGGTGTTGCGCGCGCCCTACTGGGACGGCTCCGAGCGGTTGGTCGGCGGGGCGTGAGCGGACCCGAGGGCGCCGCCGAGGTCCGGCTCCACGTCGCCGGGCCGGTCGCCGAGATCGTCCTGACGGCCGACCGTCGGCGCAACGCGCTGACGGTCGGCATGGCGCACGAGCTCTCCGAGGCACTGCGTCGCGTCGCCGAGGACCCGTCCGTGGGGGTGCTCGTCGTGCGTAGCGCGGGCGGGTTCTTCTGCGCCGGCGCCGATCTGGGCGCGATCGCGTCGGCGGGCAGCGACCCGGCCGAGGCCGAGGCGTTCGACGGGTTCGATGCGATCTACCGGACCTTCGCGCAGCTGGCCGCGATGCCGGTGCCGACCATCGCGGCGGTACGCGGCGGCGCGGTCGGCGCGGGACTCAACCTCGCGTTGTCGGCCGACGTGCGCGTGGTCGCCGAGGACGCGCGCCTGCTGTCCGGGTTCCTGCGGATAGGGGTGCACCCGGGTGGAGGGCACTTCCAGCTGGTGGCCCGGTTGGTCGGCCCGGAGCGGGCGGCGGCGATGAGCCTGCTCGGTCTCGAGGTGCGTGGCGCAGATGCGCCCGGCTGCGGCCTCGCGCTGCGGGCGGTGCCCGACGGCGATGTCGACGGCGCCGCCCACGAGCTCGCCGCCCGCGTGGTGGATCCCGCGCTGAGCCGGCGTGCGACCAGCTCCTGGCGCGCCAACCGGGCGACGGTGGAGCCGGCGCCCGATCTCCTCATCCGCGCCGAGCAGGCGGCCCAGATGTGGTCATTCCGCAGGCGCGGCAGCGGCGGGTGAATCGGGGTCGCCCTCGACGACCTGGCCGACCCGTTGCCACATCTCGGCGATCACGTGGCTCGAGCGCTCGACGAACGCTTCGTCGGTCGGATCGACGCCGAACATGCGCTGGCAGTAGGCGCGCATGGCGAACACGGTGCTGCTCGCTCCGAGTAGCAGGAAGTGCCTGATGGCATGGCTGGCGGGGTCGAGGTCGGGATCGACGCCCGTGGCCTGCCACCAGAAGCGCTCGAGCTCGCGCATGTACCGGTCGGAGAGCATCCGGGATCGCTCCGAGTCGTTGTTGCCCTCCTGGATCAGAAGCTGGAACAACTCCGGGTGCCGGCTGGCGAACCGGACGAAGATGCGCATCAGGATGCCCGGTCGATCGCCGGCCGGAACGACGTCCAGCATGTCCGCGTAACGGTCGAGCTCCGAAGCGACTTCGCCCATGAGCCAGTCGATCGCTGCCGACCAGAGCTCGTCCTTCGTACCGAAGTGGTGGGCGACCAGACCGCGGTTGACGCCGGCGCGGCGCTCGACGTCCCGGATCGTGACCCCGTCGTAGCCGGCTTCGCCGAACGCGACCGCCGCGGCCGCGATCAGCGCCTCCCGGGTCGTCGGGGTGGCCTCCGAGCTACGCGGGGGAGCGAACGGGAACTCGACCTTGCGGCTCGCCCGCTCGGCACGTCGACTTGCCATCAAACAAGTGTAGGGCCTCGGGGGAGGGAATAACGTCGGATCCTTAGACCGTGGACGACGTCAGATCTGCTCCCGACTTGACGAACGGTCGATTTGGCTTGTAGCGTCGCAAGTACACGCTGGAAGAACTTGTATGACGGCAAGTTGTCCAGCGGTTGGCCCGTGGTCATCCCGTCGGAGGAGAGGGAATGCTGCTGACGATCGACAGCGCCGGTCGCGTGCTGGCGCTGTTCACCAACGCGTGTCCGGAGCGGGGCGTGACCGAGGTCGCAGGTGCGCTCGGGGTCTCGAAGTCCAAGGCGCACGCGCTGCTCGCGTCGCTGACGAGCGTCGGCCTGCTGCGCCGCACCCACCGCGGGCGCTACCGGGTGGGGTGGCGCGTGCTGTCACTGAACCGGGTGCTCATCGAGACCACGGACTTCCACACCCACGCCCGACCGGTGATGCAGGCGCTCGGGCAGCGATTCGGCGAGCTCGTCCATCTGGGGACCCTCGACGAGGGCAAGGTCGTCTACATCGACCGGATCATGGGGACGGCCGCGGTGCGGATCGACGTCTCGGCCCTCGGCTCGCGCCTCGATGCGCACTGCAGCGCCGTGGGCAAGGCCCTGCTCGCCAACCTCCCCTCGTCGGCCCTCGACGACGTCATCGAGCATGGGGGGCTGCCCGCCGTCACCGCCCGCACCATCACCGATCGAGCTCGCCTGGACCAGGAGCTGGCGACCGTGCGCGAGCGGGGGTTCGCCACCGAGCAGGGCGAGGCGGTCGAGGACGTCTGCTGCGTCGCTGCGCCGATCTTCGCCCCCGGGCCCACCGTGGTGGCCGCGATCAGCGTCGCCGCCCCGGCCTATCGGTTCCGCGAGAACCGTCAGCTCTACACGCACGGGATCGTGCGCGCGGCGACCTACATCACCCGGCGCGTCGGTGATGCGCGAGACCGGGTCGACCAGGCCGAGGCCGAGGTCGTTCCCGTATAGCCGAAAGCCGGTTGCCCGGCCGCTCCGACCTGGCCGAGACTCGGTCGGGCAAGAGGCCCAGACGCCCGAAGCCGTGACCTTGGAGGGTCGACTTCACCATGACCGTTTCGCACATCGGACACGTCGAGCTGCGGGTGCCCGACGTGGCCGCCTCGACGCGCTTCCTCACCGAGTTCGTGGGCCTGCGCGTGACCTCGCAGGACGACGACGTCGCCTACCTGCGCGCCTGGCAGGACTTCGACCACCACACCCTGAAGCTCGTGCGGTCCGACACCGCCGAGCTGGGTCACATCGGTTGGCGAGCCGCCACGCGCGACGACGTCCTCGCGATCGAGGCGAAGGTCAAGTCGCTGGGCCTGGAGTCGGTGTGGGTCGACGGCTCCGACGAGGCCGGTCACGGTGATGCGTTGCGGCTGCGGTCGCCCAGCGGCATCCCGCTGGAGGTCTACTCCGAGGTCACGGCGTTCGAGGCGCCCGCCGACCTGCGATCGCGCTTTCCGAGCCACCCGATCACCTTGAGCATGGGGGGTGCCAGCACTCGCCGCCTCGACCACGTCGGCATCAACGTCGACGAGCCCGCCGACGAGCAGGCGTTCTTCTCGGACGTCCTCGGGGTGCACCACCGGTACTTCGGCACCGGCCCCCAGGAGGAGCGGGTCTTCTCGTGGCTGAGCCGCACGAGCGTCTCCCACGAGATCTCGATGGTGCGCAACCGAGCCGAGAAGGGGCCGAAGTTCCACCACCTGGCGTACTTCATCGAATCGGTGGAGGACCTGCTGCGGCTGGCGACGACGCTCATCGACAACGGCTACGAGCTGGACTGGGGCCCGGGCCGGCACGGCACCAGTGGTGCCACCGCTCTGTACTTCAAGGAGCCGGGTGGGCACCGCATCGAGATCTGGACCGGTGGCCTGCTGATCTTCGCACCGGACTGGGAGCCGTTCGAGTGGAAGGGCGAGATCCTCTACGCCGTCGCTGACATCTGGGGCAACTGCGACGTCAACGACAAGTTCGCCCTCGGAACCCCGGTCGCCGCCGAGCTGGCGCCGCTCGCCAGGAGCTGACGCGCGATGTCGGTACCGCTCGACGACCTCATCCGGGACGACCGCGAAGGAGGGCTCTTCCGCGTTCACCGGTCCACGATGACCTCGCCCGAGATCCTGGAGCTGGAGCGCCAGAGGATCTTCGAGCGCTGCTGGCTGTACCTCGGGCACGACTCCGAGCTCGAGAAGCCCGGTGACTTCCGCCGACGAATCGTCAACGGCCGCTCGATCATGTTCGTCCGCAGCGACGACGGCGAGGTCCGTGCCTTCTACAACACCTGCCCGCATCGCGGCGCGATCGTCTGCCGACAGGACGCGGGCAACCAGAAGGCGTTCCAGTGCTTCTACCACGCCTGGACGTTCAACACCCGCGGCAAGCTCGTCGGCATCCCTGGCAAGGAGGCCTACGCGGACAGCGCGTTCGACAAGGCCGAGCGCGGACTGACCCCGGTGCCGCGCTTGGCCCAGTACCGCGGGTTCTGGTTCATGAGCTACTGGCCCGAGATCGAGAGCCTGGAGGACTACCTGGCCGGGGCCAAGGAGTACCTCGACCTCATCCAGGACCAGTCGCTGGAGGACGGCGGGATGCGCGTCGTCTCCGGCACCCACCGCTACAGCTCGCGCGCCAACTGGAAGCTGCTCCCGGAGAACAGCCTCGACGGGTACCACGGCATGCCGACGCATCAGACGTACTTCGAGTACGTCGCCCAGGTCGGGGGCATGGCCATGGACGGTGGCAAGGGCAAGAAGGGCATCGGCGGCGAAGCGCGGTCGCTGGGCAACGGGCACGCCGTCGTCGAGACCTGGGTCCCGTGGGGCCGTCCCGTGGCGCGCTGGGTCCCGCAGATGGGCGAGGAGCACCGAGCGCCGATCGAGGCCGTGCGCCGACGTCTCGTCGACAAGTACGGCGAGGACCGTGCCGAGCGGATCTCGGAATGGAACCGCAACGTGCTGATCTTCCCCAACCTGGTGATCAACGACATCCTCGCGACCACGATCCGGACGTTCGAGCCCCGCCGGCCCGACTACATGGAGATCAACGCGTGGGCGCTGGCACCGGTAGAGGAGGCCGGCCCGACGCTCGAGATGCGGCTGCGCAACTTCCTCGAGTTCCTCGGCCCGGGCGGGTTCGCGACGCCCGACGACGTCGAGGCGCTGGAGTCCTGCCAGATCGGCTTCGACGCCGGCGGCCAGGAGTGGAACGACGTGTCGCGGGGCATGCTGCGGCGACCCGGCAACGAGTCCGACGAGCTGCAGATGCGGGCGTTCTGGCGCGAGTGGCACGCCCGGGTGCGTGGAGTGCCGACCGACGACTGGGAGGATCGACCGACGACGACCCTCGACGTGCCGGCCTCCGCGCCCGCCGGAGTGGGGGCCGGCACGTGAGCGACGAGGCCCCGGTCGCGATCATCACCGGCGCACGGCGCGGGATCGGCAAGGCGATCGCTCGAGGCCTGCATGGGGCCGGCCACCGGGTCCTCCTGGCCGACGTCGACGAGCAGGTGGGCGCGACGGCGACCGAGATCGATCCGGACCCGGAGCGCGCGATGGCCTTCGTCGGCGATCTGTCGACCGGGACCGGTGCGCGGGATCTCGTCGCCGTCGCGGTCGAGCGCTGGGGCCGCGTCGACGTGCTGGCCAACAACGCGGGAGGCGGGGTGATCCGGCCGTTCCTGGATCACGACGACCAGTCGATCGCCGACACGATCAGCCGCAACCTCCTCACCACCGTGCACTGCGCCCAAGCGGTGCTGCCCACGATGATCGCCGCAGGGCGCGGATCGATCGTCAACACCGGCGCCGAGTCGGTACGCAACGGGCTGGCGCAGCACACGATGTACAACGGCGCCAAGGGCGGGGTGCACGGCCTGACCGTCGGGCTGGCGCGGGAGTTCGCAGCGCGCGGCATCCGGGTCAACTGCGTCGCTCCCTCGATCGTGGTGACCGAGCTGGTGCAGGGATGGTACGACGACCCTTCGACGATGCCCGACGTCATGAGGCCGGTCGTCGAGGAGGCGATCGGCGACATCCCGATGGGCCGGGCGGCGACGGTCGACGAGGTCGCCGCCGCCGTGGTCTTCCTGGCCACGGACGCGGCGTCGTTCATCACCGGCCAGGTCGTGAGCGTCAACGGCGGAAGCAGCATGCTGTGAAGGAGAATCGATGACCAACCCCTCCGTGTTGCCGGGATCGGGACTCACCGAAGCCATGGCTCTGCGCCTGGCGGTCGAGGAGTTCCTCACCGAGGAGGCGGCGATGCTCGACGAGTGGGAGCTGGACCGCTGGGTCGTCCTGTTCGCCGACCCCTGCCGCTTCGTCGTGCCGAGCACCGACACGCCCAACGCCGATCCGCGGACCGACCTGACGCTGATCGACGACGACTACCTGCGCCTGACCTGGAGGGTCAAGCGCCTGAAGAGCCGCCACGCCCATCGCGAGTTCCCCTACTCGCGCACGCGTCGCCTGGTGACCAACGTACGGCTGACCGACGTACGGGACGACGAGGTCGACGTCTCGGCCACGGCGTTGGTGTATCGGTTCCGCCACGGACACCAGGACACGTTCGTCGCGCGATACAGGCACACGCTGCTGCGGACGGACGAGGGCTTCCTCTTCCGCATCCGACGGGCCGAGCTCGACATGGAGCGGCTGAGCCCCAACGGGGCGATCAGCATGATCCTCTGATGCCGGAGCACGGGGTCACTCACGAGGCCGATGGCGCGCCGGCCGAGCGGTTCGACGTCGTGGTCATCGGGGCCGGTGTCGGCGGGCTCGCCGCCGGCGCCCGGCTGGCGCACTGCGGGCGCCGGGTGCTGGTGCTCGATCGCGACGACTGGATCGGGGGGCGCGCGGGCACGATCGAGCACGAGGGGTTCCTGCTGCCGCAGGGCGGGATCGCCCTGGAGCTGGGCGGGCCGATGGAGCGCCTCTTCCACGAGGTCGGGGCGCGCTACGACGTCCGCGCGCCGCGAAGGGGCGTCGTCGTGCGGCTCGGGCGACGCACGATCGATACGACCAACCCGATCGCTCGGCTGCTGGTCGACGGCGTCGGTCGCCGTCTGGGTCGACGGGCGATGCGGAGGTGGGTACGCCCGGACGGCGCCGACGGAACGTTGGCCGAGCTGGTGCGGCGCACCCGCGCCGGTGGCGCGGTGCAGCGCCTGGCCCGCAGCATCGCGGCGGGAGCGTTCGGCGTGAACGCCGACGAGGTGTCCGCCCACGCGGTCCTCACCTACGTGACCGAGAAGGGTGCGTTCCGCCGCTACGGCTACGGTCCACGCGGGACCGGGAGCGTGCTCGAGGAGCTCGGTCGCGTCATCGAGCGGCACGGCGGAGAGGTGCGGCTGGGTGTCGAGGCCGAGCGGATCCTGGTGCGGGACGGCCGTGCCCACGCGGTGGCCGTGCGCCCGGCCGAAGGCGGCCCGACGTTGCAGGTCGCGTGCGACGCGGTGGTCAGCAACGCCGGCCCGGCGGCCACGGTGACGCTCGTCGGCGAGGAGCACCTCACCGCCGCCTACCTCGACACGGTCAGGGCTGGCGACGTGCCGACCCCCATGATCGTCGTCGACGTCGCCAGCGAGCATCCGTTGCTGGAGGAGGCCGGGATCGTGTTCTTCGGCACCACAGAGCGGGTCTC
>JBFWKS010000100.1:0-13007 GCA_050252545.1 Solirubrobacteraceae bacterium
GTCCTCGTCTTCGTCGCGCACATCGCGTTCGCCGAGTCGACGTACGCGTCGCTGGGGTGGGACAACATGCCCGGCCGCGACGCGGCCGCCACGTTCGGGGGCGAGATCGGCCTGCACGCCGTGCTCTCACCGGCCCGGCTCGTCAACCTCTTCTTCGCGTTCTCGGCCTACCTGCTGGCCCGGCCGTTCATCGCGTGGGCGCTCGGGCGCGAGCGTCGACCGAACACCAAGAACTTCTACATCCGCCGGGTGCTGCGGGTCATGCCCGGGTACTGGGCGCTCTGCGCCGGCGTGGTGGTGTGGCTCGTCATGCTGCGCGGCGGCCCGCTCGAGACGTGGACGTCGATCAAGACGCTGCTGCTCGTCAACGGCGGCTGGAACCACGCCGGCACGGTGTTCAGCTGGGTGGCCCCGCTCGCCCCGACGTGGACGGTGCGGGTCGAGGCGCTCGGCTACCTCGTCCTGCCGCTCGTCGGCTGGATCTGGTTCCTGCTCGGGCGCCGGTGGGGAATGCGCGGCATGGTCGCCGGCTTCGGTGGCATCGTCGCGCTCACCCTGGCACTGCGGTTCGCGCAGAGCCCGTTCTTCGACGGTCCCGGCCCGCTGCAGTGGCTGTTCATCCCCGGCCTGGCGGTGGCGCTGCTGGAGGCACATGCCCCGTTCTGGCAGTGGGTGTCGCGACGTCGTCGCGACGTGACGCTGTGGCTGGCGCTGCTCGGCTTCCTCATCCTGATCGGCTCGGAGCCGCTACAGGTCTGGTTGACGCAGACGCTCGCGCCCGCCGCCGAGCTGGCGACGCAGGACCCCGACGCGTTCCGGAGCGAGGTCGAGAGCGCACTGCGCGCCGCCCTCGCCGTGTCGGTGCCGATGCAGATCGTCGGTGCCGGCCTGCTGTTGCTCTGCCTGCTCGGGGTGGAGTGGCAGGGCGGTCGTCCCCCGCTGCGGCTCGACAGCCCGGTCGCCCGCTGGATCGGCGCGCGGTCCTACAGCCTGTACCTCATCCACTTCCCGGTCCTCGGGCTGCTGCTGCCACACATCGCACCCGACGAGAAGGGCATGTTGGGGTTCCTCGCGCTTGGCGCGGTCGCGCTGCCGGTCGCGATCCTCGGGTCCGCGGTGCTGTACCGGTTCGTCGAGCTGCCGGGGATCGCCCTCGGCCAGCGCCTGACGCGTCGTCGTCCACCGTCTGGTCCGGCGGAGCCGCCCGCTCCGGCCGGCGGACCGCAGGTGGAGGCGCTCGGCGGCGGAGCCACCGGCCCCGGCGTCGTCGTCGGGGACGGTGCGTCGCCGGCGACGCCCGGGCAGCCGGTGTCGGTCGTCGCCGCGGGCGACGCAGGAGCCGCAGCGAGTGCACACGCCGCCGGCGGGGACCCGTCGGCGATCACGCCGGGGACGGCCGTACCGGCGTCCGGGCCGGACGACGGGCCGCCGACCCACCACACGATCCGCGAACGGATGCGATGGTTGCGCGGTGGCGACGCCATCCGCGGCTGGGCGATGCTCGGGGTGATGGCCAGCCACACCGCCACCGGCGCGGTGTTCCTCGCCACCGGCGGCCTGGCCTACGAGGAGTACGGCTCCACCCTCGGCGCAGGGATCCAGGGCCTGAACATCTCGGTCTGGGCGTTCTTCGCGCTGTCGGCGTACCTGCTGTCGCGGCCGTACCTCTCGGCGCTGTACCGCCCCGACGCCCGGTGGCCGTCGCTGGAGCGCTACGCCCGTCACCGCGTCGGACGGGTCGGCCCGACGTTCTGGGCGGTCTGCCTGATCGTGCTCGCGCTCTACGGCACCCTCGGGTCCAGCACCGAGGGCATCGTGGCGATGTTCGCCTTCGCGCAGGTCTGGGACCCGCAGCCGGTCAACCAGGTGGTCGCCCACGCCTGGAGCCTCAACGTCGAGGTCGTCTTCTATTTCGCGCTGCCGCTGCTGGCGTGGGTCAGCTTCGTCCTCGTGCGCAGGTGGCGCCGGGTCGGGCCGCTCCTCGCCGTCGCGGTGCTCACGGCGGTCGTTGTCGTGGCCACCGTGTTCGCCCAGACCTGGCTGCCCGACGCCACGACCGCGTCGCACTCGCCGATCGGTGGGCTCGTGGCGTTCGTGCCCGGGGTGCTCGTCGCGCTGCTCGAGGTGCGCATCGGGCCTCGGCTGGCGACCTGGCGGGCCGCTCCGGCCCTCGCCGTCGCGATGCCGATCATCGGGCTCCTCGTCGCCTACAAGATGTCGAGCTGGGTGACGATGGGCAGCGCCGGAGAGCGCTTCCTCGACACCGCTGCCGCCGGACTGATCCTGGCGGGCGTCGTGCTGTGGCAGATCGCCGGACGCACGACGTGGCCGGTCGTGCGGATCCGGTTCGTCAACTGGATCGGCGAGCGCTCCTACTCGATCTTCATGGTCCACGGCATCGTCTGCTTCGAGTTCCGCGAGGTCGGCGCCGACCAGAGCACGGTGCTCGGGCGGTGGGCGATGTACTACCTGTCGGTCGTCGCCGCGTCGGTGGTGATCGGCGGGATCATCCACGAGCTCGTCGAGCGCCCCGCGATGCAGTGGTCGCAGCGCCGACGGCCGCTGTGGCGCGTGCGCCCACTGGCGCCGGCCGAGTAGGCACCGCTCGGCAACACACCCGACCCGAGCGCCCCGACCGCTGCACGCGCGACCGTGGGGCGCGACCGGCGCCACGGGTGGCCGCCGGGACGGAGGACGGCGTCGTCGCCCGGCGACGACGGTCCGTAGGATGGCCCGCGTGCCCGGGCCCCTCGTCACCGGTGAACGCGTCACGTCCCCCGAGGGCGCGTTCAACCCCACCTTCCAACGGCACGTCGCGGCGTACCGTCAGATCGCCGATCTCCTGCCGACCGACGGCGAGACGCTCGACCTGGGCTGCGGGGTCGGCCACTCCTTCCGCGAGCTGGCGCCGCGCACGACGGTCGGGGTCGACGTCAGCGCCGCCGCGCTCGCCGGGCAGGACCGCGAGACGCACGTCCACGACATGCGGAAGCTGCCCGACGCCTGGAGCGGCCGGTTCGCCGGGCTCGTGTCGGTCCACTCGATCGAGCACGTCACCCGACCCGGCCAGGCCGTGGGGGAGATCGCGCGGGTGCTGCGTGACGATGGCGTGGCGGTCCTCGTCACCCCCAACCGCCTGACGTTCGCGCGGCCGGACGAGATCGTCGACCCCTACCACGAGATCGAGTACGACGTGCCGACGCTGCGGGCCCTGCTCGACGACCGGTTCGCCGAGGTCGAGATCCTCGGGCTGCACGGATCCGAGCGGTACCTCGAGTTCCAGGACGGCGAGAAGGCCCGGATGGAGCGGCTGCTGCGGCTGGACCGCTGCGGGCTGCGCCACCGCATGCCGCGATGGGTGATGCGCCTGGCCTACGACACCGCCCTGACCCTGACCCGTCGCGGCGGGGACGAGCAGTCGGCGAGCATCACTGCCGACGACTTCCGGCTCGGCGCCGACGACGTCGACGACAGCCTGGACCTCGTCGCCGTGGTCCGCCACCCGCTCCGGTAGCGCCGTGCCCTGGTGGCTGCACACGCTCGGGGGTCTCGCGGTCGTCGGGCTGCTCGTGCTCGCCGCCCGACGGCTGGCGGGCCGCACGGTGCGCCCCGAGCCGCTCCTGCGCGGCCTGGCGACCGTCGTCTGGGCGTGGCTGGCGGTGCAGCTCTGCGGTCTGCTGACGCTCGTCGTCCCGGTCGGCACCGCCGCCGTCGGCGGGGTCGGGGCGCTGCTGCTGTCGGGGCTCGTGCTGTGGCGCGTACCCGTAGGACCACCGTCGAGGGCGACGACCGTCGACGAGCGACGCCTGCTGATCACCGTCGCCGTGGGCGTCGCGGTGCTGGCCGCCCTGACGCTCGACGTGCCCGTCATCGGCTACGACGGGCTGCTGTACCACCTGGCGCTCCCGGCGGCCTGGGCGCCCGGGGACGCGCTGGGCGGCCTGCCGGTCATGATCGACGGTGCCGGCGCGTTGCCGCACACCGTCGACGGTCTGCCGGTCGAGGCGTACCCCGTCGGGTCGGAGCTGGCCGCTGCATGGATCATCACCGTCACGGGATCGACCGCGGCCGGCCTGCTGCTGTCGCCCGCGGGGCTCGGCCTGCTCGTCGTGGCGATCTGGACGCTCACGCGGACGCTCGGCGGCGCCCCGTCCGCGGCTTGGGGTGCCGCCGCGAGCACCGCCTTGGCGATCCCCGTGGTGGTCGCGGCCGGACAGGCGTCCAACGAGCTCGTGACCGCGGCGCTGATGCTCTGCGGGGCGACGCTCGTCGTCGATGCGGTCGCGCCCGCCTGGCGGGCTGGGCGGGCGACCACCGAGGCGCAGCCCGGGGCGACATTCGGGGAGGGCCCGCCGGTGCACGGGGCCGCCGACGGGACGGCAGAGCCTCGCGACGGAACGATCGCGTCCGGCGGGGACCGTCGCCCGGTCGCCCTCGATGGCCCGCTCGTCGGCCTCGTCGGGCTGCTCGTCGCGGTCGGTGTCAAGACGACGGCCGCCTGCGGGGTGCTGCTCGGGCTGCTGGCGCTGTGGCGGGTCCGGCGGGAGGCGTGGCGGCACGTCCGCGCCCGCCCGGCCTGGTTCGTCGCACTGGGCGCGGCGATCCTCGTCGGCGGGATCTGGATGGCCCGCAACCTGATCCTGCACGGCCACCCGGCGTGGCCGCTGCTGGCCACGTCGTTCGGTGACCCGGTGCCCGACGTCATCGCCGCGGTCGACGGCCGCTTCATCGACCACCCGCGGGCGATGCTCGACCTGGCCGGCGAGCTCTACGCCCGGTTCGCCTGGCCGGTGCTCGGCCTCGGTCTGCTCGCGATCGTGATCGTCGCCCGGGACCGTCCGGGGCCGCGGCGGCTGCTCGCGCTCTGCGGCCTGATCGGGGCGGCGGCATGGACGGTGGCGCCCGCCACCGGCATCCTCTCCGAGCCCGGGCTGGCGGTCGGCGGCGTGCGCTACCTGCTGCCGGCGTGGGCGTTGCTGGCGGCCGCCGGCTGGTCGCTGGCGGGTGAGGGGTTCCGGTGGCCGCGGATCGTTCCGGTCCTCGCGGGCGTCGTGCTCGCGGTGCAGGCATGGCTGGCGATCGACGTCCTTGCCGTCGACGGCGACCCGCTCCACGTGCTGCCGGGCGAGCACGCGCTGTGGGCGCTCGGGGCGGGGGTCCTCGCGCTCGCGGTCGTCCTGGTGGTCCCGGCCGTCGTCACGCTGCTGGGCCGCCCGGCGGTGGCGCTGGCCGGCACGGCGGGCCTCGTCGTGGTCCTCCTCGCCGCCACGCCGGGCGTGTGGCAGCGGCACGCAGCGGCGATGGACGAGGACGCACCGCCGATCCCGGATCGGCCGGTGCTGACCCTCGGCGCGGTGCCGGCGTGGTCGCTCGGCGCGCACGGGCGACCGGGCGCGACGGTCGTCGACGACTGCGACGCCCTGCGCCGCGGCCTGGCCGCGGGACGGACCGTCGCGATCGGGCCGGTCGTGGCCCCGGAGCTGTGCGAGCTCCCCGGTGACCCGCGACGGATCAGCGGCTTTCGCGCCTGGGTCCCGGCACCGTAGCCGGCGTCGACCGGGACCGCTGAACGAGAACGGCCGACCGTCGACCTCTCGGACCGGCATCCCGGCAACGGGTCCGGCGCGGCGACGGCGGCCGGCCGGCGATGCCGGGCCACGGTCCCATGCCCGCGCCGCGTACCCTTCGGCGCATGGTGGATCTGGGGCATGTCGCGCTCGGGGCCTGGAGTGGAGGACGGTTCCTCCACTACGGCCGGACGCTCGAGGACGACGAGTTCACCACCCTCATGCGGCCCGACGAGCGGCTGTCGACGGTCATCACCGCCGACGTCTACGGCGCCGGCCAGGGCGACTCCGATGTCGGCCGTGCGATCGCCGCGTCCGACCTGCCCCGCGAGCGGGTGCGGCTCGTCGGCGCGATCGGCCACGACTTCTACACCGGCGAGCGGCAGGGGGCCAAGGGGTTCCCGCGGTTCACCGACCCGACGCTGCGCGGCCCCGACGGGTACGCCGACTACCTGCGGATGGCGGCCGAGCGCAGCCTCGAGCGGTGCGGCGCCGACCGGTTCGACCTACTGCTGCTCCACAACCCCGACCTGGTCGGGTACACGTCCGAGGCGGTCTGGGACGGGATGGTCGCGCTGCGCGACCAGGGCCTGACGCGGGGGATCGGGATCGCGCCCGGCCCGGCCAACGGGTTCGTCCTGGACCTGTTGAGCTGCCTGGACCGGTTCGGCGAGGCGATCGACTGGGCGATGCTCATCCTCGGCCCGATGGAGCCGTGGCCGGCCGGGCTCGTCCTGCGCGCCTGCGAGCACCACGGGGTGCGCGTCCTCACGCGGGTCACCGACTACGGCGGGATCTTCTGGGGCGACCTGCACCCCGACACGCCGCTCCCGGAGCAGGACCACCGCCGCTACCGGCCCGACGGGTGGATCGAGCGCGGCCGGTCGGTCGTCGACCAGGTCGAGCGGATCGGTCGTCCCCACCGGCTCACGCCGATGCAGGTCGCCGTCCAGTGGACGCTGTCGCAGCCGGCGGTCGCCTGCGTGGCCCCGACGATCATCGCCGAGATGCCCGGCGGTGCCGTACCGGTGCGGACGGTGGAGGAGAAGCGCGCCGAGCTGGCCGCCGTCCCGGCCCACGTGCGCCTGACACCGACCGAGCTCGAGCGGATCACCGCACTGGGCGACAACAGCGGCAGCATGGCCCTGAAGGGCGCATCGCCGGTGTACGACGGCGAGGTCCGCGCCGACCAGTGGCCGCTGGGGGCCGAGCACACCGCCGTCGCCCGCCGCTGGGGGATCGACCCCCACCAGGAGCTGGTCAAGACCCGCTGAGGGCAGCGCGGCGGCTCCGTCGCGGGGATGGCGTCATGAACTTCCACCTGTCGGAGGGTTCTGCCGCCGCCCCGGCACGGGTCGCTGGCCACCCGGCAGCCGGCCCCAAACGCAAAGGAGCCCGGCCGAGGCCGGGCTCCTGAAAGCTCCGTGGACCCGAGGGTCCGGATCAGTCGCGGTCGCGACCGCCGCCACCGCCGTAGCCGCCGCGGCCACCACCGCGACCGCCACGCTCCGGGCGATCCTCGCCGCGATCCTCACGGCCGGGCATCGAGATCATCCGCGGGTGCGGGTAGGGGAGGAGCGCCAGCTCGCGGGCCTGCTTGACGGAGCGGGCCGCCCGGTTCTGGTCGCGGGCGTTGAGGCCGGTCGCGCGGCGCGAGCGGATCTTGCCCTTCTCGGTCACCAGGGCACGGAGGGCGTCGACGTGCAGGTGGTCGATCTGCGCCACCTGCTCCTTGGTCAGCTTGGGGGTACGACGGACGCCGCCCTTGGGGGACCGGCGGCCGGCGCCCGGGCGCGCAGGGGAACGAGAAGGTCGGGCCATAGAGGCGGGTATGATGCCAGATCGGCCCCGGTCCGCGCGGCCCGGTCCTGCGGGGCCCGGGCGTGCCCCACGGCACCGCGCCCGTCGCTGCGGTGGGTGGCCGTCGGCGGGACCCGACGGTCGTCAGCCGCCGCGACGCGGATCGTCGACGATCCGGGTCTCGAGCGTCGCGGCGTCCGGCCAGCCCTCGGGCATCGGGAACGCCTCCTCGCCGACGCCCAGGACGATCGGCTCGCCACCATCGCCGCGGGCGGTCACCGAGAACGGGGTCCGGGGACGGGTGGTATCCCACCGCAGCTGCAGGACGTCGGCGGGACCCAGCAGCGACGCGGCACGCTGGGTCTCACGCGCGTAGTGCTCCACGCCACCGAGCGGGGCGGCGACGTCACCGGTCTCAGGGTCGGCGTCGAACAGCGGCAGCGCACGGAACTCCGGGAGCGGTGGGACCTCGGCGTCCAGCTCGATCGCGTGCGGCAGGTGCAGCACGTGCGCACCGATCGTCACCTCGACGGGCGACAGACGCTCCACGTCGACCGTGGCCGGTGCGCCGTCGGGGTCGTCCGGACCGGCCGCGACGACCGCGATCGCCTGCGTCGCGCGGGCCGCGTGCAGCAGCTCGCGCAGCAGGGCGACGGTGCCGTCCAGCGGACCGACCGACGCGACCAGGTCGACGGGGTGCTCGGTGCCGACGGGATCGGCGGGACTCGGGGGCGTGCTCATGCGTCCTGCTGCTCTCGGTCGGTGGCGGGGTGCCCGTTCTGCAGCGTCCGGGCGACGACGCCCGACCACGGCGCGTCGCCCCAGCGCTCGCGCTGGCGGGCGACGGCACGCTCCACGTCGTAGTCCACCCGTCGCGACTCGACGTGGCCGTCGGGACGCAGCAGCCCGTAGGCGGCGCGCGGGTCGTCGTCGAACGGCAGGCCGACGCTGCCGGGGTTGAAGATCGTCGTCCTGCCGCCGTCGGGGCGGACCACGTCGCGGTGCACGGGCACATGGGTGTGGCCGACGACGAGCAGGCCCGGGGTGCGGCCCTCCAGCAGGTCGACCTCGCCGGGGGACGGGTCGGGCAGGAACCCGTCCATGTCGCTCCGCGGCGATCCGTGCCACGCCTCGCCGCCGGGGATCGGCTGCCACGTCGGCAGCTCGTACAGCGCGCGGACGTCGGGCGCGTCGGGACCGCCGAGCGCATCCACCCACGCGGCACGGCCGTGGACCGCCAGGGGCACCGGCGGGATCGTTTCGGGCTCGCGGGCCCACCGCTCGTGGTTGCCGCGCAGCCATCGCGCGTCGGGCAGTTCGCGCAGGCGCGCCAGCGTCTCCTCGGGCCAGCCGCCGAACGCGCTGACGTCGCCACCGATCACCCAGCCGTCGGCGCCCGCGGCCTCGGCGTCGCCGATGACGGCCTCGAGCGCGGCGAGGTTGCCGTGCACGTCGTAGAGCAGGGCCAGCACCTGCCGGACGGTAGCGCGCTGCGGCCCCGGAGCGGTCGGTGCGGGGCCGCAGCGCCCCCGGCCCGACGACGGAGAGGACCGATCGCCGTGCGATCATCGCCCGGTGCGCGATCTGGTGATCTTCGGGACGGGCGGGTCCGCCCGCGAGGTCTGTCAGGCGATCGAGGACGTCAACGCCGCCGGGCCGACGTGGCGGATCGTCGGGTTCCTCGACGGCGATGCGTCCCGCCACGGCAGCGAGCTGCGCGATCTGCCGGTGCTCGGCGGGGCCGGCTGGGCGGCCGAGCATCCCGACACCACGGTCGTCGTCGCGATCGGTGGGCCCGCCGGCCGGCGGGCCGTCGTCGGCGAGCTCGCCGACCTCGGCGTGACCGGACCGGAGCGCTTCCCGGTCGTCGTCCACCCGACGGCGTGGATCGGCAACCACGTGCGCGTGGGGGAGGGCAGCGTCGTCCTCGCCGGGGCGGCCGTGTCGACCGACATCGACCTGGGCCCGTTCGCCGCGCTCAACAAGAACTGCATCGTCGGCCATGACGCCGTGCTCGAGCCGTTCGTCACGATCGCCCCCGGAGCGAGCGTGTCGGGCCACGTACGGCTAGGCGAGGGCGTGAACCTCGGGGCCAACAGCGTCGTCGTGCAGGGCCGCTCCGTCGGAGCGGGCACGGTCGTCGGCGCCGGCGCGGTCGTCGCCGAAGACCTTCCCGCGCGCGTGACCGCGGTCGGCGTACCCGCCCGGGTGATCCGGCGCCACGACGACGTCTGAGCGCCCGGACCGGGGCGCCGGCCGACGCGCCGCCCCGCGGCCGGCGTGCGCTCCGAACGAGCGCACGCGGGTGTGGCCGACCCGCCAGGCACCCCGACGTCGTGTCCCGCGACGTGACCGTTCGGGCATCATGCGTCGGGTTGCCCGACGCCGTCCTCGCCGACCCGCCGCCATCCGGTGGACCCTCCGCCGCGGAGCCCGCGGTCGTCATCGACGGGCTCGTCCGCCGCTACGGCGAGCACGTCGCGGTCGACGACCTGTCGCTCACCGTCCCGCGCGCGCAGGTGTTCGCCCTGCTCGGGCCCAACGGCGCCGGCAAGACGACGACGGTCGAGACGTGCGTCGGTCTGCGGCGCCCCACCCGCGGCCGCGTCCGCGTGCTGGGTCTCGATCCGGTGCGCCAAACCGACGACCTGCGGCCGCGGATCGGCGTGATGCTGCAGAGCGGCGGCGTGTACCAGGGGGCCCGCTGCGGCGAGATGCTGCGGCTCGTCGCGTCGTACGCCGCCGACCCGCTCGACCCGGAGCGGCTGCTGCAACGCCTGGGGCTGGAGTCGGTCAACCGCACCCCGTACCGCCGCCTCTCGGGCGGACAACAGCAGCGCCTGTCGCTGGCGATGGCGATCGTCGGCCGGCCCGAGCTCGTGTTCCTCGACGAGCCGACGGTGGGACTCGACCCACAGGCCCGGCACGAGACCTGGCGGATCATCGAGTCGCTGCGCCGCGACGGCGTCACCGTGCTGCTCACCACGCATCACATGGACGAGGCCGAGCGGCTTGCCGACCACGTCGCGATCGTCGATCACGGCCGCGTCATCGCGTCCGGCACCCCGGACCAGCTGATCCGCAGCGGCGCCGATCGGGAGGTGCGCTTCCGGGCCACGCCGGGACTGCCGCTCGACGGGCTCCGCGAGCGCCTCGCCGACGGCACGGTCGCGAGCGAGCCGGCGTCGGGCGTCTACGTCGTCGCCGGGGCCGTCGACCCGCGGCTCGTCGCGACGGTCACCGCGTGGTGCGCCGAGCGCGACGTGCTCGTCGAGGGCCTGCAGGTCAAGCACCGCACGCTCGAGGACGTCTTCCTGGAGCACACCGGGCGGGAGCTGCGCGCATGAGCGCCCCGGCCTTCGACGACCTCGAGCCCGGTCGGGCGACCCCCGGCGTCGACACGTCGATCTCGGGCGTCGACGCCGGTCCCGGCACGTTCACCCCGCGACCCGGACGGGCGCCGCTGGCGCGGATGGTCCGCAACCAGACGCGGATGGAGCTCGTCCTGATGATGCGCAACGCCGAGCAGGTGATGCTCAGCCTGATCGTGCCGATCGGGCTGCTCGTCGTCTGCACGACGGTGTCGTTCATCGAGGTCGACGGTGACCGCGCCGACTTCTTCGTCCCCGGGATCCTTGCGCTGGCGATCATGTCGGCGGCGTTCACGAGCCAGGCGATCGCGACCGGTTTCGATCGCCACTACGGCGTGCTCAAGCGGCTGGGGGCGACGGCGCTGCCCCGCTCGGTGCTGCTCGGCGCCAAGACGCTGGCGGTGCTGCTCATCGAGCTGTTCCAGATCGTGATCCTGTGCTCGGTCGGGCTGGCCCTGGGCTGGACGCCGTCGGGCGAGCCGGTGACCGCGGTCCTGTCGGTCGTCGCGTTGATCGGGCTCGGGACCGCCGCGTTCTGCGGGATGGCGTTCCTGCTGGCGGGCACGCTGCGCGCGATGACGACCCTGGCCGCGGCCAACATCATCTGGTTCGTGCTGCTCGGCGTCGGCGGGATCGCCTTTCCGCTCAGCGAGTTCGGCGGGGCGCGGGAGCTCTTCGAGCTGCTGCCGACCGCGGCGCTGTCGAGCGGCCTGCGGACGGTGCTCGCCGATGGCGAGGTCGTTCCCTGGCACCTGCTGCTGACGCTCGGCACGTGGGCGGTCGTCACGCTGACCGCGGCAACGGCGACGTTCCGCTGGGAGTAGGACCGTCGCCGCGCCGAGCGCCGCGGTGACGACCACCGCCCGCCGGCAGGACCACCGCCGTGAGGACCACCGCCCACCTGGGCGGACGGGGCGCGACTCCCCGGTCCTGCCGACCGGGCTGAGGGCGCGTCGTGACCGCCGCGTTACGCGGGTCGCGACGTTCACCGCTTGGCAACGTGGTGATCACACCGCGACCATAGGCTGGCGCCGCCCATGCTCGACGAGGAGCCCGCCATGACCGAGGACCAGCTGCCGGAGACGGCGTCGGTCGGCGACGCCCCGACCGAGGCCGTCGACCCGACCGACCCGCGGTGGTTCACCAACCGCGAGCTGTCGTGGGTCGACTTCGACCGCCGGGTGCTCGAGCTCGCCGCCGATCCCCGGCAGCGCCTGCTGGAGCGGGTGAAGTTCGCCGCGATCTTCGCGTCCAACCTCGACGAGTTCTTCATGATCCGCGTGGCCGGCCTGCACGCGAAGGTGTGGGCGGAGAACCGGCGCCGCGGCCCCGACGGACGGGTGCCGGACCAGGAGATCGACGCGCTCCGCGAGCGTCTCGCCCCGTTGGTGGCCGAGCACGCGCGCCTCGTCCTCCACGATCTGGGCCCGGCGCTCGTCGAGCACGGCATCCGGATCGCCCGCCACGACGAGCTGAACGACGCGCAGCGCGAGGAGCTCGCCACCCGGTTCGAGAAGCGGATCTACCCGGTCCTGACGCCGCTCGCCGTCGGCCTGGGCCGGCCGTTCCCGTACATCTCGAACCTGTCGCTCAACCTCGGCGTGCTCGTCCGTGACCCGGACACCGGGCAGACGGTGTTCGCCCGGATCAAGCTGCCGACCGAGGTCGTCGACCGGCTCGAGGCGGTCAGCGGCCCTGCACCCTCGGGCGACGACGAGGCGACGGAGCAGGTGCTCGTCCCGCTGGAGGAGATCGTCGAGGCGCATCTCGACAAGCTCTTCCCGGGGATGGAGATCCTCGACCGCGGCATGTTCCGGGTCACCCGCGACGCCGACTTCGAGATCTCCGACGAGGCCGACGACGTCAAGCGCGCGCTCGAGGCCGAGCTGCGCAACCGCCGGTTCGGCGAGATCGTCCGGGTCGAGATCGACGCCGACGCGAGCGAGGCGCTGCGTACCGAGATCGTCGAGCAGCTCGGCGTCGAGGAGCGGATGGTCTACGACATCCCGGGCACCCTCGACCTGACCTCGCTCTGGCAGCTCGTCAAGCTCCCGGGCCACAACGAGCTGCTCGACGAGCCGTGGCGGCCGGTCACGCGTCCGCAGCTGCGCGACCGCGACGACGAGCCGTCGTCGGGCGTGCTGGCGGCGATGCGTCGCGGTGACGTCCTGGTCCATCACCCGTACGACAGCTTCAAGACGTCGGTCGAGCGGTTCGTCGAGCAGGCGGTGGCCGACAGGGACACGCTCGCGATCAAGATGACCGTGTA
>JBFWKS010000101.1:0-12874 GCA_050252545.1 Solirubrobacteraceae bacterium
TCCGGCGCGCCACCGTCGCCGTCCGTGGAGGTGCCGTCGCCGACCTCGATCTCGCCGATCGTGGCGCCGGCCTGGACGGTGTCGCCCTCGTCAGCGCTGACGGCGCTCAGCACGCCCGATGCGGGCGCGGGGATCTCGGCGTCGACCTTGTCGGTCGAGATGACGACGAGGTCCTCGCCCTCCTCGACGCGGTCGCCCGGACGCTTCAGCCACTCGAGGACGGTGCCCTCACTGACCGATTCCCCCATCTGGGGAAGCGTGATCTGCACTGTGGTTCCCGCCGCCATGACCGTCCGGACGCTAGCACTCCGGGGAGCGGCCGAACCCCCGGTGCGCCGGGGGCTTCGCACCCTGCCCCCAAACCGCCCCGCGGTCGGTGTCGGTGACCGGCCGGACGGGGGGTGCAGGCGCGGGGGCTCCCCGGCTCCGGGCACCCCGTCCGGCCGGGTCGGTCGGGACGGATCGCAGCGACGACCGGGCCGCATCGGACGGCCCGCCGTCAGGCGGGCGCGACCCGGCGTCGCCGGCGCTCCTCGACGAGGAACCCGATCGATCCGACGAAGGGCCCGACCGCGCCGATGACCGTGACGCACACGCCGAGCCACATCGGCAGCACCCGCCGGCGCAGCGTCAGGATGGTCAGGACGCACATGAGGATCCAACCCCACCCATGGCCCCAGCCGAGTGCGGTCTTGAGCCCCGGGGCGAACCCGCCGATCCAGCAGGTCAGCAGGCCGACGTAGATCGCCGAGTGGGCGAACGACAGCCACTTCATCAGCCGGAACGAGGGCACCGGCCACCGGCCGGCGTCGGTGCGCCGCTCGGGGATCCGCCCGAGTCCGCTCATCGGTCGGTGACGGTCATCGGTCGGCCGCCACGAACCGACCAAGGCCGCGCAACGGAGCGTCGGCCTGCTCCGGCCAGTCGTCGATCGACGCGGGCCACCATGCGTGCTCGTCGTGCTCGTGGTCGCGCTCCAACCCGGCACCCTCGGGCAGCCAGGCGACGCCGACGAACATCACCATGTCGTTGGGCAGCAGGAGCATCGCCTCGCCGCTCAGCCTCTCGGGCGCGACCGACCACTCCTCCTCGAGCTCGCGGCGCAGCGTGTGCATCGGCGATTCGCGGGGGTCGACCGCACCACCGGCGCCGAGCGTCCACCGCCCGGGCCACTGGGCGACCCAGCCGGCGCGGCGGCCGGCGAGCCAGCGGCCCTCGTGGTCGCGCACGACGCACTGGGCGGTCATCGACCGGGCGGCGCCGCCCTCGAGCAGGCGCAGCGCCCACCGGACGGGCTGGAGCTCCAGGTGCAGGCGGCCGTCGGCGTCGACCTCGTGCCGTGCCAGCCGGGTCGAGTAGCCGTCGTGGCTGGGGGAGCTGCGGGCCTTGAGCGCCGCGATCTTCTCGTCGGCCTGCGCGGTCGCGTCGCTGGTCGGGACGTACGGGTCCTCCGACCAGGTGAAGGTGACGTCCTCCGGGGACCAGGGGCCCCGTGCGAGGAAGGCGGGCGCCGGCGGCATCGACCTCTCGAGTCTACGCGCGGGGCCGCGAGCGGCGGTCAGCGGGCGGGCACCGTGGAGCGCTCGGTCACGGCCAGGTCGACGCCGAACGCCCGTCGCACGAGGTCCGCCTGGCCCTCGGCCGCCCACCGTGCGACCGGCGCGCCGTCGGCTCCACTGCGCAGCGTCAGCGACACGAGGTCGCCGTCGCGCTCGGTGTCGACCTTGACGACGGCCTGGTCGTGGCCGCGCTCCATGCCCTCGGCCAGACGCAGCAACGCGGCGATCCGCAAGAGCCGGGCCTCGTCGCCGGCGTCGACGATCGGCCGAAACGGCTTGAGGGTCGGCCCGCCCTTGCGGTGGTAGCGGATCGCCTGGCCGATGACGGCCGTGTCGGCCGGGGAGAACCCCGGCAGGCCGTTGGTGACGACGAGGTAGCGGCCGTGCTTGTGGTGGTCGTCGTAGCCGACGGTCATGCCGATGTCGTGCAGCGACGCCGCGGCGGCGAGCAGGCGCCGCTCCGTCGGATCGCCGGCGTGGACGCCGAGCGCGGCGAGGTCGTCGTACATCCCGAGCGCCAGGCGCCGGACGTGGTCGCTGTGCGGCGGGTCCTCGTCGTAGCGGGCCTGCAGGTTCGCGATCGCGGCGTCCTGCACGTCGGGGTAGAGCGGGGCGCCGGCCGCGTCCTCGTACCCGGCCAGATGACGGTCGAGGAAGACGCCCTCGCGGAGCCCGAACTCGGTGACCTCGATCGCGTCGATCCCGGCGGTCCGCAGCACCGTCTCGATCGTGGTCGCGGCGCCGAGGATGACGTCGCCGCGGGAGGGCTTGATCCCCGCCATGCGACTGCGCTCGCGGACGGGCATCGCGGCGAGCTCGTCGACGAGCTCGCCGAGCGCGTCGACGCACACCCGCATGCCCTGGACCCCCAGGTCGGTGGAGCCGTCGCGGTGCTGGATCGCCGCGGCGATGTTGCGCACCGCGCCGCCGACGCCGACGAGGCGGTCCCCGAGGTCTCCCGTCCACGGTTGCCCGCCGAGGGTGTCGCGGACGTGGCGACGCAGCGCCCGGACCGCGTCCATGTTGGTTGGGGCGTCGGCGGGCCCGCCGAGGAACCGCTCGGTCGTCCGGACCGCGCCGAGCTGCCACGACCCGTGGGCATCCGCCAGCCGGTCGCGGGTACGCACCAGCTGCATCGATCCGCCGCCGATGTCGAGCACGCCGCCGTCGCGCAGCGTCGTGGAGTTGACCGCGGCCAGGTACCCGTACCGGGCCTCCTGCTCGTGGTCGAGCACCCGCGGCCGCAGACGCGTGTCGGCGCGGGTGCGGTCGAGGATCCAGTCGCGGTTGGGGGCCTCGCGGATCGCGCTGGTGGCGACCGCGTCGATCCGTTCGCTCGGCAGGTCGTGCGCGCGACAGAAGTGGTCGAACAGCTGGACCGCGACGAGGGCGCGCCGCAGGGGCCCGGGCTGGAGCGCGCCGTCGGGCCCCAGGTCGGCGCCGATCCGGACGGGCTCGTACAGCTCGGCGGTCTGGCGCCACGCGCCTCCCGGCACGCGCCGCGCCTGCGGGTCGACCGCGAAGACGACGAGCCGGAAGGTGTTCGAGCCTAGGTCGACGATCGCGCGGCGTGGGCCGGCTGCCCGGGGCGAGCCGGGGGTCCGGGCGTCACTCCCCGTCGACGGCGGCGGGATGCCGTCGTCCTGGTCTGCGGGCACGTCGGGGCGCGTGGCGCCGGTCCTCACGCGGTGCCGGTCTCGACGAGCTCGATGCGGTAACCGTCGGGGTCCCGGACGAAGCACAGCCGCGAGCCGCCGTCGCGGACGGTGTAGGGCGGCTTCTCGGGGTGGATGCCCTGCTCGGCGAGCCGCTCCAGCGTCGCGTCGAGGTCGGCCGCGCCGACCGCGATGTGCCCGTAGCCGGTGCCGATCTCGTACTCCGACACGCCGTGGTTGTAGGTCAGCTCCAGGCGCGGCCCGTCGCCGGGGAGCCCCATGAAGACGTTGATCGCCTCGTCGCGGATCGGTGCGCGGCGGAGCTCCTCGAACCCCAGGGCGGAGTAGAACGCGACCGACCGGTCGATGTCGCCGATCCGGTAGCACGTGTGCAGCAGCGCGGGCATGGCCCGAGGCTAGCGCGAGCGGGGGTGGAGGACGCGGCCCGCGCCGCGGGCGGGTCAGCCGGGAGGTCGTCCGCCCCCGACCTCGGCCAGGTCGTCCAGCAGCTCGCGCGTCTCCTCCAGCCGCCCGGCGATCACCTGCTTGGCGACCTCGAGGAGCTGGAACACCCGCGGGTCCTTGACGCGGTAGTACACGCTCGTGCCGGCGCGCCGGCTCTCCAGCACGCCCTGGCGGCGCATCGCGGTGAGGTGCTGGGACGTGCCTCCCGAGTCCAGCCCGAGGGCGGCCTGCAGGTCGCCGACCGTGCGCTCGCCATCCCGGAGCAGCTCGAGGATCCGGACGCGCGCGGGGTGTCCGAGCAGCCGGAAGAACTCCGCCTTCACGCGGTAGATCGGGGCGGGGTCGGAGGCGGCCATGGAAGCCCCAGGCTACCAGTTGAAGTTTGTTATCTTAGAATCTTTGAAGACATCGAATATTAGAGAAGTGCGGTCCGGGTGGCGGACGCTGCTGCCCTCCGCGGCCGACTACGCCGACGCGTCGCCGCGGGGGGACCTCGTCGCCGGGATCACCGTGGCGGTGGTCGCGCTGCCGCTGGCCCTGGGCTTCGGCATCGCGTCCGGGCTCGGGGCGCAGGCCGGCATCGTCACCGCGATCGTCGCCGGCGTCGTCGCCGGCGTCTTCGGCGGATCGCACGTCCAGGTCAGCGGGCCGACCGGCGCGATGGCCGTCGTCCTCGTGCCCGTGGTGGCGTCGGTCGGCCCGCAGGGCGTCGTCCTCGTGGCGCTGCTCGCCGGGCTCATCCTCGTGGCGGCCGGCGCGCTGCGGGCGGGCCGCTACGCCGGGGTCCTGCCGTGGCCCGTGGTCGAGGGGTTCACGATGGGCATCGGGCTCGTCATCGGCCTGCAGCAGGTTCCGGCGGCGCTCGGGGTGGAGCGCCCCGAGGGCGAGAACACCGCGGTGGTGGCGGTGCAGGCGGCCGTCGACTGGGCGGGCGCCGACCTGGCGGCGCCGGCCCTCGTCGTCCTCGTGGTGCTCGTCATGGCGCTCGCGCCGCGCGTGCACCGGGCGCTGCCGGCGTCGCTGGTCGCGGTCGCCGCGGCCACCGTCCTGGCGCGGCTCCTGGACATCCAGACCCCCACGATCGGGGCGATCCCCGCGAGCCTGCCGTCGCCGTCGCTGCCCGACGTCGCGCCGTCCGAGCTTCCGTCGCTCATCGGCGCCGCGCTCGCCGTCGCCGCGCTGGCCGGGATCGAGAGCCTGCTCTCGGCCAAGGTCGCCGACGGCATGGCCGACGGGGCGGCCCACGATCCGGATCGCGAGCTCGTCGGTCAGGGCATGGCCAACGTCGCGGTGTCGTTCTTCGGCGGGATGCCCGCCACCGGGGCGATCGCCCGCACCGCGGTGGCCGTCCGCGCCGGAGCCCGGTCGCGGGTGGCGACGATCGTGCACGCGCTCGTGCTCCTGGCGGTGGTCTATGCCCTGGCCCCGGCGTTGAGCGACGTGCCCCTGGCCGCGCTGGCCGGTGTCCTCATCGTCACGGCGGTACGGATGGTCGACGTCGACACCATCGTGAGGATCCTGCGCAGCGGCCGTGGCGACGCGGCGATGCTGGTGGTCACCGCGGGGGCGACGCTGGCCTTCGACCTCGTGGTCGCCGTCGGCGTCGGCGTGGCCCTGGCGGCGATCCTCGCCCTGCGGGAGGTCGCGCGGCTGGCGACGTTCCAGCGCGAGGCCGAGCCCGGCGTGGAGGTCGACGCGACCCTGGAGCGGGCGCTGCTGCGCGAGCACATCGTCACCTACCGCCTGGACGGCGCGCTGTTCTTCGGGGCCGCGCAGCGGTTCCTCGATGAGCTCACGGCGGTCAGCGACGTCGAGGTCGTCGTCTTGCGGATGGGCGGGCTGCGGCTGCTGGACAGCAGCGGCGCCCGTGCCCTGCGGGAGCTGGTCGAGCACCTCCAGCACCGCGGCGTGACGGTGCTGCTGACGTCGGTGCGGCCCGAGCACCGGCGGACCCTGGAGCGTTCGGGCGTGCTCGACACGCTCGCCCACGAGAACCACGTCCAGCCGACGATCGACGACGCGCTCGCCCACGCCCGCCGCCACCACGTGCGCAACGCGGAGCGGACGGCACCCACGGCGGTGTGACGATGCCCGGCTACCATCCGCGCATGGTCAGCAGCCCCCCGGTCGACGACGACCGCGAGCGCGACGAGGATGCCGCCGGCCAAGAGGGAGCCGGCGGACTGGACGGCATCCGCGGCCGGATCGCCGCCCGCCGTCGGCGGCGCAACGACGGTGACGACCCGTCGGCCGACATGCCGACCGGCCGGGTGCGCCGGGCGGCGTCGGTCGGACGCCTCGCGGCCGGGGCCGCCGTCCGTGAGGGAACCACCCGCGCCACCAACCGGGTGCGCTCCGAGGAGAAGGCCAGCGCGGCGATCGCCCGCCAGCAGCTGGAGACGGCCAACCAGATCGTCGACGTGCTCGGGACGATGAAGGGCGCGGCGATGAAGGTCGGGCAGGTCCTGAGCTTCCTCGACTTCGGCCTGGTCGACGAGGAGCACCGCGAGGAGTTCCAGCGCAAGCTCGCCGGCCTGCGCGACATGGCGCCCAAGGTGTCGTTCGCGGACATGCGCAAGGTCATGGAGCGCGACCTGGGCGCACCGCTGAAGGAGCTCTTCGCCGAGTTCGACGAGGAGCCGATCGGCGCGGCGTCGATCGGCCAGGTCTACCGGGCGCGCCTGCGCGAGCGGCCCGACGGCTGGGCGTCCGACGTCGCCGCGGTGAAGATCCAGTACCCCGGGATCGCCGCCGCGGTCCGGGCCGACATGCAGAACCTCGGGATGCTCCTGCGGGTGGCGAAGTCCGTCGCCCCGGGGATGAACGTCCAGGCGGTCGGCGACGAGATCCGTGAACGGATCCACGAGGAACTCGACTACGAGCTGGAGGCCGCCAACCAGCGCCGGATCGCGCGGGCGTTCCGCGGCCACCCGTTCATCGTCGTGCCGGGCGTCGACACGAGCCTGTGCGGCGAGCGGGTGATCGTCACCGAGTTCATCGAGGGCGTCGGGTTCGAGGCGTGGAAGACGCGCGATCAGGCCGAGCGCAACCGCCTGGCGGAGATCGTCTTCCGCTTCTACATGAGCACCCTGCTGCGCGAGCGGCAGTTCTCGGCCGACCCGCACCCGGGCAACTCGATCCTCATGCCCGACGGGCGCGTGGCGTTCCTCGACTTCGGGCTCTTCCGGCAGATCTCCAAGGAGCTGGCCGAGAACCAGAAGACGTCGATCCGGTTGGGGCTGGCCCGCGACGGCCAGGGGCTGCTGGAGCACATGCGGCGGATCCGGTGGGTGCCGGACGGCGACCGCTACACCCCCGAGCTCATGCTCGAGCTGTTCGACGAGCTGACCTGGTGGTACACCCGCGACGAGGAGATCCGTCTGACGCCGGAGCAGGCGACGAAGATGGTCATCCAGGCCACCGACCCGCGGTCGGACTACTGGGGGCAGGTCCGGCGCGTCACCGTGCCGGCCGAGTACCTCATGGGCATCCGCCTGGAGGGCCTGACGATGGCCGTCTGCAGCCAGCTCGACGCGTCGGTGAACTACTCGACGATCATGCGCGAGTGGCTCTTCGACGCCGAGCCGCAGAGCGAGCTGGGGCGGCAGGAGCAGGCGTGGCTGGCCTCTCGGGGCGGCGGGCGCTGATCAATCAGGAGCGCAGGCCGCGTCCGATGCTCCGGCACGACCCGGGCGGCCTCGCGCGGATCACGCGGGCGTGACCGGGTCCCCGACCGCCACCTCGCCGGGCACGAGGACCGCCAGGTAGACCCCGGCGGCGGCGCCGTTGCGCTCGCCGATGCGGGGGAGGACCGACGTGTCGGCGGCGACGTCGTCGCCCTGCGCGCGGGTCGTCATCACGCAGCGGATCGTCCGCTCGGTCACGCGCATCCGCGCCGATCCGATCACCAAGTCGCGCCCGATCCAGCCGTCCTCGACGAAGCCCTCGGCCCCGTCGGTCGTGCGCACGACGAGGTTGGGGCGCAGGCGGCGGGGGTCGAGCGGCACGCCGTCCGGACCGGCGAACGCGGTCAGCGCGGCGGACGTCACGAGGTGCAGCGGCGCCGCGTCGTGGTGGCGACCCCAGCGATACCCGCGATCGCCGCGGTCGAAGCGCAGATCGCGGCCGAGATGCTCCGACAGCAGCTCGTCCGCGTCCGGATCGCCCGGCGTCGCGATGCGACCGTCGGGCAGCGTCACCGTCACCGTGCCGTCGGCGTCGGTGCGGGCCACGAGGTCGAGCATGCCGTCGACGAGCCGCCAGCGGCCGCGGTTGGTCTTCGCCGACGCCCACTGGCGCATCCGGTCCAGCAGCGCCCACTCACGATCGCCCGCCACACCGGCGCCGTCGAGGGTCACGCGGTCCAGCCGCTCGCCCCGCATCGACTTGACCGGGTGACGGTGGATCTCCACGACGGTGCCGAGCGTCCCAGCCATGGCGCGATGGTACGACGGCCGCGGAGACGGTCGGGTACGTGGACAACGTCCACGCGCCACGGTGTGGGATCATCTCCCCTTGGCATGGGGACGTACAGCTGACCGGACGGTGCGCCGCGCACGCGTCCAGTGCCCCTGCCCGGCCGCCGACGGGTCGCCCGCCGGTGGCGGACCGCCGGGCCCCCAGGCTCCGCGCCGCGATCGTCCACGGACGACGGCGCCCGGCGGGGGCGGCCGATGACGGTCGTCCTGCTCGCCCACGCCATCGCTGCCGTCGTGGCGCCGATGCTCGTGCACCGACTCGGTCCACGGGCGTTCTGGATCCTTGCGCTCGTGCCGCTCGGCGCGGTCGGCTGGGCGGCGACGCAGATCGGCGACGTCACCGATGGCGCCACGCGGTTCGAGGAGCGCGCCTGGGTCCCCGAGTTCGGCCTGGAGCTGTCGCTGCGACTCGACGCGCTGTCGCTGCTGATGGTGCTCGTCGCCGGCGGGGTCGGCGCGATCGTCCTGGCGTACTGCGCCCGGTACTTCAACCGCGAGACCGAGGGCCTGGCCCGGTTCGCCGGGGTGCTCGTCGGGTTCGCGGGGGCGATGCTCGGCCTCGTCCTGGCCGACGACCTGCTGCTGCTCTACGTCTTCTGGGAGCTGACGACCGTCCTGTCGTTCCTGCTGATCGGGCAGCAGAGCGACCGCGACGGCGCCCGGCGGGCGGCGATGGATGCCCTGATCGTGACGACGCTCGGCGGCCTGGCGATGCTCGTCGGCGCCGTCGTCATCGGCGAGGCGGCCGGCACCTATCGGATCAGCGAGATCCTGGCCACCCCGCCCGAGGGCACCGCGGTGTCGATCGGCGTCGCGCTCCTGCTCGTCGGCGCGGTGTCGAAGTCGGCGCTCGTCCCGTTCCACTTCTGGCTGCCCGGTGCGATGGCGGCCCCGACACCGGTCAGCGCGTACCTCCACGCCGCGGCGATGGTCAAGGCCGGCGTCTTCCTCGTCGCGCTCATGGCCCCCGCGTTCTCGCACCTGGCGGTGTGGCGCTGGAGCGTGCTCGTCCTCGGCATCACGACGATGCTGCTGGGGGCGATCCGGGCGCTGCGCCAGTTCGACCTCAAGCTCCTGCTGGCGTACGGCACCGTCAGCCAGCTCGGGCTGCTGATCGTGCTCGTCGGGGCCGGCACCCAGGGTGCGGCGTTGGCGGGCCTGGCGATGTTGCTGGCCCACGCGCTCTACAAGTCGACGCTGTTCCTCGTCGTCGGGATCATCGACCACGACACCGGCACCCGCGACCTGCGCCAGCTGTCCGGGCTCGGCCGGGCCCGGCCCCGGCTGACGTTCATCGCGGTGCTCGCCGCCGCGTCGATGGCCGGACTGCCACCGCTCGCGGGGTTCGCCGCCAAGGAGAGCGCGCTCGAGGCGTTCCTGCACGGCGACGCCGTCGACGTCGTCACGCTCGTCGCGCTCGTCCTCGGATCGGCGCTGACCGTCGCCTACGCCCTCCGGTTCCTGTGGGGCGCGTTCGTCGACACCTCCGGCGTGCCGCCGCGCCGGATCACGCCGGCCCGCCTGTCGTTCGAGGGTGGTCCGCTGCTGCTGACCCTCACCGGGCTCGCGCTCGGGCCGGCGATGGGCGCGCTCGACGGGCTCCTGGGCCGGTACGCGATGCAACTGCCCGCCGAGGGGCATCCGCTCCACCTGGGCCTGTGGCACGGGTTCGGCTGGCCGCTGCTGCTCAGCGGCCTCGTCCTGGCCGGCGGTGCCGCGATCACGCTCTGGGTCGGCGTCGGCACGTCGCAACAGCGCGCCCGGACGCTCGCGCGCCACGCCAACTCCTGGCGGATCGGGCCGCTGCGCCACGTCAAGGACGCCCGGCACTGCTACGTCAGCCTCGTCACCGCGACCGAGCGGCTGGCGATCCGCGTCGCCCGCACCACCCAGACCGGCTCGCTGCCGGTCTACCTCATCATCATCCTGCTCGTGCTCATCGGGCTGGGCACGTGGACGCTCGTCGACGGCGGTCCGTGGCGCGTCGAGGTGCACGCGACCGACGGATTCGGCCAGGTCGCGGTCGCGGTGCTGATCGTGATCGGCTCGCTGATCGTCGTCCGCGCCCGGCGCCGCCTCAAGGCGTTCATCGTCCTCGGCGTCGTCGGATACAGCGTCGGCGCGCTGTTCGTCATGCAGGGCGCGCCGGATCTGGCGCTCACCCAGTTCCTCGTCGAGACGGTCAGCCTCGTCGTCGTCGTGCTCGTGCTGCGGCGGCTGCCGACGCACTTCACCGGCACGGCGTCGCGCGTGCGTCGCCGCGGGGTGCACATCGTCATCGGCGTCGTCGTCGGAGCGCTGATGGCCACCCTCACGATCCTCATGTCGGGCGCACGCGAGGCGGCCGACCTGATGACGGTGTCGGCCGGCCTGCTGGAGGCCGCGCGGGAGGCCGGTGGGCACAACGTCGTCAACGTCACGCTCGTCGACACCCGCGCGTGGGACACGATGGGCGAGATCGCGGTGCTCGTCGTCGCCGCCACCGGGGTGACGAGCCTGCTCTTCCTGCGCACCGGGATCACCGACGCAGTCCTGCTCCGGCGGTACTCGCGCGCGGAGATCCGCCGGCGTGGTGCCGAGCATCGCGGCGGGGTCTGGCGTATTCCGCCGCCCGCCGGAAGCGGCCCGGGCGAGAACGGGCCCACCCACCCGGCCGCCCGCGTGCCGAGCGCGGTCGCGCCGGTGGCGGTCGAGCCGTCGCCGCTGGCCGTCGCCCAGCAGCCACGGCGCGGTGCCGAGGAGGCCCGGCGCGCGCGAGCGTGGCTCGTGGCGGAGCACACGCTCGCCCCGGAGCGCCGGTCGATCCTGCTCGAGGTCGTCGTGCGGCTCGTGTTCCACACCGTGCTCGTGCTGTCGATCTACCTGCTCCTCGCCGGGCACGACGTCCCTGGCGGCGGGTTCGCCGGCGGCATCGTCGCCGGGCTGGCGCTGACGATCCGCTACCTGGCCGGCGGTCGCTACGAGCTGGGCGAGGCCGCCCCGGTCGGGGCCGGGCTCGTCATCGGCCTGGGTCTCGTCATCGTCACCGGCACCGGCATCGGCGGTGCGATCTTCGGCGACGCGATCCTCGACGGCGGGGTCTGGAAGGTCGACATCCCCGTCCTGGGTCTGCTGAAGGTCTACAGCTCGACGGCGTTCGACATCGGCGTGTACCTCGTCGTCGTCGGCGTCGTGCTCGACGTGCTGCGCAGCTTCGGCTCGGAGATCGATCGTCAGGTCGACGAGGAGCAGCACGCCGGGACGCCCGCCGGAGGCGATCGATGAGCATCAGCCTGACCCTCGCGGCCGTCGTCGGCGTGCTCTTCGCCAGCGGCGTCGTGCTGCTGCTGGAGCGGAGCCTCACCCGGGTGCTGCTCGGCATCGCCCTGATGAGCAACGGCGCCAACGTGCTGATCCTCGCCACCGGTGGCCGTGCCGGTGAGGCCCCGATCGTCGGCGGGAGCGGCGGATCCGACGGCCGCCTGTCCGACCCACTCCCCCAGGTGATGATCCTGACGTCGATCGTGATCACGTTCGCGCTCACCGCGTTCCTGCTCGCGCTCGCCTATCGCAGCTGGCAGCTGCAGGGCCACGACGAGGTGCAGGACGACGTCGAGGACCGGCGCGTCGCGAGTCGTGCCGACGAGGAGTCGATCGACGCCGGCGCCGACGCCGAGCAGGAGCACACCGACTTCGACGAGGACGGGGACGCCGATCCCAACGGGGACACGATGCCCTTGCCGGTCACCGGCGAGCACGACACCGTCGGGGACCACGGCGTCGGCGGCGCCGACCACGGCGTGGAGCGCACGGGAGCGTCGACCAGCGCGTCCCGCAGCCGGTGTTCCAGCCGCTGCTCGCGGCCGGGATCAAGTTCGCGCTCGGGCAGCGCTCGCCGCTGGTCAACCGCGCCCTGAGCGTCGGCACCCTGACGAGCGTCCTGGCGGTCGCCGTCGTACTGCTGGTGGCCGCCGACCGCGACGGGCCGCAGGTGGCGGCGCTCGGTGGCTGGGATGCCCCGGTCGGGATCGTCCTCGTCGCCGACCGGCTGTCGGCGTTGATGCTCGTCATCTCCGCTGCGGTGACCCTGTGCGTCCTCGTCTACTCCTACGGCCAGGGCAACGCCGACGACGAGGCGGGACTGCCGCTGGCGGTGTTCCACCCGACGTTCCTCGTCCTGGCCGCCGGGGTGTCGCTGGCGTTCCTGGCGGGCGATCTCTTCAACATGTACGTCGGGTTCGAGCTGTTGCTGTTCTCGAGCTTCGTGCTGCTGACGCTCGGCGGCACCCGCTCCCGTATCCGGTCGGGCACGACCTACGTCGTCGTCAGCGTCCTGTCGTCGATCCTGCTGCTGACCGCGATCGGGTTCGTCTACGCCGCCACCGGCACCGTCAACATGGCACAGCTGGCCGGCCGCCTCGATCAGCTCGACGAGAGCGTCCGGCTGGGGTTGCAGCTCATGCTGCTGCTGGCGTTCGGCATCAAGGCGGCGGTCTTCCCGGTGTCGGCGTGGCTGCCGGACAGCTACCCGACCGCACCGGCACCGGTCACTGCGGTGTTCGCCGGCCTGCTGACGAAGGTCGGCGTGTACGCGATCATCCGGACCGAGACGCTGCTCTTCCCCGACGGCCGGATCGCGAACCTGCTGCTCGTCGTGTCGCTGCTGACGATGGTCGTCGGGATCCTCGGCGCCGTCGCCCAGACCGACATCAAGCGCATGTTGTCGTTCACGCTCGTG
>JBFWKS010000102.1:0-12805 GCA_050252545.1 Solirubrobacteraceae bacterium
CCCTGCCGAACGGTCTCGGGAGGCGTAGCGTAAGAGCATGCTCGATGCTCGTCGCGTTCCCCGGATGGCGCCCGAGCCGGCGACCATGGCCGTCGGGACGCTACCCCGCCGCACGGTCGAGCTTCCGTCCGGCACCGTCCGGTACCTCCGCCACGGACGTGGCTCCCCCCTGCTCCTCGTCCACGGGATCCCCACCTCCGCCCGGTTGTGGGAGCCGCTGCTGGGCGCCCTCGGCGAGCATCACGACTGCATCGTGCCCGACCTCCTCGGTCTCGGCGCGAGCGTGCCCGCCCCCGGGGCGGATCTGTCCAGCGGTGGCCAGGCCACCATGCTCGTCGAGCTGCTCGACGCCCTCGGCGTGGACCGCTGCGCCCTGGTCCTCCACGACCAGGGCGGAGCCCACGGACAGACGCTGCTCGTCGATCACGGAGACCGGATCGACGCGGTCGCGTTCGTCGACGTCGTCTGCCTCGACAACTGGCCGGTGCCGGCGGTCGACGTGCTCGTCGCCCTCGCGAACCGCCGGTGGCTGCTGCGCGCGCTCTGCCGCTCCCGCCTGCTGCCCACGGTCATGCGACGGGTGTGGCCGCTGCCGCAGACGTCGTTCCGGGGCCTGCCCCGCGCGCTGCAGGACGAATGGCTCGCCCCACTGGTCGAGGGTGGACCGCGCCTGGAGCGCTGGGCGGACTACGTCGCCGCGCAGTCGCGCGCGTGGACCGACCGGGCGATCCCGACGCTCCGGGCCTGGGAACGTCCCGCCGTCGTGATCTGGGCCGCCGGGGACCGGCACCTACCGGTCGACTGGGCGGCCCGGCTCGCCGCTGAGATCCCCGGCTGCGACGGCGGGCCGGTGCTCATCCCGCACGCCGCGCACTTCCTGCAGCCCGAGGTTCCCCAGACGCTCGCCGCCGAGCTCCTGACCTTCCTGGCCCGGGCCCTTTCCGACCGCGATCCCGAGGAGACGAACGTACGATGACCGCCTGGAGCGACCGAATCGGCCTGGAGCATCCGCTGGTACAGGCCGGGATGGGCGGCGGCCTGGCCACTGCGTCACTGGCGGGGGCGGTGTCGGCCGCCGGGGCGTTGGGCACCGTCGGGATCATGCCCGCGTCCGCCTTCGGGCCCGAGCTGCGCGCCGCCCGCGACCAGGCCGGCGACGCCCCGCTCTCGGCCAACCTGCTGCTGCCGTTCCTGCGTCGCGCCCACGTCGCGGCGTGCATCGCCCACCGGATGCGGGTCGTCGTCCTCCACGGCGGGTTCTCCGCGCGGGTGGTCGCCCCGCTGCGCGACGCGGGCATCGAGGTGCTGCAGCAGGTCGGCACGGTCCCCGAGGCCCGGCGCGCCCTCGACGTCGGGGCCGATGGGGTCATCGTCCAGGGCGCGGAGGCGGGCGGGCACACGTACGCCCGGCTGCCGCTGACCGAGGCCTTCGCCGCCGTCCGCGACGCGCTCCCGTCGACGGTCCCGGTGTTGGCCGCCGGCGGCGTGAACACCGCGAGCGACGTGCGTGGTCGGCTCGACGCCGGAGCGGATGCCGTCGTCGTCGGCACCCGGTTCCTCGCGACGCCCGAGTCGCGCGCCCACCCCGGCTACAAGCAGGCGCTGCTGGACGGCCACGACACGGTCGACACGCTCCTGTACGGATTCGGATGGCCGATGCGCCACCGCGTGCTGCGCAACGCCGCCGTCGAGCGCTGGTGCACCCGGAACGAACGCGGGCCCGGCGCCGTGCGCGCCCTGAGCCGCGTGAGCGCACCGCTCGGGCGCGCATTGCCGCTGTCGCTCATGGCCCACTACCCACGGGTCCAGCAGCCGTGGCTGCCGGTGCTGACACCGGGTCCGCCGCTGGAGGGTGGCGGTGGCGACCGGATCCTCGCCGCGTCGGCCCTCTACGCGGGCCAGGGCGTCGGTGGCATCGACGCGCTCGTCTCCGCCGCCGACGTCGTCGCGAGCCTCGCCGGTTGACCGGGGCGGGGCGAGGCCGGCCGGGGCGGGCCAAGCCGGTCCGCGCCCACCCCCAGCCGGAGACGGGGTGCAGGGTTCTCCACGCCCTACGTGGGAGACCCTGCACCCCGTCGTCGAGGCCGCCGGGCGGGTTCGAGGGGGTGCTGCCCCTTCCACGCCCTACGAGGAAAACCCTGCACCCCGTCGTCGTCGGCCGCACCCCGGCCCTACGCCGCCCCCAGCGACCCGCCGGCGCCGCCCCGCTACGCCCCGCTGCCGACGGTCGCCGGGCGCAGGTCGCCGCGGCCCGCTCCGGCACCGGCGGCGTTGAGGATGCCCGCCCGCCAGCGACCGATCGCGGCGCGGATCTCGGCAGGCGACTCGACGACCGTCATCCGGTCGCCAGTCGTCAGGGTGATGATCGTGTCGGGCGTCGCCTCGACGGTCACCACCAGATCGCAGTTGAGCAGGAACGGCCGGGGCTCGCGTCCGAGCCGGTGCAGGGCGATCACGGCGCGATCACCGCTTCATGTTGACGACTTCCTGCAGCATGTCGTCGGCCACGGTGATCACCCTCGAGTTGGCCTGGAACCCGCGCTGGGCGGAGATCATGGTCGTGAACTCGCTGGCCAGGTCGACGTTGCTCATCTCCAGCGCGCCGGAGATCAGGGCGCCGTTGCCGTTGACGCCCGGGGTGTCGGTGACGGGCGGACCGGAGTTGACGGTGGCCGACCAGAGGCTGCCGCCGTTGCGCTGCAGTCCGGCGGTGTTGGAGAACCGGCTGACGGAGAGGTAGCCGGCGGTCTGGCGGGTGCCGTCGAGCGGGCCACCGGAGTTGTCGACGTAGCTCACCGAGCCGTCCGCACCGATCGCCAGATCGGAGGCGCCCGCAGGCAGCTGCAGGAACCCGGCACCGGCGGCGGTGTCGGGGCCGGACGCGGGCGGTGCCTGCGACGGGAAGCCCAGGACGTAGAGGCCGTCGGTGGTGGTGACGTATCCGTCGGCGGTGACGTTCATCGCCCCGGCGCGGGTGAACTCCCAGCTGCCGTTGCCGGGGACCGGTGCGGTCGGGTTGCCGCGCACCACCGAGAACCAGCCGTCGCCCTGCAGCGCGACATCGAGTGGGTTGCCGGTCATCTGCGTGGCACTCGTGCCGACGAGGTTGTCGATCGACGCGACGCGCACGCCGAGGCCGACCTGGGCGGCGTTGCTGCCGCCGGTCTCGGCGGTCGCGCCGGCCGCGCCACGGACCTGCTGCGAGAGCGAGTCGGCGAACGTCGCACGCGACGCCTTGTAGCCGACGGTGTTGACGTTGGCCAGGTTGTTGGCCGTGACGTCGAGCAACGTCTGGTGGGACTTCAGGCCACTGATGGCGCTGTACATGCCGCGGATCATTCGATCACTCCTCGGTGACGGACGGGGTGGTGGGGACGCCGGCGGCGCGCACGGCGCTGACGACGGACGGGGAGATCCCGGCGACGCCGGAGATCGTCAACAGCGGATTGCCGCCATCGAAGCTGACGCCCTCGACGACCCCGTCCTTGACGGTGCCGTCGGCGGCGGTGTAGGTGACCTCGCGGCCGACGAGCGACAGCGCCTGGCCCGTCGCGGTCGCGCCGAGCTGCGACGACGCGAGCTCGTTGAGGTTGGTGAGCTGCTCGAGCGACGAGAACTGCGCCATCTGCGCGAGGAACTGCGTGTCGTCGACGGGGTTCATCGGGTCCTGCCGCTTGAGCTGGGTGACCATCAGCCGCAGGAAGTCGTCCTTGCCCAGCGCCGAGGTGGCGGCGGAGCCGGACGAGCCGGCCGCCGCGGTGGTCGTGCCGACCGTCGGCGTCGTCGCGGCGCCGACGGTGGGGTTGGTGGTGGTGATGCCGGTCATGGGGTCCTCGGGTCAGGCGAGCACGTCGACGGTGGTGCCGTCGGGCAGGACGAGGTGGACGGTGGAGGCGGATGCGCCGTCGCCGGGGATGCCGCCCGGGCCGGCGACGGCGGTCGGACCGTCGTCGCGACGGCGCTCGCCGGACGGGGAGCCGGGATCGCCGGCGGCGCGGGCGTCGACGTCGAGGCGCAGCAGATCGACGCCCTGGGCCTCGAGCATCCGACGGAGCTCGTGGCCGGCCTGCTGCAGCGTGCGGGCGGTGTCGGCGCTGTCGGCCAGCAGGGTCGCCTCGATCCCGCCGCCGACGTGCCGCAGCCGCACCTCGATCCCGCCGAGGGCGGCGGGGCGCAGGCTGATCTGGGCGAGCGTCGCCCCCCGGCCGGCGAGCAGCTGGAGCGCCACGGCGGCGGTGGTGAGCATCCGCGCGGCGGCCGACGCGTCGGTGGCGACCCCGGCGGCAGCACCGGCGGACGGACCGGTCGCACCGGGGACCACGGTCGGCGCGGCCGCCGGATCGGTGGTCGTGGACGAGGTGGTGATGGCCCCGAGCGCCTGGGTGAGTGGGCCGGGTCGGGCGGACGGGTCCTCCTGCGGACCGGGGTCGGCCGCCCCGCTCTCGCCCGACGTCGTCGCGCCCGGTCCGCCGGCGGAAGCCGGTCCGGCCGTCTCGGGCGTCGCCGTCGCGGCGTCGGTCGTGGTGGTGGACGCGGCGATCGTCGCCGCCGTGGCCGTGGTGTCCGGCGCGGTGGCACCGGTGGTCGCCTGGGCGGCGGGCGCGGTCGCGTCGCCCGTCCCGCCCGGGGCGCTGGTGATCGCCGGTGCGCTCGCCGTCGACGTGCCGGGGGCCGTTCCCGTGCCGGTGGCGTGCGGGTCGGCGGGCACGCCCACTCCCGGACCACCGCCGGCGATCGTGCCCGGGCCGGACGGCCCGGTGACGGGCGAACCGCCGGCGAGCCCGTCGAGCACTCCCGCGCCGGAGGTCGCCGGTCCCCCCACGACGAGGCGGGACGCCGTGCCAGGAGTCGCGGCGGTCGGCTCCCCCGCACCCGATGCCCCGACGGAGCCGACCGACGCCGTCGTGGCGGCTGTTGCCGGACCGCCGGCCGGTGCCGTCACGGTGCCGGGACCGGAGAAGGTGCCGGTCGTGGCCGCGGGGTCCGGCCCGGCGGGCGCGGGCACACCCTCGACGGCCGGGGTCCCGGTGGCCGGGGTATCCGCGACGCCCGCGTCGCGCGGGTCGCCTGTCGCGGATGTCGCGCCGGAGTCCGGCGTGGCAGGGGCGGCGCCCGGGTCGACGGTGGTGCTCTCCCCCGCCCGCGGCATGGGGCCCGGCCCGACCGGACCGCCGGCCGCCGGCGATGCGGGGCGTGGCGCGGGCCGTCCGTCGAGCGATGCGGACCGTGCGTCGGGCGTGGCGGGCGCGTCCGGGCGGAGCGTCGGCGCGTCGTCGCGGCGGGCGTCGCGGAGCAGGTCCTCGAACCGGCCGGTGGCGTCGGCGGCGGGCCGGACGGCTCGCCCCGCCGGACGCGCGTCGCCGGATCGCACCACGGGCAGGGCCTGCGTGCTCACGCGATCCCCGCCCTGGTCGTGATCGTCCGCACGTAGTTCTGGGTCTCGGCGTACGGCGGCACCCCGCCGAAGCGATCGACCGCTCCCGGCCCGGCGTTGTACGCCGCCAGGGCCTTGACGTAGTCGCCGTCGTAACGGTCCAGCTGCTGACGCAGGTAGCGCGCGCCGCCGTCGAGCGACTGGGCCGGATCGGTCACGTCGGTGACACCCAGACCGGCCGCGGTGCCGGGCATCAGCTGCGTCAGGCCGCGCGCCCCGGCGGAGCTGCCGGCGTCGGGATCGAACCCGGACTCCTGGCGCACGAGCTCGGTGAAGACGCGCGGATCGATGCCGTGACGCTGGGCGGCCTGCACGATCATCGGCCCGTAGACCCCGGCCTCGGGCGGCGGCACGAACCCGGCGCCTCCCGCCGCCGGGTCGGCGAGCACCCCGGACGTCGCGCCATAGGGCATCGTCGTGGCGGTCGGCGCGGCGGCGCCGAGCTGGCCCTGGGCGCCCGCGAGCGCGGCGGCGAACGGTGTCGTGCCAGCGGCGGACGAGCCCGCGGCCGCGGTGCCCGTTGCGGCCGGCGTCGGGGCCTGGACCGCGCGGAGCTGGTCCAGCATCGCGCGGATCTCGCCGACGCGGGCGTCGATCGCGACGACGCTCATGCCGCCGACCGCCTGCTGTGCAGGACGAGCGCGATCTCGTCGAGCCGCTGCTGCTCCAGGCGCTCCTGCTCGACGCGATGGTCGCGCGCGCGCCGGTCGCGGAGCCGGTCGAGCACCTGCCGGTCGCGCGAGGCGGCCGCCAGCACGTCGCGCCGCGCCTCGGTGTCGGTCCGCCGCCGGTCGACGTCGAGCGCGCGCTGGCCGGTCTCGTCGACCGTGCGGCCGATCCACAGCTCCTGGGCGCGCAGCTGGGCACCACAGAGCCCGCCCGATCGGCGGGCGTCGGCGGCAGTGCGTCGCGCATCGTCGGCCAGGGCGTGGGCCGCGGCGAGCCGGTCGGCCGCGGCGCGCTCGGCCCGCATCGCGTCGGCGAGGGCGGCCTGCGCGGACTCCTCCGCCCGCCGGCGCACCGAGCGGACGGGATCCAGGCGGAACCTGAAGCGGGCGGTCACGGTCCGGTCTTCGGCACGGGTCGCAGGATCGTCAGCGGCGGTGGACGGACGTCGGATCAGCCGCGCCGGGCGGACGCGACCGTCTCGCGGGCGGCGCTGACCGAGTCGGCCAGCGACTCGGCGAGCCGGCCGAGCTGCTCCGCGGTCTGGGCGATCTGCTCCGACACGCCGGTCAACTCCTGGGCGGAGCGCGACACGGTGTCGACGCCCTCGGAGATCTCGCCGAGCGCCGACGCGGTGGTGTTGACCGCGCCGCCGATCGCACCGAAGCTGCTGCGGGTCTCGTCGGCCTGCTCGGCGACGGTGCCGACCCGGTCGGTCGTCGACGCCACCGCGGTGGACACGGCGCCGATGGCATCGATCGAGTTCTTGTTCAGCGCCGTGATGTCCTGCAGCGCCTCGCGGGTGCGGTCGGCGAGCTTGCGGACCTCGTCGGCGACGACCGCGAACCCACGACCGTGCTCGTTGGCGCGGGCCGCCTCGATCGCCGCGTTGAGCGCCAGCAGGTTGGTCTGGTCGGCGATCTGGCGGATCCCGCCGACGATCTCGGTGATCTCCTCGGACTGCGTGGCGAGCGCCCCGAGCTGGGCGGAGATCTCCTCGACCGAGGCGCGCATGTCGGTCACCGCCTGCTCGGTCCCGCCGACGACCTCGTCGCCACTGCGGGCGAGCTCGACACCCTGGGACATCAGGTCGTTGGCGCCGGTCGCCTTCTCGGCGATGTCGGTCGAGATCCCCGACAGCTCGGCGGCCGACGCGTGCGACTCCTCGGCCGCGGCGGCGAGCATCTCCGACACGGTCGAGATCTCGCGCTGCTGCTCGGCGAGCTGCTCGGTCTGGGCCTCGAGCTGCTCGACGAGCTGCACGGTCTTGTCGCGCTCGTCGATGAACACCTGGGTGACGACCGAGATGTCGGCGGTGACGACCTTGCGGTAGGCCATCAGCGTCTGGGAGAACCGCTCCCGGTCCTCGCCGGTCCGCTCCATCAGCCACGGGATCACGACCCGATCGATCCGCAGGATCGCGCCGATGAACGACATGATCGGCAGGTCGATCCGATCGTGGACCACCCCGATCCGCAGTACCGCCTGCAGGCGCTCGTCGTCGTAGCGTCCGCTGAAGATCGACTGGAAGTACCGCACCAGGGTCTGGCCCAGACGCTCGACGCTCGAGTTGCGCTCGATGATCGCCTTGAGCTCCGGTTGCAGGAGGATGTGGTCGTAGAACGACACCCGGACCGCCTCGGCCAGGTCGGCCACGTCACCCAGGTCGCGCAGGAGCTGCAGATCGCGGTCGTTGATCAGCGTGAACGCGGCGAGGTCGGTCCAGCGACGCTCACCCAGGGTCACCTGCCGACCGACGGTGTCGATCTGCATCGGCGACGCGTCGGGGGCCGTCGGGAGGGCAGGTGCCACGGGGGTGGCGCCGGCTCCACGGGCGGTGCCGTTGCGGGTCATGGTGCGCACGGATGCTCTCCTCGGTCGCCGACGGGCGGCATCGGGTCGGGTCGTGGCGGATCGTCGCCGTGACGTGTCGTGTCCGTGATCGGCGGCGCACCCCGGTTCTTGACGCAGTGCCCGACGTCCGTCCGCGGCCGCCTGAGCCTCAGCGCTCGGGGAGCTCGAGGCGATGGCTGGCGCGCGCCGCGTCGCGCAGGTGCTCGTCGACGCCGACGTCGTCGGCGATCGTGGGCCATTCGGCGACCACGTCGACGATCTCGCGCAGCACCCGGTCGCTGCGGCCGCGCCTGAGGCCGGCGACGCGGGCCACGGTACGGAGATCATCGACGGTGAAGTCGTCGCGCTTGCCGTTGATGGTCATCTGGTGGGCCTGCAGCCAGCGGTTGCCGGGCTTGTAGGACCAGGTCAGGTCGTAGGCAGGCGCCAGGCACCAGACGCCGTCGCGCCCCATGAGGAAGGCGGTGTTCTTGACGTGATCGTCCTGGTTTCGGGCGACGACGTTGAAGACCATCCGCCGGAACAGCTGCTCGGCGTCGACGGCATGGAGACCGAGGCCGCGCAAGAGCACCAAAGCCTGCTCGTAGCCGTAGACGCCGGGCTGGTCGTAGTCGACGTGCTCCAGCGCGGCGATCGTCTGGACGTGGCGCTTGCCGCCGTCGTCGGTGCGGTCGAATCGGCGCGTCATGAAGTGCCGGCGTCCGTGCTCCTCCAGCAGGCGGCAGTCGGTCATCTCGATGCCGGCGGCGCGTGCCATGTGCCAGTAGGCGAACTCCATGGCACCCCAGCCCTGGGGGTCGCGCAGTCCGTGGTCACCGCCGGCGGCGACGCCGTCGAACTTCAGGAGCCAGTGGGTGAAGCCCTCGGGGGCCTGCGCCTGGCCGGAGCGGACCCGGCCGGTCCGTTCGTCGAAGGCGATGACGGCCTTTGGTCGGGCGCCACCCGCGGAGGTGCCGATCGCCAGGATCGCGCGCATCTCCTCCTCGTCAGGGACGAACCGCTCGCGGGCCGAGAGTGCCTCGTTGGCCAGCTCGACGAGCAGGTCGACCCGCAGATCGGCGTCGCCGGTCGGACCATGGGACGTGACCGCGGGCTCGAACTCCAGCGCGCCCATCCCGCGCGTTCCCGTGTAGCAGAGCCGCTCGACGACATCGAACCCGTCCTCGCTACGGCCCTGCGCGCGCAACCAAGCGCCGACCAGTGTCTGGCCCCAACGATCGGGCAGGGAGTCCGCCAGCAGCCCGGGCAGACCGTTGAACGCGTCGACGCGCGTCAGCGCGGGGAACGCGTAGGGCACGGAGCGCAAGGGCATGCGGAACGGGGCCGGCTGGATGCCGCTGCGTGCGAACTCCGGCGTGTACTGGAAGACCGGCACGTCGGTCGGCCCGTCGACCGAGACCGCACCGATCTCGCGCCCCCACAGCTTCACCGCCGCCAGCGTCATCCGCTATCCCCCTCCTCGCCCCACGTCCACGCGCCACCGTCGGAGTCCGGCGGCGGCCCGCCCTGGTCGTCGCGGCCGTGACGCACCCGCCGGCGGCGCGCGCGCTGACGCCGCAGCTCCGCGACCGGACTCCGAAGCTCGGCCTCCAGGGCCACGTCGAGCGCGTCGAGCCGGTCCACGACGCGCAGCAGCTTGACCAGGGACGAGAGCTGGATGGAGTCTCCGCGCTCGATGCGCTGCACCGTCGAGCGTGCGACCCCGGCACGGTCGGCCAGCTCGCTCTGCGTCAGGTTGCGGCCGACGCGGTGCAGGGCGATCCGTCGGCCGAGCTCGACCACGATCGCATCATCGCTCAACTGCGCCAGGAGCATGGATTCTTAGGCTTTGTCGGTCAAAATTGCGCTTACGGCATTGCTTTGCAAGCATTACCGTATCACGCGTCTCGAGTGCTTGAGCCTGCATCGTGATGCTTTAACGGCTGCTTCTTGGCCTAACGCGTGAACTTTCGAGCCTCGGCCACCGGCGCGACGACCTGGCCGGGCCCCGCCCGTGAACGTCATGTCACGGAGCCGTGATCAAGCGGATAACGCCCCTGGGCACGGTGCGTCCACGGCCATAGCGTCACCCGCCGACCATGACCCCCCGTCGCCAGCCCCCGTCCCCCATGCCGTCACGCCGCCGTGCCCCCGCGCTGCTCGCCGCCGCGACGGCCGCCGCCGCGCTCGCCGCCGCACCGTCCGCGTCCGCCGCAACGCTCGATCTCACCCATGGCGAGCGGTTCGGCGACGCCCCGAACGAGATCGTGGACGTGTCGGAGGACGGCCGGTTCCTCGTCGCCACCCAGGGCAAGGGCGTCGTCCGCTACGACCTGTCCGACCTGGACGCACCGAAGCGCACGCACGTCGTCGACCTGGACGACCCGGCGATCGGCGTCGACCTGGGGAACGGGACCGGCGACGAGCTCGAGCTCGAGACCCCCGACGGCCCGCCCGCGTTCGGCGTCGTCGTCGCCAACGCCGAGCCCGGCCCGACGTCGGTCGCGCTCGTCCGCGACGCGTACGTCATCGCCCCGTTCAACGCGAAGAACGACAACGTCGACCCGGCCGATGACGAGGTGTGGGACCCGGCCACCGACGCGACGGTCGACCCGGTCGACGGGTTCGTCGTCCTCCGCGCCGACGACCTGAGCCACGTCCGCACCGTCCGCTTCGACGATGCGGACCCGGTCACCGGCATCGCCGGCGCGCCCACCGGCACGCCCGGCGAGGACCCGCTGCTGGAGGTCCCCGACTCGGTCGCCGTCAGCCCCGACGGGACGGGCATGGTCATCGCGGTCGAGAACGACCGCGAGTTCGGCCAGCCGATCACCGCCACCAACCCGTCGCCCGGCGGCGTGCCCGGCTTCGTCCGTGGCGACCTCTCCGACGCCGACCCGGCGAACTGGACGTTCGACCTCGTCGCGCTCCCGCCCGCGTTCCTCGCCGCCGAGGGCGAGCACGCCCAGCCGGAGTTCGTCGACGTCAACAACGCCGGTGACGTCGTCGGGTCGATCCAGGAGGCCAACCGGATCGCGATCTTCAACCTCGCCACGCACCCGATCGCGACCCCGCTGGCCGACGGCGACCTGAAGGACGTCGGCAGCTCGACGTTCGGCGCCGACGTGCAGGACGACAGCGACGAGGGCGACTTCCCGATCCGGTTCGACTTCCTCACCCAGATCACCCGCGAGCGCCAGCCCGACACCGTCAAGTGGGTGGCGGGCGGCACGCTCGTCGCCCTCGCCAACGAGGGCGAGGACGGCGACGTCGGCGGCACCCGCGACTTCTCGATCCACGACCCGGCCGACGGCTCGGTCGTCTCCCACATCGGCACGGCCTTCGAGCGGGCCGCCGCCGACCACGGGTTCCTCGGCGACGAGCGCAACGCGCCCGGCGACAAGGGCTCCGAGCCCGAGGGCATGGACGTCGTGACGATCGACGGCAAGGAGTACCTGCTCGTCCTCGGCGAGCGCAGCGAGTCGCTGTCGACCTGGGACATCACGTTCCCGCAATCGCCGCGCCTCATCAGCCACGTGCCCACCGGCGAGGCGCCCGAGGGGATCAAGGCCCACGCCGGCCGCCGGTTCGTCGTCGTCGCCAACGAGGACACGGTCAACACGCAGGGCGACATCGCGTTCTTCACGCTCCACCGCTTCGTCGACCCGGCGACGCTCCCCGCCGACCGGCTCATCCCGCGCGGCACGAACACGCCGTACTTCGACGTCCGCGGCCTGGGCGCCGGGCTCGACGCCGACACGCTGGACACCGTCGACGCCACCGTCCCGGCGCGGATCCTGCGGGTGACGCTCGGCGAGCGCGGCTACGCGCCGCTGCGCCAGGTCGTCCCGGTCACCGGCACGACCCCCGGCGGGGTCGACCTGTCGACGCAGATCCTCCAGGACGTCGCCCCCGCCCCCGGCGGCGGCTGGTGGGTCGTCGGCGGCGAGAACGGGTTCGAGCTCGCGCGCCTCGACGCGACCGGCGCGCTCGTGCAGGCGTACGACGCGCCCAACGACCAGTCCCCGTCAGGCGTCGCCGTGAGCCCCGACGGCGCGACCGTCTGGGTGTCGGTCGGTGGCGACGGCAACACCGCCGGCCGCCGCCTCCACCGGCTCGACGTCGCGAGCGGGACGTTCACCTCGATCGACGACGTCGTCGCGGCCGGGTCGTCGGATCGCATCCTCGACGTGGCGCTCACCGGCGACGGAGACCTGCTGACCGTCCGCGCCAACCCGAACAAGAGCATCTCGACCGCGACCGTCGAGCGGCTGTCCCTCTCGCCCGACGGCGCGGCGATCACCGGCCGCCGGACACTGGCGACGATCCCGGTCTCGGCGAGCCGGTCGGGCACCGACATGACCGCGCTCGCGCTGCGTCCCGGCGGCGAGCTGTGGGCGGCGAGCGGATCGCGCGACGGCGGCGGCCACATCGGGCACGCCGACCTGCGCCGCCTCGCGACCCTGCCGGCCCCGACGAACCGCAGCCGGCCGCACCTCACCGGCGACGCGGTGGTCGGCCAGACGCTGACCTGCACCGACGGCACGTGGGACGACGCGACGTCGTTCACCCGTCAGTGGCTCCGCGACGGCGAGGTCATTCCCGGCGCGACCGACTCCACGTACACGCTGACCGCCGCCGACCAGGGCCGGCGCGTCACCTGCGTCGTCGTCGCCGCCGGCGACGACGCGCTCCAGGTCGCCGAATCGCGCGCCGCGATCGCGGTGCCCGCCGCGCAGGACGGGACCGACGGCCAGGACGGGGCGCCCGGGCAGGACGGGCACGCGGGCCCGAAGGGCGACGCCGGTGCCGCGGGTCCAAAGGGCGATGCGGGCGTGCCCGGCCCGCTCGGCCCACAGGGCCCGGCCGGGC
>JBFWKS010000103.1:0-12802 GCA_050252545.1 Solirubrobacteraceae bacterium
CGGGGCCTCGTGATCCGCGTCATCACCGACGACGTCCTCTTCCCGTCCGGGTCGGCCACGCTCGCACCGGCCGGCCGTGCGCTGCTGAACGACATCGCCGGTGTGCTGCGCCTGGACACCGCCCACCCGATCGCCGTCGACGGCCACACCGACGCGGTGCCGATCGCGACGTCCCGGTTCGCCAGCAACTGGGAGCTGTCGGCGGGTCGCGCGACCGAGGTCGTCCGGCACCTCGTCGGGCGCTCGATCTCGGCCTCGCGGTTCTCCGCCACCGGCTACGGCGAGCAGCGGCCCCGCGCGACCAACGCGACCGATGCCGGCCGTCGCGCCAACCGCCGCGTCGAGATCGCCCTGACCCGCCTCCAGACCCCGACGACCTGACCGTCGTCCGTCCCGTCACCCGACCCACCACGCCATGAAGAACCAGCGCCTCATCGTCATCGTCGTGGCGGTCCTCGTGGCCGCCGCCGGCGTCTACAAGTTCGTCCTCGCCAAGCCGGAGGAGACCAACGCCAAGGTCGACGGCACCGTCTTCGTGCTGCCCAAGGAGTTCCTCGTCAACCTCGAGGACGGCCGCTACGCGAAGGTCAGCGTCGCGTTGGTGCTCGGCACCGATCCGCTCGCCAAGGCCGGCCATGGCACGCCCCCGGAGGGCTACGGCGGGATGGAGGAGGAGGCGGTCGTCCGTGACGTCGTCGTCGATGCGCTCGGCGACGAGAGCGCCGACACCCTGAGCACCACCGGCGGACGCGAGAAGGTCAAGCGGCAACTGCGCCGCGAGCTGAACAAGGCCACCGACATCGACGTGCGGGACGTGCTCTTCCCCGACGTCACGGTCCAGTAGGAGACACCATGAGCACTACCGACTGGACCGCCGACACCGAGCTGGGCCGCGACGCCGCCGGGTCCGCGGCCTACGACGACCTGACGCGCCTGCACGGCGTCCCGGTCGAGCTGGCCGTCGAGATCGGCCGCACGACGATGACCCTCGGCCAGGCGCTGCAGCTGGGCCCCGGGTCGATCGTCGAGCTGCGTCGCCTGGCCGGTGAGCCGGTCGACCTGCTCGCCGGCGGCCGCGCGATCGCCCGTGGCGAGGTCGTCGTCGTGGACGGCGAGTTCGGCCTGCGGATCACCGAGATGGTCGTCGACGGTGACGCCCGTCCGTCCGCGGCGGCCACGGACGAGCCGGGCACGGCCGCGGCCCCCGAGGGCGATCCCGCCGGGTTCGCGATCCCCGACGTGACCGATGACGTCGGCGGCGGTACCGGTGTGCCCGACCACCCGTCCGCCCCGTCTCAAGCGCCCGATCCGTCGGCCGATGACCTCGGCTGACCGACCCGGAGCGTTCAGATGTCCACCAGCACCGTCCAGCAGCTCGTCGCCTTCACGCTCGGCGCGGAGGAGTACGCCCTCCCGATCGACGAGGTGCAGGAGATCATCCGCTACACGCCGCCACGGTCGGTCGCGGCCACCGACGACGCCGTCCGCGGGGTGATCGCCCTGCGCGGCAAGATCGTTCCCGTCCACGACCTGGATCGCCAGCTCGGCCTGCCCTCGCGCGACGCGGATCCGACGAAGATCATCATGGTCGAGGCCGCCGACGGCCAGGTCGGGATCGTCGTCGACGACGTCACCGAGGTGCTGACCGTCGACACCGCGCAGATCGAGCCGGCGCCGATGGCCGCCGCCGCGGTCGCGGGGATCGCCCAGGTCGGCGAGCGCCTCGTCGTGGTGCTCGACACCGGCGCGCTCTTCGGCGGCAGGTCGGCGGTGGTCAGCCACGACGTGAGCGGGTCGGACCCGGTTGCGCCCGACGCCGCGGTGCTAGCGACCAACGGCGCCGCCGTCGGGGCGTCGGCGTAGCCGCGATGACGGCCGGGCGTGCCATCCGCGTCGTCCTCGCGGACGACTCCGGGTTCATGCGGGCGCTCGTCGGGCGTGCGCTGGAGGACGCCGGCTTCGACGTCGTCGGTCGTGCCTGCGACGGCGCCGAGGCGCTGGCGCTGTGCGCCGAGCACCGCCCCGACGTGCTCACCCTCGACATGGCGATGCCGGGCCTGGGCGGCCTGGACGTCCTCGCCCGGATCGGCCGTGACGGGGTGCCGGCCCTGCCGGTCGTCGTCGTGTCGGCGTTCTCGCCCGCCGACGGTGCCCGTGCCGTCGACGCCCTGACCGCCGGCGCGTTCGACCTGGTCCTCAAGCCCGGCGGGACCACCCCGCTCACGGCGTTCGCGAACGAGCTCGCCGACAAGGTCCGCGCGGCCGCGACCAGCGCCCCGGCCGCCGGCCGCGTCGCCTCGACGCGCCACCGCCCGACCGAGATCCCGACCCCGACGGCGACCTCCGCCGACGGCCCGCTGCTCGTGGTCGCGTCGTCGACCGGCGGCCCGCGCGCCCTGGCGACGTTGCTGCCGGCGCTGCCGGCCCGGATCGGTCGCGGCGCGGTCGTCGTCCAGCACATGCCGCCCGGATTCACCCGGTCGCTCGCGGAGCGGCTCGACCGCGCCTGCGCCGCCGGGGTGCGCGAGGCAGGAGACGGTGACCGGGTCGACCCCGGCCACGTGCTGATCGCGCCCGGCGGCCACCACCTGCGCTTCGACGGCGACGGCGTAGCCCGCCTGGCGGACGACGATCCGATCGGTGGTCTGCGTCCGCGCGCCGACGTGACGATCGCCGACCTCGCCCGTCGCCACGGCGCCGACCTCCTGCTCGTCGTGCTCACCGGCATGGGCCGCGACGGGGCCGAGGGCGCCGCAGAGGTCCGCCGGCACGGCGGGACCGTGTGGTCGGAAGCCGAGGAGTCCTGCGCCGTCTACGGCATGCCACGCGCGGTCGCCGAGGCCGGCCTGAGCGACCGCGTGCTGCCGATCGACGAGCTTGCCGCGGCGGTCGCCACCGCCGTCGAGCGTCCCGCGATGACCGGAGCCCGCCGATGAGCACCGTGGTCCCCGTCGACGACTACGAGGCGTTCTGCCGCGGCGTCGGTCGCCTCTGTGGCCTCGACCTGTCGCGCTACAAGCGCAACCAGATGGAGCGCCGGATCCGCACCCAGGCCGAGCGCCGCGGATTCGACGACCTCGACCGCTACCTGCAGGAGCTCAAGCGGGACCCGGAGGAGCTCGATCGCTTCCTCGACCGGGTGACGATCAACGTCTCGTCGCTCTGGCGCAGCCCCGAGCAGTGGACCCGGATCGCCGAGGACCTGGCGCCGCGTCTGGCGTCGACCGGCCGGATCCGGATCTGGAGCGCCGGCTGCTCGATCGGCGCCGAGGCGTACACCGCCGCCGCGGTCGTCCGCGACGCGATCCCGAACGCCCGCGTCGAGGTGCTGGGCACCGACATCGACCGGCGCGTCCTCGACGCCGCCCGTGCCGGCGGCCCGTTCGCCGACACCGCCGCCCAGGCCGCACCCCGCGCCGCGTTGGAGCGCCACTTCGACCGCTCCCACGACGGCTGGACCGCGAGCACCGCGCTGCGCCGCGGGGTCCGGTTCGAACCGGCCGACCTGCTCACCTCGCCGGTGCGCACGGCCGCGTTCGACCTGATCCTCTGCCGCAACACCGTCATCTACTTCAACGCCGCCGACCGCGACGAGGTCCACGCCCGGCTGGCCCGGGCGCTGCGTCCCGGCGGGTACCTCGTCGTCGGGCCGACCGAGCGCGTCGCCGATCCGTCGGCCCTCGGCCTGGTCACCGACGGCCCGTTCGTCTACCGCCGCGATCCGGCCGCCGAGGCCCGGACGTCCGTGGCGCCGGGCGCCTAGGAGCGGACGATGGACACCGCCGACTACCTGCCGATGTTCCTCGCCGAGTCGCGCGAGCACCTCCAGGAGCTGAACCTCGCGATCGTGCGCCTGGAGCGCGGCGACGGCCGGCCGGGGGAGACCCTCGAGGAGATCTTCCGGGCCGCCCACTCGCTGAAGGGCATGAGCGCGACGATGGGGTTCGCCGCGATGGCGGCGCTGACGCACGAGATGGAGGCGGTGATGGAGCCGCTGCGGGGCGCGGACCTCGCCGTCGACCGGCGGCTCGTCGACGCGCTCCTCGCGGGGCTCGACGCGTTGGAGCGGGCCGTGGACGGGATCGAGGCCGACGGTCAGGAGCGGCTCGACGTGGAGCCGCACGTCGCGGCGCTGCGGGCTGCGGTCACCGACGACCCGGACGACGCCGCCGCGGCGGCCGGCCCGGGCGGCGACGGGGCGACCGGCGGGGCCGACGGCGGCATGCCGGCCACGGCCCCGGACGACGATCCCGTTCCCTCCGGGGTGCGGGCCGCCGCCGGCGACCGGCAGGCGGTGCGGATCACCGCGACGCTCGCCGACGACTGCGCGATGCCGGGGGTCCGCGCCTTCATGGTCCTGGCGGTCTGCGAGGACCTGGGGGACGTGGTGCACAGCACGCCCGCCGTGGACGCCGCCGAGGGCTTCGCCGGACGCCGGATCGTCGCCTGGGTCGCCGGCGACGAGGCGCCGTCGGTCGACGTCGTCGGCGCGACCGTCGGCGGGGTGGGCGACGTCGTCGACGTCGACGTGTGGGCGGCCCCCGCGGTCGACGGGCCCGTTCCCGAGGGGCGGTTCTCCGGCGCCCCGACCGCCGAGCCGGTCGTCGCGGGCGCCTCCGACGCCGGACGCGCCACGACCCCGGACCCCGACGGCCCGACCGTGCCGGACGGCGAGCCGACCGTGACGGCCGGAGCGGACGGCGGGACGTCCGACGCCCGGTCGACGGGCGCCGCTCCGACCCGACGCGCGTCGAGCGTGCGCGTCGACGCCGACCGCCTCGACCAGCTCATGCACGGCATGGGCGAGCTCGTCGTGCACCGCACCCGGCTCGAGGCGCTGCTCGCCCACGACGAGCGGTCCGAGGTCCGCGACGGCCTGCAGGACCTGCAGCGCTCCTCGCAGGCGCTGCACCAGCTCGTGATGCAGGTGCGGATGATCCCCGTCGACGCGGTGTTCATGCGCTTCCCGCGCCTGGTGCGCGACCTGGCATCGCGGTTGGAGAAGCGCGTCGACCTGCAGCTCGTCGGCCGCGACACCGAGCTCGACCGCACGGTCGTCGACGCGCTCGGCGATCCGCTCGTCCACCTCGTCCGCAACGCGCTGGACCACGGCCTGGAGGACGCCGCCGAGCGGACCGCCTGCGGCAAGGAACCGGTCGGCACACTGACGATCGCGGCCCGCCAGTCCTCCGGTCAGGTGATCATCTCGGTCACCGACGACGGACGCGGGATCGATCCGGCCAAGGTCGCGCGGCGCGCCATCGATCGTGGGCTGCTGCCCGCCGACCAGGCCGTTGAGATCGACGCGCGGCGTGCGGTGGAGCTGCTGTTCGCCCCCGGGTTCTCGACCGTCGAGCAGGCCAGCGACATCTCCGGCCGCGGCGTCGGCATGGACGCCGTGCGCACCAGCATCCGCGGGCTGGGCGGCGAGGTCACCGTCCGCTCCGTGCCGGGGACCGGCACGACCACCGAGGTCCGCCTGCCGCTGACGCTGGCGATCACGTCGGGCCTGCTCGTCGACATCGCCGGTCAGCCGTACGCGGTGCCGCTCGACCGGGTCGAGCGGATCGTGCGCCTTGCCGACGAGAACGTTCGCTCGGCCGTCGGCCGGCCGGTGCTCGTGCAGCGCGAGGGGACGTTGCCGCTGCTCGACGGCCCGACGGTCCTCGGCGAGGGCGCCGGCGAGCCGACCGAGACCCCGTTCGCGCTGGTCCTCCGCGGCCACGACCGTGCCGTCGCGCTGACGGTCACCCGTCTGGACGGCCAGCGCGAGCTCGTCACCCGGCCGATGCCGTCGGCCGTGGCGCGTCATGCCCCGGTCGCCGGCGGCGCGGTGTTGGCCGGCGGCGAGATCGCCCTCGTCGTCGACGTCGACCAGCTGACCGCCGACGTCGACCCGGCCACCCCGGCCCTCCCCGGATCCCACCCGGTGCGAACCACCGCCCCGTCGACCCCGGGCCGCCCGCCCGTCCCCGCGTGAGGAGCCCCCGATGACCGTTCCCGCCTACACCGACCTGCAGCGCGACGCCCTGGGTGAGCTGGCCAACGTCGGGTGTGGCCAGGCCGGCACCGCACTGGGCATGATGCTCGGGCGCACCGTCGAGCTGACCGTGCCGACCGTCCGCGTGCTCGACCTCGCCGACGCCGTCGACGCGCTCGGACCGGGGGAGGACGAGGTCACCGCGGTGGTGCTGCCCACCACCGGCGACCTCGAGGCCGCCGTCCTGCTGCTCTTCGACCGCGCCGACGTCGCGCGGCTCAGCACGATGCTCGGCGTCGACCCCGCCGACGTCGCGATGGCCGAATCGGCCATCGGCGAGATCGGCAACATCATCGGCACGTCGTACCTCAACGCGGTGGTGGCGATGAGCGGCGGCGCGTCCGAGCCGGCCCCGCCGGTGACGATGACCGACATGCGCGCCGCGCTCGTCTCGACGGCGCTGGCGTCCGGCCCCGCCGGTGCGTACGACGCGGCGATCCTCGTCGACTGCCGGCTGTCGGTCGAGGGCGAGGCGTGCTCGCTGGTGTTCGTGCTTCTGGCCGGAGCCGACGACATCGATCGGCTGCTGGAGCGCATCGGCCTGGGCCGGGAGGCCTGACGTGCCCGAAACGATGGTCCGGATGGGCGAGCTGGCGGTCACCGACCGCGACGATGACGCGCTGTGCGCGATCGGCCTGGGCTCCTGCATCGGCCTGGTGCTGCTCGACACCGGCCGCGCACGGGCCGGCCTGGCCCACGTCGTGCTGCCGGACTCCGCCGCCCACCGCGGCGCGCCCGACGGCCCACCGCCCGGCAAGTTCGCCGACGTCGCCGTCCCCGCGCTCGTCGACGCGATCGTGGCGATCGGCGCCCGTCGCTCCCGGCTCGGTGCGGTGCTCGTCGGTGGCGCGGCGATGTTCGCCCTGCGGCCCGGACGCCCCGGCCAGGACGTCGGCCGACGCAACGCCGAGGCGGTCCGCCAGGCGCTGAAGGACCTGGCGATCCCGGTGCTGGCCGCCGACACCGGCGGGTCGACCGGGCGCACCCTGCGCGTCCGCTCCACCGGCACGGTCGTCGTCCGCCTGGCCGGGGCGGGCGACCGCGTGCTGCTGGACCCCGAGCGGGACGGTGCCCGGTCCCCGACCACCCGTTCGACCGCGGTCCTGCGGGCCGCCCGGATCACCACGATGCGACAGGCAGTGACGGCATGAGCGACGTGCTGAGTCAGGAGGCGGTGTCGGCCCTGGTCGACGCCGCCCGCAGCGGTGCCCTCGGCGACGGCGACCCCCACGGCCGACGTCAGCGACGGATGCGCCGGGTCGACTTCACCCGGCCCACGAAGTTCACCGGCGACCAGCAGCGCCGGTTGCACCGCACCCTCGACGCGTTCTGCCGGTCCGCCGGCACGCGCCTGTCGGCGGAGCTGCGCACCCCGGCCGAGCTCGAGGTCATCGACATCGACCAGCTCGCCTGGTCGATGGCCCATGGCGGTCTGCCCCGCGACGCGATCGGGGCGACGCTCGACGTCGGTCCCGGCCGGCTGCTGCTCGCGGGGGAGCAGGGCTTTCTGCTCGCCGGCCTGGAGCGGCTGCTCGGCGGCGCCGACCGCACCGGCGCCCCGGCCCGCCGGCTGGGCGACATCGACTGGGCGCTCTGCGGCCTGCTGTTCGAGCTGCTGCTGACCCAGCTGGCCCCGGTGTGGGAGGACCTCTGCGGCCAGCAGATGCACCTGGATCGCCTGGAGCCGGCGGCCGAGACCGCCAACCTGGCGTCGGTAAGCGAGCCGACGATGGCGATCACGATGGAGGTGCGGTTCCTCAAGCGCAGCACGACGATGGTGCTGCTGCTGCCGTACGCCGCGATCGCCCCGGTCGCCGACGCGCTGGGCGGCACCGACCACGGCCCGGGCGGCGACGACGGCATCGCCGACGAGGCCGACGCCGCCGTCCGCGGCGTGGCGGTCACCGTCCGTGCCGAGGTCGCCCGAGTCCGCCGCACGATCGGCGAGGTCGCCGCGCTGCGCCCCGGCGACGTGCTGCGCCTGGATGCCCCGGTCGACGCGGGCGTGCGCGTCTACGCCGACCAGACGGCGGTCTTCCGCGGCAGTCCGGGGCGGCTCGCCGCGCGTCGGGCCGTGCAGGTCGAGGCCCGGGCGGAGGATCCGTCGTGAGGGCCACCGACCGGGTCCTGCGGGAGCTCGCCGCGTCGACGGCGACCGCCGCCGCGGCCGCGCTCGAGGTGTACGCGCCCGACGGCGTCGTCGTCGGTGATCCCGAGATCCTCGACACCGACGCCCACCCGCTGACCGGGGTGACGTTCCCGGCGGTCGCCACCGACGTGCAGTACGTCGACGGCGTCACCGGTGGCAACGTGTTCGTCACCTCTCCCGCCGGCGCCCGGCGGCTGGCCCTGGCGATGCTCGGCGCCGACCCGGCCGCGGACCTCGATCACCTGGACCTCGACGAGATGGAGTCGTCCGCCGTCGGCGAGGCGATGAACCAGATGATGGCCGCCGCCGCGGCGGCCACCAGCCGCGTGCTGGGCACCGACGTCGAGATCGGTCCGCCCGGTACCCGCCCCCTCGACTCCCCGCTGGAGGCCGACGGCCACTACGAGCTGGCGCCGTTCGTCACCGGCACGCCGATCTCGGTCCTCGGCGAGCCCGGACGGCTGGTGCAGCTCGTCCCCAACGCGTTCGTCGTGCGGATGACCCGGGCCCTGGAGGATCAGGGGGCCCAGATCGACACCGCCACCGACGGCACCGATGCCACGGCCCCGGTCGACGCCGGGGACGCGCTGCGCGAGGTCGGCGTCGATGTGTGGGTCGAGCTGGGCCGCACGACGATGCCGGCGGGCGAGCTGGTCGCCGTGCCGTCCGGTGGCGTCATCGCGCTGGACCGGATGGCCGACGACCCGGTCGATCTGTACGCCGGTGGGCTGCGGATCGGCACCGGTCGCCTGGTCGTCGTCGACGGCAGCGAGTGGGCGGTGCGGATCGAGTCGCTCACCGGCGTGCCGGACGAGCCGTCGGCCGACCTTCCGACCCCTTCTACCACCACCACAGGAGGCACATGATGGCCCGGGTACTCGTCGTGGACGACGCGGCGTTCATGCGCAGGATGATCAGCGACGTGCTGACCAAGGGCGGACACGAGGTGGCCGGCGAGGCCGCCGACGGCGTCGCCGCGGTCGCCGCCTACCAGGAGGTGCGTCCCGAGCTGGTGACCCTCGACATCACGATGCCCGAGAAGGACGGCCTGGACGCCCTGCGCGAGATCATCGCCCTGGACCCCTCCGCCCGCGTGGTCATGTGCTCGGCCCTGGGTCAGGAGTCCCGGGTCATCGAGTCGGTCAAGCTCGGCGCCCGCGACTTCGTCGTCAAGCCCTTCAAGCCCGAGCAGGTCTTGGCGGCGGTGGACAAGGCGTTGGCCTGAGGGAACGCCGTGCCACGGAGGGCCCGACCGTCGGTAGGCCGGTGGTGAAGGGCTTGTCCGCGTGTCGGACGGCGGGTGTTCATCAGCAGGCGTGTGATATTGGGAACGGATGCAGGCTTCGCGGATCAACCTCTGTGCCCACGATCGGCGCTCACCACGTGTTCGTCGCTCCGGGCTCCGTACCGTCGGGTCGATCATCATCGCCGTCGCGATCGTCGTATCCGGATTTACGAGCCTCGGGGTGCTCGCCCCTGAGGCTCGAGCGTCGGCCTGGAAGAACTGCAAGCAGATCAGAGTGCCGCGCATGGAGGGCGGTGCTGCCTTCCGCGGCGTGGTCCAGACGCGCAACACGACATGCTCGAAGGCCCGATCGGCGGTGCGTCGAGTCATCCGGACGTGGCCGTCCCATTTCACCGAATGGAGCGCATCGGTGCGTGGACTCGGATGGGATTGCTGGGGCGCAGGCCCTCGCTCTCGGGCCAACCTCTTCTGTGCGAGCTTGAGCACGACTGACGGCAGTCGGGTGCGAAGCCGCAAGATCCGGGTGCTGCGACCCCGACGCTGAGGAGGCAAGGTTCGCGCTGACCTCCCAGCGACCTGACCGCCAGTGGACGGGTCCGTTCGGGGACGACGTTCCTGCGACATGCGTCGTGCGTCACGAAGAAGACGGGCGAGCCACGGCGATCAGCGTCGTCGCGAAGGCCGGTACCTGGGGTTGTGCCCGACGCCGTCGTGCTTGGGTCGAGTCGAGGGGCGCGCACGTTCGGCGGGATTCGCTGGGCTCCGGTCCCCCATCCGGCCAGCCGCCCTCAACGGCCGGTCACCGCCGCCGATCGACAGGAGCGCGGGACCTCCCGCGTCCCGCCGATCCATCGCCTGGAGCACCCCGATGTCCCGACTTCGCAGCCTGCCGATCGCCGTCCGCCTCGGGGCCACCGTCGGTGTGCTCGCGCTCGGACAGCTCATCGTCCTCATCATCGCCCTGACCGATCTGGGGCACGCCCGGGACGACTTCGAGCAGATTGCCGCGGTCCAGGGGCTCGGGCCCAGGACGGCCGAGGCCGCGCGCGCCGCAGCCGACCGCACCGGCGCCGAGACGACGCCGCTGATCATCCTCGTCGTCGTCCTCCTGATCGCCGCCGTCGTCGTGACCGTGGCGCTCGTGCGGTCGATCACCCGGCCTGTCGCAGACTTGTCGGCGCGCCTCGACAGCCTCAACTCCCGCTGCATCACCGGCCTCGGTCAGGGCCTCGACGCGATCGCCCGCGGCGACCTGACGCACGAGACCACGCCGGTCACCACCGCGGTACTGATCCGGGCCCAGGACGAGCTCGGGCGGCTGGGGGAGACCTTCAACCGCATGCTCGCCACCGCCCAGGGCGGCATCGCGTCCTACAACACCGCCCGCGGTGAGCTGCAGCAGATGATCGGCCAGGTGTCGCACAGCGCCGGCACGGTCTCGGCGGCGTCGCAGCAGATGGCGTCGACGTCGGAGGAGGCCGGTCGCGCCGTCGGCGAGATCGCCGGTGCCGTCGGCGACGTCGCCCAGGGCGCCGAGCGGCAGTCGCGGATGGTCGACGAGTTTCGCGGCACGCTCGACGAGGCGTCCGCGAGCGTCGAGGCGATGGCCGGCCGGGCGACCGCCGCCGGCGACGTCGCCGCCCGGGCCCAGGACGTCGTCCGCGAGGGGGTCGGGGCGGCCGAGCAGGCCACCACCGCGATCGAAGGCGTCGCCGCCACCAGCGCCCGCATCACCACCGCGATCCGCGACCTGTCGGCCAAGTCCGAGGAGATCGGCAGCATCGTCGGCACGATCACCGGAATCGCCGGGCAGACCAACCTGCTGGCGCTCAACGCCGCGATCGAGGCCGCCCGGGCCGGCGAGCAGGGCCGCGGCTTTGCGGTCGTCGCCGACGAGGTCCGCCAGCTCGCCGAGGGCAGCCAGGCCGCCGCGGCCGACATCGCCGCCCTCGTCGCCCAGATCCAGAACGAGACGCAGGCCGTGGTCGGTGTGGTCGAGGCGGGGGCCGAGCAGACCGACGCCAGCGTCGTCACCGTCGAGCAGGCCCGCGCCGCGTTCCTGCGGATCGGGGAGTCGGTGACCGAGATGACCACGGGGATCGACGAGATCGCCCGCTCCGCGCAGGCCACCGCCGGCGACACCGCCCGCGCCGGTGACCAGGTCCTCGAGATCGGTGCCGTCGCCGAGGCGTCGTCCGCGTCGGCCGAGCAGGTCGCCGCATCCACCCAGCAGACGAGCGCGTCGACCCAGGAGATCGCCGCGTCCGCGCAGGAGCTGGCGGCGACCGCCTCCGAGCTCGAGCGGCTCGTCGGCCGATTCACGCTGCAGACGGCCTGACCACCCGACGCGACGGCGAGCTACTCGGGCGTCGCCCGGGAACGTTCGCCATGTGCGGTGTCCGACACCCATGGTTTGCGGTGCCTGACACCTGGAGTTGCGGCGCTTGGCACGGCGGTCTGCGGTGCCAAGCACGGGGGTCTGTGGTTTCGGGCGCTTGGCTCGTTCCAGGCCGCGCACCGTGCGTGCGGATGCCCTCCCTGCGCGACCCGTCTCCGAAACGTTTGCCAGCGGTGCATCATGATGCGATGATGTAGGCATGTCCAAGGTGCGCACGACCCTGACGATCGACGAAGGCGTTCTTCGTGCGGTGAAGATCCGCGCGGCCCGTACCGGCCGGCGCGACAGCGAGCTCATCGAGGAGTCCCTCCGACGGGACCTCGGGCTCGGCGTCATCGAGGAGATCTGGTCGCACAACGACATGGACGAGGACGAGGCCATGACGTTGGCGCTCGAAGCCCAGGAAGCAGCCCGCCGCGCCGCCCGCTGACGCGTGCGGGCCGTCCTGGACCCGAACGTCCTCGTCTCCGCGCTGCTCTCGCCGCGCGGCACGCCGGGAGGCATCATCCGTGCGTGGAACGACGGGCGGTTCGACCTCGTCGTCAGCGCGGCCCTGCTCGACGAGCTCGGGCGCGTCCTCGCATATCCGAAGCTCCGCAAGCGCGTGTCGGAGGACGAGTCACGCCGCTATCTCGACCGTCTGGCGCGCGATGGCGAGGTGACCGTCGATCCGGCCGAGCCCCCGAAGCTGCGGTCCGACGATCCCGATGACGATTACCTGATCGCCCTCGCCGAGCAGTCCCGCGCCGCGATCGTCTCGGGTGATAAGCATCTCCTGGTCCTCGCCGATCGCATTCCGGTGTTCTCCCCGCGCGATTGGCTCGACCGCATCCCGGGCTGACCGTCGTGGGTGCGGCGGGCCGAGCGCCGAGCGCGGAACGTCGCGCGCTGGGTCACGGCCCGGTGAGACGGCCCTACGTTCGGCGGCAGGCCGCGCGTGCTCGCTGTCAGACCGGGGCCCCGACCGCT
>JBFWKS010000104.1:0-12607 GCA_050252545.1 Solirubrobacteraceae bacterium
GACGCTCATCCCACAGGACATCTCGATCCTCGGCTGCGACGTGCGCTACACGCTCGACGAGCTGCCCGGGGCCGACGTCGTGTACGCGCTGCGCATGCAGAACGAGCGGATGGAGCAGGCGTACGTGCCGTCGCTCCGCGAGTACGCGGCCGTCTACCAGATCGACGGCCGCCGCCTGGGACCGGACCAGCTGCTGATGCACCCCGGGCCGGTCAACCGCGGCGTCGAGCTCGCCGGCGAGGTCGTCGACGGGCCACGCTCGCTCATCCTCGACCAGGTCCGGGCGGGGGTCCTCGTCCGGATGGCGGTCCTCTTCGAGGTGCTCGCCGGCCGCGACGATGGCCCGCGCCCCGCACCGGCCCCCCAGACCCAGGAGACGCCCGCATGACCCCGCCCGATCGCCTCGTCTGGACCGGCGGTGCCGGCGCCGACCTGCTGGTGCGTCGCGTCCACGTCCTCGACCCGCGTGCCGGGATCGACGCCCCGCACGACGTACGGATCCGCGACGGCGTGATCGCCGAGCTGGCCCCGCCGGGATCGCTCGACGACGACGCGGCCGAGGTCGTCGAGGGTGAGGGGCGCCACCTCTTCCCGGGATTCTTCGACCCGCACGTCCATCTGCGCGTGCCCGGCCAGGAGCACAAGGAGGACCTGGAGTCCGGCACCCGGTCCGCCGCGGCCGGCGGGTACGTCGGCGTCGTGGCGATGCCGAACACGTCGCCGGTCGTGGACTCCGCGTCGTTGCTCCGCTCGCTGCGCGACCTCGCCGTTCGGATGGCTCGGATCCCGGTCGGGTTCACCGCGGCGATCACGCGCGACCTCGCCGGCACGGAGCTCACGGAGATGGCCGACCTGCGCGCGGCCGGCGCTGTCGGGTTCACCGACGACGGTCGTCCGGTCACCAGCGCCGGGATGCTCCGCAAGGCGATCCAGTACCAGCGGCTCGCCGGTGGCGTCATCGCGCTGCACGAGGAGGATCCGACCCTCTCCGCCGGCGGAGCGATGCGGGAGGGCGCGGTCTCGGCACGGATGGGGATCGCCGGGGTGCCCGCGCTGTCCGAGTCGACGATGGTCGCCCGCGACGCCGCGATCGCCGGGCACGAGGACGGCCGCGTCCACTTCCAGCATCTGTCGGCCGTCGCGTCGGTCGATGCGCTGCGGGCGGGCAAGGCGCGCGGCTGGCGGCTGAGCGGCGAGGCGTCGCCACACCACCTGTGCCTCACCGACGAGGCCGTCCGCGATCTCGATACGTCGATGAAGATGAATCCGCCGCTGGGGTTCGAGGAGGACCGGCAGGCGTTGATCGAGGGGGTCCGCGACGGGACGATCGAGTGCATCGCGACCGATCACGCCCCGCACGCCCCGGACGAGAAGGACGTGCCGTTCGAGCAGGCGCCGATGGGCACCACCGGACTGGAGAGCGCGTTCGCGGCCGTCCACACCGAGCTGGTGCGGCCGGGCGTGCTGCCGCTCGCCACCGTCGTCGAGCGCCTGAGCGCCGGAGCGGGCCTGATGGAGCTGCCGCTCCCGACGATCACGGTCGGGGCCCGTGCCGACGTCTGCCTGGTCGATCTCGATCGCGAGTGGACCGTCGGCGAGGGCGGCTACCGCAGCCGCTCCCGCAACTGCTGCTTCGACGGCCGCCGCCTGCACGGCCGCGTGCTGATGACCATCGCATCGGGCGTCCTCGCCCACCGCGACCGGGCGCTGGACCCGGCGTGACCCCCGACCCGATCCCAGGAGCCGACTCCGTGCCCGACGCCCGCCGCACCGCCTTCGTCCTGCTCGAGGACGGCACCCGCTTCGACGGTGAGGCCTGCGGGGCACTGGACGCCGACGGCGACTCGCCGGCCGCGACCGGCGAGGTCGTCTTCACCACCGGCATGGCCGGGTACCAGGAGTCGGTGACCGACCCGTCGTTCGCCGGGCAGCTCATCGTCTTCACCTACCCGCACATCGGCAACTACGGGGTGCGGACCGAGGCGATGGAGTCCGACCGGATCCACGCCCGTGCCGTGATCATGCGCGAGGCGGTCGACCACGAGGACGCGCCGTCGTCGGAGCAGGGCTGGCTGTCGTGGCTGCGCGACGCCGGCATCCCGGCGATCACGGGCCTCGATACCCGCGCGCTCGTGCGCCACATCCGCGACAAGGGCGCGATGCGCGGCGGGGTGTTCGCCGGCGATGTGCCGGAGGCGGATGCGGCGGCACGGATCGCCGCCGAGCCGTCGATGGTCGGCCAGGACCTGGCGTCCACCGTCACCCCGGAGCGCGTCGAGATCGTCGGTGCGGAGCGCAACGCGGACGGACCGCTGATCGCCGCGATCGACACCGGCATCAAGCGGTCGATCGTCACCGAGCTCGTCGCGCGTGGCGCCAGGGTGCGACTGCACCCGTTGAGCGACGGTCCAGACGTGCTGCTGGGCGACGAGCCGGGGGGAGCGCCCGACGCGATCTTCCTCGCCAACGGCCCGGGCGACCCCGGTGCGGTCGAGCACGTCGTCGACACCCTGCGCGCGGTCCTCGGCCGCAAGCCGGTGTTCGGCATCTGCATGGGGCACCAGCTGCTGTGCCGTGCCGTCGGCCTGCAGACGTTCAAGCTGCCCTTCGGCCACCGCGGCGGCAACCATCCCGTCAAGGACCTCACCACCGGTCGTGTGGAGATCACGTCGCAGAACCACGGGTTCGCGGTCCAGACGCCGGACGGCACCGGCCGGATCGAGGGCGACGAGCCGGTCCGCTGGAAGACCGACTTCGGCCCGGCGGAGCTGAGCCACCTGAACCTCTACGACCGCACCGTCGAGGGACTCGTGCTCCCCGAGGCGAACGCGGCAACGGTCCAGTACCACCCCGAGGCGGCGCCCGGTCCCAACGACGCCGGCTACCTCTTCGACCGCTTCCTCGACCGGATCCGCACCCACTCCTCGATCGCCGACGTCGGCCGCCAGACCGGCGACCACGCCGCCCGTCAGGCCGGCATCGCGCCCGGACGGGACGATCCGCCGGACGCTTCCGGCCCCTCGACGACCACGGACACCTCCGCCTGATGCCACGCCGCGACGACATCGAGACGATCATGATCCTGGGCTCCGGCCCGATCGTGATCGGCCAGGCCGCCGAGTTCGACTACTCGGGGGCACAGGCCTGCAAGGTGCTGCGCGAGGAGGGGTACCGGGTCGTCCTGGTGAACTCCAACCCGGCCACGATCATGACCGACCCGGAGTTCGCGGAGCGGACGTACGTCGAGCCGCTGCTTCCCGGTCCGGTCGCCGAGATCATCGCTCGTGAGCGTCCCGACGCGCTGCTCCCGACCCTCGGCGGGCAGACCGCGCTGAACCTCGCCAAGGCGCTGCACGAGGACGGCACCCTCGCGAAGTACGACGTCGAGCTCATCGGCGCCAACTACGACGCGATCAACTGTGCCGAGGACCGCGACCTGTTCGCGATCGCGATGGAGAAGGCCGGGCTGCGGATGCCGGTGTCGCTCATCGTCCGCGGCACCAGCGCAGATCACCCCGACGCGCCCGGGGCCACGCTCCCGGCGGAGGAGGTCGACCGGCAGATCGACGAGGCCCTCGCGACCGTCGGCCTGCCGGCGATCGTGCGCCCGGCGTTCACCCTCGGTGGGCGCGGTGGCGGCATCGCCCGCACCGACGAGCAGTTCCGGGCGATCGTCCGCGGCGGCATCGAGGCGTCGCCGATCGGCCAGGTCCTCGTCGACCAGTCGGTGATCGGCTGGGGCGAGTTCGAGCTCGAGGTCATGCGCGACAACGGTGACAACGTCGTCATCGTGTGCTCGATCGAGAACGTCGACCCGATGGGCGTCCACACCGGCGACTCGGTGACCGTCGCGCCGCAGCAGACGCTCACCGACCGGCTCTACCAGAAGCTCCGCGACCAGGCGATCACCGTGATCCGCGCGGTCGGGGTGGAGACCGGCGGATCGAACGTCCAGTTCGCGGTCAATCCCGAGACCGAGGAGATCCTCGTCATCGAGATGAACCCGCGCGTGTCGCGCTCCTCGGCGCTGGCGTCCAAGGCGACGGGCTTCCCGATCGCCAAGATCGCCGCGCGCCTGGCGGTCGGCTACCGCCTGGACGAGATCACCAACGACATCACGAAGGCGACCCCGGCGGCGTTCGAGCCGACGATCGACTACGTCGTCGTCAAGTGGCCGCGGTTCGCCTTCGAGAAGTTCGCCGGGGTGGACGAGACGCTCTCCACCCACATGAAGAGCGTGGGGGAGGCGATGGCGATCGGCCGCACGTTCGGGCAGGCGTTCGCCAAGGCCATGCGCTCCCGCGAGCTCGACGCCCGCCTGGACCTCGACGCCGACGCCGACGCGCTCGTCGATCGGCTGCGCGAGCCGCGCACCGAGCGCTACGACGTGCTGCTCGAAGCCGTTCGTCGTGGCGCAACCGACGAGCAGATCCACGACGCGACCGGGATCGACCCGTGGTTCCTCGCCGAGCTGCGGCGGATCGCGAACGACCCGGACCTGGCCACCGACGCGTCGGCCGACGAGGTCCGGACCTTCAAGTCGGTCGACACCTGCGCCGCCGAGTTCGCGGCGTCGACCCCGTACTTCTACTCCGGCTGGGAGCGACGTGGCCCCGAGGGCAGCGCACCCCGCCACGAGGTGGTGCTGCCCAGCGACGACCTCGACGCGGACGGGTGTCGCCCGTCGGTGGTCATCCTCGGCGCCGGACCGAACCGGATCGGGCAGGGGATCGAGTTCGACTACTGCTGCGTGCACGCGGCGATGACCGTACGTGACGCCGGGCTCGAGGCGGTGATGATCAACTGCAACCCCGAGACCGTCTCGACGGACTACGACACCTCCGACCGGCTGTACTTCGAGCCGCTGACGCTCGAGGACGTGCTCGGCGTGATCGAGGTCGAGCGGCCTCGCGGCGTGATCGTGCAGTTCGGCGGCCAGACGCCGCTCCGGCTCGCCGAGGGCCTGCAGGACGCCGGGGTGAGGATCCTCGGTACCGGGGTCGAGGCGATCGACCGCGCCGAGGACCGTTCGAGCTTCGGCGACGTGCTCGCCCGCCTGGGCTACAAGGCCCCGCCGTACGCCACCGCGACCTCGCTGGCGTCCGCGCTGCAGGCGGCCGAGCGGGTCGGGTTCCCGCTGCTGGTCCGTCCGTCGTACGTGCTCGGCGGCCGGGCGATGGAGATCGTCGACGACCGGGCCGGGCTCACCGACTACCTCCGCCGCGAGGCCGGTCTGACCCCGGAGGACCCCGACGCGCCGACGAAGGAGATCTTCCTCGACCGCTTCCTGGAGTCCGCGATCGAGGTGGATGTCGACGCGCTCTGCGACGGCTCCGACGTGTGGGTCGGCGGGATCATGGAGCACGTGGAGGAGGCCGGCATCCACTCCGGCGACTCCGCCTGTGCGCTGCCGCCGCACTCGCTCGCACCGGCGACGGTCGAGCGGATCCGTGAGCAGACCCGCGGGATCGCCCTGGAGCTCGGCGTCCTCGGCCTCATCAACATCCAGTTCGCCGTCCACGGCGACGACGTGTACGTCATCGAGGCCAACCCGCGCGCGTCGCGGACGGTGCCGTTCGTGTCCAAGGCGATCGGCATCCCGCTGGCGAAGGTGGCCTGCCGGATCATGCTCGGCGAGCGCCTGGAGGACCTCGACCTGCCCGACGGGCCGGGCGGCTTCCCTCGCGGCAACCACGTCGCGGTCAAGGAGGCGGTCCTGCCGTTCGACCGGTTCGTCGGCGCCGACGCCACCCTCGGTCCGGAGATGCGCTCCACCGGCGAGGTCATGGGCGTCGGCCCGGACTTCCCGACCGCGTTCGCCAAGGCCTCCGCCGCCGCCGGATCGCCGCTCCCCACCGAGGGCACGGTCTTCATCTCGGTCACCGACTCGGACAAGCGCGCCGTGATCGACGTCGCCCGGTCGCTGCACGAGCAGGGCTTCCGGCTCGTGGCGACCGAGGGCACCCGCGAGGCGCTCTCCGCGGCCGCCCTGCCGTGCGCGTCGGTCGCCAAGCTCCAGCACGCCGTCGTCGACGGCCGCGAGCTGCCGACCGCCGTGTCGATGATCGCCGCGGGGGAGATCGCACTGGTGATCAACACGCCGACCGGCTCGGGCGCCCGCACCGACGGCTACGAGATCCGACGGGCCGCGATCACCGCCGGCGTGCCGTGCGCGACGACCGTCGCGGCCGGTGCCGCCGCCGCCCGGGCGATCGCCGGGTCGGGAAGCTCCCGATCGGCGGTCGTCGCCCTCCAGGAGCTGGGCCGGTGAGCGCCGACGGCCCGAGGGGCGGCCCCGCACCGTCGCCGACGGCCCCCGCGACGACGCTCGCCGGCGTCGCGCTCGAGCACCCGATCATCAACGCGGCCGGCACCGCCAAGATCGTCGCCGACGTCGAGCGGCTGGTCGCCTCGTCGGTGGCGGCGGTCACCGTCGGGTCGATCACGCTGCAGGCCCGCGCCGGCAACGCCGGCGAGGTGTACGCGTCGCGACCCGGGTGCGCGGTCAACGCGCTCGGGATGCCCAACCGGGGCGCGGACTTCTACCGGGACGCGCTCCCCGGGATGGTCGGGCTCGCCCACGCGAGGTCCAAGCCGCTGATCGTGTCGGTCGCCGGGTTCGCGCCCGAGGAGTACGGCGAGCTCGCCCACCTGGCCGCCGACGCCGGGGCCGACCTCGTCGAGCTCAACCTCGGCTGCCCGAACGTGTGGGAGGACGGATCCCAGCACCGGATCGCGAGCTTCGACCCCGACCTCGTCGCACGGTCGGTGGCCGCGGCGTCCGGCGTGGGCGTCCCGATCGGCGCCAAGCTCTCGCCGCTCGGAGATCCCGTGCTGCTCGCGGAGGTCGCCGAGGTGCTCGCCGGCAGCGGGATCCGGTTCGTCGCGACGAGCAACACCTTTCCCAACGGCCTCGTCCTGGGCCCCGGCGGACGCCCGGCGATCGATGTCGGCCTGGGTGGCGTGTCGGGTGCGGCGCTGCGTCCGATCGCGCTCGGTCAGGTCGCGCAGCTTCGGGCACGCCTGCCCGGGACGATCGACATCGTCGGCGTCGGCGGCGTGCGCGCGGGCGGCGACGTGGACGACCTGCTGACCGTCGGCGCCGTCGCGGTCGCGGCGGCGACGCTCTACTGGGACGCCGACGAGGACCCGCGTGCGTACGGTGACCTCCTGGCGGATTGGATCGGGTGACGCCCCCGACCCCCGCCGTCCGGGGGGTCGATCGGGGATCCCGCCGCGGCCTCGGTGACAAGCCTGAACCTCGAGTTCAGGTGCAGGCGACTTCGGATTTCGGGCCTGCGTGTTGGGCGAGAGCCGGGTAGACTCGCCGCGCGATGTCGACCGCCACCAACCTCCCGTCGAAGACGTCGTCCACCCCCGAGCGGTCGCTCAACCAGCGGATGGACGCCCTGCAGCGCGCGAACGACGTGCGCTCCCGTCGGGCGGCGCTGAAGCGGGACCTCAAGTCGGGTCGACGGTCGATCGACCAGCTGCTCGAGAAGCCACCGGAGTGGCTCGAGACGGCGAAGGTCGTCGACATGCTCATGGCGGTCCCGAAGTACGGTCGGGTACGCGCGGGCAAGGTCTTGCAGCAGTGCCGGATCTCGGCGTCCAAGACGATCGGCGGACTGACGCCGCGGCAGCGCACCGAGCTCGTCCAGGCCCTTCGCCAGCCGCGCGGCTGAGCGGCCCCGTGGCGCGGGTCTTCGTCATCACCGGCCCGTCGGGGGTCGGCAAGGGCACGCTCATCCGGCGGCTGCGCGCGGCGCTCCCCGAGCTGCGCCTGAGCGTCTCGGCCACCACCCGTGCCCCGCGCGAGGGGGAGGAGCACGGCCGCGACTACTGGTTCCTCGACGACGACGCCTTCGCGCGTCAGGTGCGCGACGGGGAGTTCGTCGAGCACGCCGAGTACGCCGGACGGCGCTACGGCACGCTGCGGTCGGAGCTGGATCGGCACCTCGCCGACGGTGCCCCCGTCGTCCTGGAGATCGAGGTCCAGGGCGCGCAGCAGGTACGCGGCACCATGCCCGAGGCCGTACAGGTGTTCGTCGCGCCGCCGAGCTTCGAGGCGCTCCGCGAGCGGCTCGAGCAGCGCGGCACCGACGACCCGGAGGTCATCCGCCGCCGCCTGGACGTGTCGCTCGGCGAGCTGCGCCAGCAGGAGCAGTTCGACCACCTGATCGTCAACGACGACCTCGACGCCGCGACCGCCCGGCTGGTGGCGATCGTGCGCGGCGAGCTCGGCGACGCCCGGCCCTGAGCGGCCGGCGGGTGGTCGCGAGCCGCGACCGCAGCGTGAAGCGGGCGCCGGCCGGGGCCGGCCGGTGCGTACAATGGCCGAATGATCTCCCCGCGCATGGACCAGCTCCTCGGCAACGTGGATTCCCACTACGCCTCGGTGCTCGTCGCGGCCAAGCGCGCCCGGCAGATCAACGCCTACTACCACAACCTCGGTGAGGGCGCCTTCGACGAGTTCCCGCCGCCGATGATCGAGACGGCGTCGAAGAACTACCTGACGATCGCCCTCGAGGAGATCGCCGCCGGCAAGGTCACCTACCGCTACCGGTAGGCCGACGCCGCGGGTCACGGCGGACGCTGGGCACCGGGCCGATGGCGCGCATCCTCCTGGGCGTCACCGGCGGGATCGCCGCGTACAAGGCGGTCGCGTTCGTCCGCCTGGCCACTGCCGCAGGGCACCGTGTCCGAGTGCTGCAGACGCCGGCGTCGCAGCGGTTCGTCGCGCCCGAGACCTTTCGGGCCATCACCGGGGCGCCGGTCCTCTCCGACGAGTTCGAGCCGGATCCCCTCCGGGGGGCGTTCCCGGGAGACCCGGTCCCGACCCACGAGCCGATCAGCCATCTGGCGCTCGTCGAGTCGGCCGACCTGTACGTCATCGCCCCGGCGACGGCGAACACGATCGCCGCGCTCGCGCAGGGCCGTGCCGACGTGCTCGTCGCATCGGCCTACCTGGCGGCCGACGGCCCGGTGCTCGTCGCACCCGCGATGAACCACCGGATGTGGCACCACCCGGCCACGGTCCGCAACATCGCGCGGATCCGGGACGATGGCGGCGACGTCGTCCCGCCCGGCACGGGACGACTCGCATCGCTGGGGGAGGCCGGGGACGGACGGCTGGCCGAGCCCGATGCGCTGCTCGCGGCCGTGGAGGCACGGCTCGCAGCCGGGCCGTCCGTCGATCTGGCCGGCCGGCACGTGCTCGTGTCCGCCGGCGGCACCCGGGAGCCGATCGACGCGGTCCGCTACGTCGGCAACCGCTCCTCGGGACGGATGGGCTACGCGGTCGCCGAGCGCGCCGCCGCCCGCGGTGCCCGGGTCACCGTCGTCGCCGCCAACGTCGCGCTGCCCGACCCGCCGGGCGTCGACGTCGTCCGGGTCGGCACGGCGGAGGAGCTGCGTCAGGCGTGCGGGGCGGCGTTCGGCGACGCCGACGTCCTCGTGATGGCCGCGGCCGTCGCGGACTTCCGGCCCGCCACGGCCGCCTCCGGCAAGATCAAGAAGCAGGGCCGCACCGGGATGACGGTCGAGCTGGAGCCGACGGTCGACGTGCTGTCGGAGCTCTCGTCGCGACGGCGGGACGGCCAGGTCCTCGTCGGGTTCGCGGCCGAGCACGGCGATGGCGCGCTCGACCACGCACGCGGCAAGCTCGAGCGCAAGCGCCTCGACGCGGTCGTCCTCAACGACGTGGCGGTGCCCGGGATCGGCTTCGACGCGACCGACAACGCCGTCACGATCGTCACCGCCGACGGTGACGAGACGGTCGAGCGGACGACGAAGGCCCGCGTCGCCGACGCGATCCTCGACGTCGTCGTGGCGCATGCCCGCTCCTGATCGACCCCGCCCGCGCGGGCTGGCACACTTGGGCCATGGATGACGCCTACGCCCTGTACCGGTCCGGGGCGGATCTGCTGGACCGGGGCGACCACCACGCGGCGACCCTCCCGCTGAGCCGGGCACGCGACCTGGAGCCGGGATCGCGCATGGTGCGCGAGGCGCTCGGGCGGGCGCTGTTCGGCGCCCACCGCTATCGCGACGCGGCGAACGAGTTCTCCGCCGTGGTCGAGCACGAGCCGACGAACGACTACGCCCAGTTCTGCCTCGGCCGCGCGTTGCAGCGGTGCGGGCGACACGTCGAGGCGCGGCCGCCGTTGACGATGGCCGCGCTGCTGCGCCCCGAGCGACAGGACTACCGCGTGTACCGCGATCGCACCATCGCCGCACTGGCCGGCGATGCGGGCGAGGCGGGCCGGGCGGACGACCGGACCTAGCGGCGCGGCGGTCGGACGTCGGCCGCGGCGCGCGCGGCCTCGGCGGCGTCGATCAGGCGACCGAGCAACTCGTCGACCGTCGTCGCCGTCACGCCCGTGAGGGGGAGCTCGCCGTGCACCCAGACGTCCCCTGCGGCCGACGTGGCGTAGCGGACCAGGCGCAGGTCACGACGGTTGCGGTGCAGGAGCCACTGCGGGTCGACGTCGCCCGCGCGGAGGATCTCGGCCTGCGCGAGCAGGTGCCCGTCGCGGAACGCGATGCCCACCGAGAGCGGCCATCCTGCGGCCGTGACCGCGATGCCCCACGCGCCCGGCGCCGGGCGATGGGCGTCGACCCCGGCGCGTCCCAGCGCATTCTCGACCGCGCGGATGGCCCGGTCCCGGTGGGCCCCCGCCACAGCGTCGTCCCCACAACCTCCCTGCATCCCGCGATGGTACGATCGTCTGGCAACGTTTGAGAACGCCGCTGGGCGGCACTCTGGCGAGGCGGGCGATGAGCCCGCTTTTTTCATGGCTGAACCGAAGAACACCACCCCGATCCAGGCGACCGTCGAGGCCTCCGTGCTCGACGCGGTCCCGAACGTGGAGGTGGTCCTCGCCGAGGTCGTCGGGGGCGGAACGCTGCGTGTGGTCATCGACCATCCGCAGGGTGTGTCCCTCGAGCTCTGCGAGCAGGTCAGCCGCAGCCTCGAAGCGCTCCGCGAGGAGTACGCGCTCGAGGTGTCCTCGCCCGGACGTGACCGTCCGCTCACGCGCCCCGAGCACTTCCGGCGGTTCGTCGGCAGCCGGGTCCGCGTGCGCACCAGCGCGCCCTTCCCGGTACCGGACGGGGAGGAGCCTCGCCGCTCCTTCACCGGTGAACTCGTCGGTGCGGACGATGCGGGCGTGACGCTCGCCGCCGATGAGGGGATCGTCGCGATCCCCTACGCCGACATCCATCGCAGCAACCTCGTCGAGGAGTGAGAACGGTGTCCCGCGAGATCGTCGAAGCGATGCGCGCCCTGGCGCGCGAGAAGAACATCCCCGAGGAGCGGCTGATCGCCGCGCTCGAGGACGCGCTCCTGTCCGCGTACAAGAAGCAGCCCACAGCGGCCAAGTACGCCCGCGTCGAGCTCGACACGGAGAGCGGCGAGTACCGCGTGATCGAGCTCCTCGTCCCCGAGATGCTCGAGGCCGGTCTGATCGTCGAGACGATCGACGAGCAGAGCTACGAGGACCCCGAGACGGGGGAGTGGATCGAGCCGACCGAGATCGAGATCCCGGCCGAGAAGCTCGCCGAGCACCGCGACGAGATCGCGGAGCAGGACGTGACGCCCGACGACTTCGGCCGCATCGCCGCGCAGACCGCCAAGCAGGTGATCCTCCAGCGGATCCGCGAGGCCGAGCGCGACATGATGTTCGACGAGTTCGCCGACCGCGTCGGCGAGATGGTCACGGGCATCGTCCAGCAGTCCGACAACCGCTACACGCTCCTGCAGCTGCGCGATCGCGTCGAAGCGCTGCTGCCGCGCTCGGAGCAGGTGTACGGCGAGCGCTATGACCACAACCAGCGCCTGAAGGCGGTGATCAAGGAGGTCTCGCAGTCCGCGAAGGGTCCGTCGATCATCGTCTCGCGCCGTGACCCCGAGGTCATCCGGGCGCTGTTCGAGCTCGAGGTTCCGGAGATCGCCGACGGGCTGGTGGAGATCACCGGCGTCGCCCGCGAGCCGGGCTACCGGTCCAAGATCGCCGTCGTGTCGCACGCCAACGGCGTCGATCCGGTCGGTGCCTGCGTGGGCCCCCGCGGCTCGCGGGTGCGGATGGTCGTCTCCGAGCTCAAGGGCGAGAAGATCGACATCATCCCGTACAACGACGAGCCCGGACGGTTCATCGCCAAGGCCCTGTCGCCGGCCACGGTGCGCGAGGTCTTCATCGACGACGAGCTCCGTCAGGCGACCGTCGTCGTGCCGGACGAGGACCTGACGAAGGCGATCGGCCGCGAGGGTCAGAACGTGCGACTCGCCGCGCGGCTGACCGGCTGGCGGATCGACATCAAGAAGGCCAGCGACGTCGCGGCCCAGGCGGCCACCGGCGGTGGCGGCGGGGACGAGGACGAGGAGCCCACCGGCGACGGGCGCTGCTCGGCCCAGCTCAGCAGCGGTCGCCGCTGCCCCAACGCCGCCCTTCCGGGATCGGTCTTCTGCGGACTGCCGCTGCACCAGGCGCTGGTCCGCTTCGGCACCGTCGAGGTCGCCATCCTCGATGAGCTGCCCGAGGACGAGCTCGACGCGCTCGCCGATCCGGACAAGTCCCAGGAGGACGTGCAGGACATCGTCACCCGG
>JBFWKS010000105.1:0-12566 GCA_050252545.1 Solirubrobacteraceae bacterium
CTCGGGCCTCACCTACCAGCCCGGTGACGCGCTCGGTGTGGTGCCCCAGACCGACCCCGAGCTGGTGGCGACGCTGCTCGACCGGCTGTCGCTGTCGGCCGGCGTCACGGTGACGACGAAGAAGGGCCCGCTCCCCCTCGACGAGGCGCTGACGCGGACCTTCGAGATCACCGCTGGCACACCGCGCTTCCTCGAGCACTGGGGGAAGCTCGCGGGATCCACGGAGCTCACCGAGCTGGCCGCCGGCGACGCGAAGACCCGCACCGCGTACCTCTACGAGCACCACGTCCTCGACATCGTCGAGCGCTTCCCGGTGCCCGGGATCGACGCCGAGCAGCTGATCGCCGGCCTGCGGCCGCTGCAGCCGCGGCTCTACTCGATCGCGTCGAGCCTCGAGGCCGCACCCGACGAGGCCCACCTGACGGTCAGCACCGTCCAGTACGACCTGCACGACATCGCACGCACCGGCGTGGCGTCGGGTCACCTGGCGCGGCTCACCGGCGACGACGACACCGTCCCCGTCTACGTGCAGGCGAACGAGCACTTCCGGCTGCCGGCCGACGACGACACGCCGATCATCATGGTCGGGGCCGGCACCGGCGTCGCGCCGTACCGCGCGTTCATGCAGGAGCGCGAGGCACGAGGCGTCGCCGGTCGTTCCTGGCTGTTCTTCGGTGAGCGCAACTTCCGCAGCGACTTCCTGTACCAGGTCGAGTGGCAGCAGCTGCTGAAGGACGGCGTCCTGACGAAGCTCGACCTCGCCTTCTCGCGGGACGCCGCCCCCAAGACGTACGTGCAGGACCGCCTGCGCCGGCAGGGTCGCGACGTCTACGCGTGGCTCGAGGAGGGCGCCCGGATCTACGTCTGCGGTGACGCGACGAACATGGCGCCGGACGTCGACACCGCCCTGGCCGAGATCGTCGGCGAGCACGGCGGACGGGACCGCGAGGCCGCTGAGGAGTACCTCACCACCCTCAAGAGCGACCACCGTTACCTGCTCGACGTCTACTAGGAGATCGCGATGACCCCCAAGACCGACGAGCGTCCCGCGGACGCCGACGTCGACCGCAGCCGCGACCTGTCCCAGCCGCTCGAGGTGCTCATCCCCGATGAGACCATGAAGGCCAAGAGCGATCAGCTGCGCGGCACGATCGACATCAGCCTCATCGACGAGATCACCTCTGCCGTCGCCGAAGACGACACGAAGCTCATGAAGTTCTTCGGCATCTACCAGCAGGACGATCGCGACATCCGCGATGAGCGCCGCCGGCAGAAGCTCGAGCCCGCCTACTCGTTCATGGCGCGCCTGCGGATCCCCGGCGGGGTCTGCACCCCCGAGCAGTGGCTGAAGATCGACCAGACGGCTCGCGAGCACTGTGGCGAGACGATGCGTCTGACGACCCGCCAGACGTTCCAGTTCCACTACATCTTCAAGACCGACCTGCGTCCGGTGCTGCAGAAGATGCGCGACGTGCTGCTCGACAGCAAGGGCGCCTGCGGTGACGGGACGCGTGGCGTCATGGCGTCGGTCAACCCGAGCCTGTCCAAGCTCCACGCCCAGGTGTACGAGCTCGCGCAGCAGACGAGCGAGCACGCCCTGCACCGCACCCGCGCCTACGACGAGATCTTCCTCGGCGAGAAGCGCAAGAAGACCGACGGCCCCGAGGAGCCCTTCTACGGCAAGCAGTACATGCCGCGGAAGTTCAAGATCGGGTTCGCGATCCCACCGAGCAACGACATCGACGTCTACTCGCAGGATCTCGGGTTCATCGCGGTCACCAGCAAGGGCGAGCTGCAGGGGTTCAACGTCGCGATCGGCGGTGGCCTCGGCCGCACCGACCGAGCCCCGGAGACCTACCCGCGCCTGGCGAGCGTCATCGGGTACATCACCGTCGACCAGCTGTTCGACACGATCGATGCGGTGATGGGCGTCCAGCGCGACTACGGTGACCGGACCAACCGGGCCCACGCGCGGTTCAAGTACACGATCGACGACAAGGGCCTGCCCTGGATCAAGGCCGAGATCGAGCGGCGCCTCGGTGCCAAGCTCGGCCGGGCGCGCAAGTACACGTTCACGTCCAACGGCGATCCGCTCGGCTGGGTCACCGGCGAGGACGGCCGCGAGCACTGCACGCTGTTCATCGAGAACGGCCGGATCATCAATACGCCGGAGCGTCCGATGATGGACGGGCTGCGCGCGATCGCCGAGGTGCACACCGGCACGTTCCGGATGACGCCGAACCAGAGCCTGATCATCTCCGAGATCGAGCCGAAGGACCGGCCCAAGATCGAGGCGCTGCTGCAGGAGTACGGGCTGGAGCCGTCGACCCGCGCGCAGAGCAGCGCCCTGCGACTCAACTCGATGGCGTGCGTCGCGCTGCCGACGTGTGGCCTCGCGATGGCCGAGAGCGAGCGCTACCTGCCCGAGCTCATCACGAAGATCGAGGGTCTGCTCGACAACCACGGCCTGACCGAGGAGCCGATCACCATCCGGATGACCGGCTGCCCGAACGGTTGTGCGCGTCCGTACATCGCCGAGATCGCCCTCACCGGCCGCGCGCCGGGCAAGTACAACCTGTACCTCGGCGGCGGCTTCCACGGCGAGCGGCTGAACAAGATGCTGCTGGAGAACGTCGGCGAGCCGGCGATCCTCGAGGCGCTCGACAGCGCGCTCGGCCGCTACGCCGAGGAGCGCGAGCCCGGCGAGCGCTTCGGTGACTTCGCGATCCGTGCCGGGATCGTCCCCGAGGTCACCGAGGGTCGGTTCTTCAACGACTGAGCCCGGTGGCGGCTCCGGCCGTGGGTGGCCGGCCGGAGCGGCGGGCCCGGTGGGGTCGCGGGTCGGCGGGTCGGCGGGTCGCGGGTCGGCGGGCGGCCCGTTCCGGTCTCGCGTCGTATAGCGCCCCCATCCCGGAGCACGCCCGCTTGGCGGCGGGCGGCCAGGGGCCCGTTCCGGTCTCGCGTCCTATAGCGCCCCCATCCCGGAGCACGCCCGCTTGGAGGCTGACACCCGACCGCCGCCTACGAGGAACGGGTCCGACGGCGTGCCGGCGCCACAACCCCGATCCGGGCGTTTAGCGCGTCGTGTACCCGCCGTTGGCGAAGATCGTCTGGCCGGTGATCCACCAGCCGTCGGTGGCGAGGAACCGCACGATCGGCTCGATGTCCTCGATCTTGGTCAGCTCGCCGTTGAGGCTCTGGGAGCGGTGGAAGGCGACGGCGTCATCGCTCTCCTGGCCGTAGAAGAACGGCGTGTCCATCGGTCCCGGCGCGATGGCGGTGACCGAGATCCCGCGAGGGGCGAACTCCTTGGCGGCGGCGCGCGTGTAGTGCTCCACCGGCGCCTTCTGTCCGGCATAGGTGGAGTACAGGCCGGTGAACGCGGCCAGCAGCGAGGTGACGATCGTGATGATCTTGCCGTCGTCGTTCACGCGCCGGCCGGCCTCCTGGAGGAAGAAGTACGCCGCCTTGCTGTTGACGGCCGCCATCTCGTCGTACTCGGCCTCGGTCGTGTCCGCGAAGGGCTTCTTCAACACCTTGCCGACGGTGTTCACCGCCACGTCCACGCCACCGAAGCGGTCGGTCGCGGCGTCGAAGAGCGCCGTCACCCCGTCGGGCCGCGTCAGATCGCCCTGGACCAGCAGCGCGTCGCGGCCCGCAGCGCGCACCGCCTCCCCCGTGGCCTCGGCGTCGCCACGGGTGGCGTCGGAGTTGTAGTGGACGACGACGTTCGCGCCCGCCTCGGCGCCGCGCCGGCTGATGAGGCCGCCGAGGTTCTTGGCGCCACCGGCCACGAGGAGGGTCTTGTCGGTCAGGGTGCGGGTCACGGTCGGTCTCCAGACACGGTCGAGAGGTCGGAACGGCGCCGGAACCGACGCCGGGAACCACGCTAGGCCCGACGCCCCGCGGAGGGAAACGCGTCATGCGCGTTGATCCACAATCGACCTGGATGAGTCGTGGGAGACTGCCGACGTGGCCCTCGATCTGCGCAAGGTGACGCACTTCCTCGCCGTGGCGGACGAACGCAGCTTCACGCGCGCAGCCGAGCGGCTCTTCCTCTCCCAACAGGCCCTGTCGACGTCGATCCGTCGCCTGGAGGAGGAGCTCGGCATCACGCTGCTCGAGCGCACGACGCGCCGCGTGGACCTGACCGCGGCCGGCGAAGCGCTCGCCCAGGACGGACGGGAGCTCGTCACCGCGGCCGCGGCCGCGGTCCGGCGCGCACGGCAGGCCGCCGGTGGCACCCGGGAGCTGCGCGTCGGGCACTCGCCGGCCGTACGGGGCGAGGAGGTCAGCGACGTCACCGCCCGACTGGTCGACACGGAGACGGGTCCCGACGCCCCGGTCGTGATCACCGCCCGGATGCTCTACCCGGCCGACCTCGTCGACGGCCTGCGCAGCGGCGACCTCGACCTGGCGTTCGCCCGCCAGATGGATCCGCCGGCCGGCCTGGCGGCCCGGACGATCGCCGAACGGCCGTTGCGGGTGGCGATGGACCGCGATCACGTGCTCGCGGACCGTTCACGGTTGTCGGTCGCCGACCTGGCCGACCACCCCATCGTCGTATGGGGCGAGCCGGGACGATCCGCCTACACCGACCTCCTCCTCGGTCTCTGCCGCGACGCCGGATTCACGCCGCGGGTGGAGCGCAGCCCGATGCAGGGCACGCCACCGATCACCTCGGTCACCCGCCGGGACCACGTGGCGTTCGTCACCGATCCGCCCGGACCGGCGCACGGTCGGGTGGTCGTCCGCGATCTGGAGCCCGAGGTCCACGTCGCGCTTCGCGTCCTGTGGAACCCGGGGCACCGCTCGCCGCTGGTCGCGGAGCTGCTCGGCGGGTAGCGCGCCTCGGTCAGGACGCGGGTGCCGTCGGCGCGGCGATCCGCAGGGCCTCCACGAGCCGCCGGTAGAGGTCGTCGTCGGCGAGCAGCTCCTCGTGCGTGCCGGTGCTGCGGACCCGCCCGCCCTCCAGCACGACGATCGTGTCGGCGTCGATGATCGTGGAGAGGCGGTGGGCCACCGTCACCACCGCGCCGGTGGTGGCCAGGCGGCGGATCGCGTCGTGGATCGCCGCCTCGGTCAGGCCGTCGATCTGCGCCGTCGCCTCGTCCAGGAGCAGCACGTCCGGCGGTCGCAGGATCGCCCGAGCCAGCGCGATCCGCTGTCGCTGCCCGCCGGACACCGACGTCGAGGACAGCGGCGTGTCGAGCCCGTCCGGCAGTCCGTCGACGAGCTCGTCGAGCCGCACGGCCCGCAGGGCGTCGCGCTGCTCCTCCTCGGTCGCGTCGGGGTGGGTGAAGCACAGGTTCTCGCGGATGGTGCCGGGCACGACCGGTGTCTCCTGCTCGACGTAGGCCAGCCGCGAGCGGACGTCGGCGTGGGCCAGCGTCGGGTACGGCCGGCCGTCGAGCAGCACCGCGCCCCGCTGGGGCTCCAGGAACCGCAGCAACAGGGAGAGCAGCGTCGTCTTGCCCGCCCCCGACGGCCCGACGATCGCCAGGTGGCCACGGCGGGGCACGTCGACGCTCACCCCGTCAAGCGCCCGCGGCGCATCGGGACCGTAGGCGGCCACGACGTCGCGCAGGCGCAGGATCGGTTCGTCCAGCGTGACGCTCGCCGCAGCGGGTGCCGCGTCCCGGCCGGGCGCCGCGGTGCCGTCGGGCACCGTGGCCAGGCCGAGACGTCCCGCGGTCGCCACCGTGGCCGCGATGGGCGTCGCGGTCGTGGCCTCGTCCCCGTCGGTCGCCGCACCGACGACCTCGTCGGCCTCCAGCGGCAGCTCGTCGATGTCACGGATCCGGCCGGCAGCGGCGATCCCGGCCTGCAGCGCCGTCGTGTTCTGCGTGAGCTCCATGATCGGCCCGGTGAGCCCGAACGCGTAGAGCAGGAACGCGATGAGGCTGGAGACGTCCAGGTGACCCTGGTCCACGCGCCAGGCCCCGAAGGCGAGGATCACGATGATCGCCACCTGCACCCCGGTCCACGAGAACGTCCACGCGAACGCCTCGCGGCGCACCGCCCGCACGCTGTGATCCATCGATGTGCGCGCGTCCTCCAGCAGCGCGTCGCCGAGCCGCGCCTCGGCGCGGCTGGCCTTGACCGTGCGGATCGCCCGCACCGCGCCCTCCAACCGCCCACCAAGCCGCCCGACGTGCTCCTGGGCCTGGGTCTGCGCCTGGGCGATCCCGGGCATCAGGACGAGGAACAGCACCGTGACGATCACCACCACCGTGACCGTCGTGCCGAGCAGGACGAGGTCGAGCACGCCCATCAGGATCAGCGTCCCCACGAGCATCACCACGCCGTTGACGATGCCGATGACGCTGGAGGACGCCGCCTCGCGCAGCAGCACGGTGTCGGACGTGACGCGGGTGACGAGCTCCCCCGACGGCCGGCCGGTGAGCGCTCCGACGGTCGCCCCGAGGTAGCGGCGCACCATGCCCGTCCGGGCCTCCAGCACGATCCGCTCCCCCACGGTGCCCAGGAGGATCCACATCGCCAGGCCCGCCGCACCACCGACGACGACCAGGCCCGAGAGCAGCACGACGGGCCACGCCAGCGACTCCGACGCCGCCAGCGCGTCGAGGATCTCCTTCGTGACCATCGGCGTGGCCAGCGCCGCGGCGGACCCGACGATCGCCAGCAGCAGCCCGAGCAGCAGCGTCCTCACGTGCGGACGTGCGAAGGTCGCCAGGAGCCGGACACGGGCGAAGCGCCTCGCATCCGGTGCGGGGCCCGGTGGACCGGGGGGATCGGCCATGCGGTCCCAGGGTACGGAACGATCCCGTGTCCCACTCTCCTGGCGCTCCTGGCGCTCGTGGGCTCCTGGGCTCCTGGGGCTCCTGGCCGATCGTGACTGCGCGGCCGTTCAGGCGGCCGACGCCTGCTGCGCCTCGAGCGCCGCGCGCTCCCGCGCCGCACGCTCGGCGATCAAGCCACGCAGCGCGGCGGCCCCCGCTCGCCCGTAGGCGGCGGCGAGCTCGTCGTAGGCGCGAACGAGCCGGCGACGAGCGTCCTGCGGTCCGATGAGCGTCCGCCGGTGGGGCAGTGCGCGCAGCGACCGGACGTGGCGCTCCTGGACCGTCAGGCGGCGGTGATCGAGCGTCTCGGCCGTGATGGCCTCGGGACGCTCGTCGGCATCCCGGTCGAGGGCGACGGCCAGCGCCTGGACCCGCTCCGCCAGTCGCTCCTCGGCGAGCTCCAGCGCGGAGGTCGTGCGGGCGGTGGGCGGGAAGGTGGTGGGCATGACGTTCAGCTCCGGGGGCGGCGAACCGGCGGAAACCCCTGCAAATTGGGATCACCCAGAACCGTACGCCCCGCCGTCGGCACGAGCATCCGCTGGAGGTAAGGCCTGCATCCCCCGGACGGGGCACCACCCCGGCTGCCCGGTTGGGCGGGCCCGGTGCTGATCCGTTCCGGGATCTGGTCGCTGGGTGACCAGCTGGCGGAGCGGATTCCCGAGACCGCCGGCCGCGCGAGTCAGGCGGGCCGCGCCACCGCGCCCGCGCGTCGGGTGATGAGCCACCCGGCGATCGCGGCGCAGGGGAACATCACGACCCCGTAGACGGCGGCGGGGACGGCGAGCTCGGTGCTGTCGAGCACGCCGGTCGCGATCGTGATCGCCAGGGCGGCGTTGTGGATGCCGATCTCCATCGAGCAGGCGATCGCCTGCCGCTCCACGACGCCGAGCAGCCGCGGCACGAGGTAGCCGATCGCCAGGCTGATCGTGCAGAACGCCACCGCGATCAGGCCGACATCACCGATGTACCCCGTGATCTCGTCACGCTCCGCCACGGCGGTCCCGAGGATCACGCCGATGAGGACGACGACCGACGCGATCCGTACCGGCCGGTCCATCCGTGCCGCGAGCGCCGACCGGCGGGCCCGCACCGTCATCCCGACGAGCACCGGGATCAGCACGATCGCGAAGACCTGGGCGATCTTGCCGAACTGCAGGCCGATGTCGTCGCCCGTCTCGGCCGGCGAGAAGTGATCGATCGCCAGCCCGGTGACCAGCGGTACCGAGACCACGGCGATGACGGAGTTGATCGCCGTCAGCGACACGTTCAGCGCGACGTCCCCGCGGAAGAGGTGACTGAAGAGGTTGGCCATCGTCCCGCCAGGCGATGCGGCCAGCAGCATCATCCCGACCGCCAGCACCGGGGAGAGGTCGAAGAGCAGCACGAGCCCGAACGCCGCCGCCGGCAGCAGCAGGAGCTGGCAGGCCAACGCGATCGCGACCACCCGCGGCTGCCGCCCGACACGGGCGAAGTCCGCGACCGTCAGCGACAGCCCCAGGCCGAGCATCACCACCGCGAGTGCGGCGGGCAGCAACACCGAGGCGAGCGGTGAGTCCATCGGGTCGGTCCCGGCTCAGCCGGATGAACGCACGGGCGGGGGCACGGGCGAGGCAGCCTAGCGGTACACCGGCGTTCTTCGATCTGCCGCGGGTGGGGTCGCGGCGCGGCCGGCATCCGATCCGGGATGTGGTCGCTGGGTGACCAGCTGGCGGATCGGGTCCCGGGACCGGCGGCCGGGCACGCCGCCCGGCGCGATCCGATTCGCCCGACGCCCGCGGATCGTGGGCTATGCTCGGGCCGATGACGATCAGCACGGACCTGACGGGGCTCCGCCCCTCGCGGCCCAGCGCACCGGTCGTCGTGCTGCCCATTACCACCTGATCGCCTGCGCGCCGACCGCGCGGGCCCGTCGTCCCCGTGACGGCCGGTGGTGCGATGGTCTGCGCTCCCGTGGCGTCGTCGAGGACGGGAAGGAACCCCGATGCACCACCACCTCGACCTGACCCTCGACTCCCGGGATCCCTCGGCGCTCCAGCGCGTGCTCGTGCTCTGCGGAGCCCGGCGCTGCGCCGTCACCGACCTGACCTTCCGCCGCCGTCCTACCCAGACGCGGCTGAGCCTCTCGTTCGAGGCCACACCCCAGCACGCCCGGGTGTTCGCGGAACGGGCCCGGGGACTGGTCGGCGTGACCGAGGTCGTCGCGGCTGCGGCGCCGGTGCCCGCGCCCTGATCGTCCGCCGGCCCCCGGCCGCGTTCCCGGCCCCACGTTCGGCGGCGGCTCGTCGGTCCCCGCCGGTCCCGTCAGACGGCCGCTCGTCGCTCGAACGGCACCCCGCCACACCGCCGCGACCCACGCGCGCAGCCGTTACGGAGCGTCCACCTCTCGGCGACGCACCGGATCCGCTCGCGACCACGCGCTGAGCACCATCAGGGTCTTGGTGCCGATGACCTTGCCCCCGCGGCGCAGATCGTCGATCGCCCGGCGCAGGTGCGCCATGTCCTGGACGCGAAGGCGCACGAGCGCGTCGGGGTCCCCGGCCGTGGTGAAGATCTGCTGCACCTCCGGAAGATCGCGCGCCGCCGCCTCGATCTGGTCCAGGCGCGTGTTGCCGACGACGCGGACCTCGGTGAACGCCTCCAGGCCCCAGCCGAGCTTGGCGTGGTCGATCACCGCCGTGTAGCCGCGGATGATCCCCAGCCGCTCCAGGCGATCGATCCGGCGCTTCGTCGCCGCCGGCGACAGGCCGACCTGCGTCCCCATCGCGGCCAGCGTGCGACGGGAGTCCCGCTCCAGCAGCTGCAGCAGTTCGCGGTCGACGTCATCGATCTCCGGCACGGAACCCATGGTGGCCGCAAGCGTACTTTGGCACAACGGATCGACGCAAGACGAACCCAGCCCGACATTTTATTGCGCGACGACGACGATTCACGCCATCGACGTTGCGCACCATCTGGCCCGGCGGGTTGACTCGGCACCACACCCCCGACCGAGGCCTCACGATGGAAGCGCTCTTCCCCGGAACCGAACAGCTGGTGCTCTGCCACGACCCCGAGGTCGGACTGCGCGCCGTCATCGCGATCGACGACACGACGCTCGGGCCCGGCCTGGGCGGCGTGCGCATGAAGGCGTACCCCTCCGACCTGGCCGCCGCGACCGAGGCCCGGCGGCTCGCGGCCGCGATGACCCTGAAGAACGCCGCCGCGGACCTGCCCTTCGGCGGCGGCAAGTCGGTCATCCTGCTCGACGGTCCGATCGAGGACCGCGACGCCCTGCTGCGGTCGTTCGGCCGGTTCGTGCAGCGCTGCGGTGGCGCGTACCTCCCCGGCGTCGACATGGGCACGAACGTCGAGGACCTCGCCGTGATCGGGGAGACCGCCGACGACGTCGCCTGCGCCGACGAGGACCCCTCCCCCTGGACGGCCCTCGGCGTGTACGCGGCGCTGCGGCGCGCGGTGCTGCACGGCGACGACCGCACCGACCTGGACGGCGTCGTCGTCGCGGTGCAGGGCGTCGGGCACGTCGGCGCCGACCTGGCGCGGCGGCTGGCCGCGGACGGGGTCCGGCTCCTGCTGGCCGACATCGACGGTGCCCGGGCCGAGCGACTCGCGGCCGAGCTCGGGGGCCAGGCCGTCCCCGCCGACGCGATCATCACCGCCGAGTGCGACGTGCTTGCCCCCTGCGCGGCGGCCCGCGTCATCGATGCCACGACCGTCGACCGGCTCCGCTGCCGGTTCGTCGCCGGGGCCGCCAACGACGTGCTCGCCTCCCCCACGCTGGCCGGCACCCTGGCCGCGCGCGGCGTCGTGGTCGTCCCCGACTTCCTCGCCAACGCCGGCGGCGTGATCCAGATCCACGCGCTGCGTGAGGGCTGGAGTCGCGACGCCTTGGAGCGGGCGGTGCTGGCGATCGGCGACCGGGTCGAGCACGCGCTGGTCGACGCGGCCGCCACGGGACGCACCCCGGTCGACTCCGCCGAGCGCCACGCCCGCACGCGGATCGCCGCCGCGGGCGACAGGTCCGGCGCGCCCCGGGCATCCCACCCCACCCCGGCCTGATCGGAGCCCCGACGTGTCCACGATCGAGACGACCGCCCCGACCCGCGGCGGCACCCGACGCCGCCACGCGTCGGCATCCGCCGGGAGCACGCCGACCCGCTCCGCCCCCGTCGACGCGGAGGCGGAGACGGAGACGGAGACGGACCTTGCCGGCACCGACCTCTCCGCGCCCGACCTCGCGGGGACCGACCCGCTGACCACGGCCGATCAGCGGTCGTTGCACGAGTATCTGCTGCTGACCCGCGCCGTCGAGGAGCGCGGGGTGCGGTTGTACAAGCAGGGCAAGATCCCGGGCTCGTTCTACGACGGGCGGGGCCAGGAGGCCACGAGCGTCGGGGCGGCGTTCGCGCTGGGACCCGACGACGTCATCAGCTCGCCGCTGATCCGTGATCTGGGTGCGCACCTCGTGCGCGGTACCGACCTGACCGAGCTGTTCCGCCACTACATGGGTCGCGAGAACGCGTTGAGTCACGGGCGTGAGGGCAACATCCACTTCGGTGATCGTCGTCTGGGGATCGTCGGCCCGGTGTCGATGCTGCCCGACATGATGGTCGTCGCGGTCGGTCTGGCGATGGGGTTCCGGATCCGTGGCGAGCAGCGGATCGCGTTGTCGTTCTTCGGTGACGGGTCGACGTCACGCGGGGACTGGCACGAGGCGATGAACCTCGCCGGTCTGCGCCGCGAGCCGGTGGTGCTCGTCTGCGAGAACAACCAGCTGGCGTACTCGACGCCGACCGCGCAGCAGTTCCGGGTACGCCCGGCCGGGCGCGCCGCCGGGTACGGGGTGGCGTCGGAGGTCGTCGACGGCAACGACGTCGTGGCGGTGTTCGACGCCGTCCGCCGCGCGCGCGAGCGGGCCCTGGACGGCGGTGGACCGACGCTGATCGAAGCCGAGACGATGCGGATGCACGGTCACGGCGCCCACGACGACGCCCGCTACGTCGACCCCGAGCTGCGGGCGAGCTGGGAGGCGCGGGACCCGATCGACGCCCACGCCAAGGTCGCCCGCGCCCACGGGATCGACGTCGAGGCGCTGCGGATCGAGGTCGACGAGCGGGTCGCCGTCGCGGTCAAGGCCGCGGCCGCCACGCCGCTGCCCGATCCGGCGACGGCGACCGAGGGCGTGTTCTGCGTCGGTGAGCCGGCCGGGCTCGGTCGGGGCGTCGCCCCGTTCAGCGGATTCGCCGCGACGGCGACGGGCACCGCCGGCTCGTCGTCCGCGGGTACCCCGACCGCGGCAGGCCCGACGGCCACCGCGGACCCGTCGACCGCTCAGACGCCGCAGGCGGCCTGACGTGGCGACGCTCACCTATCTGCAGGCGATCACCGCGGGCCTGCGCGAGGAGATGCGCGCCGACGAGCGGGTGCTCGTGCTCGGCGAGGACGTCGGCGCGTTCGGCGGGGCGTTCAAGGTCACCGACGGGCTGCAGGCCGAGTTCGGCGCGGACCGCGTGCAGGACACCCCGATCGCCGAGGCCGCGATCATCGGCACGTCGGTCGGGGCCGCCCTGGCGGGGCTGCGCCCGGTCTGCGAGATGCAGTTCTCGGACTTCGTGGCGTGCGGGTTCGATCAGCTGGTCAACGTCGCCGGCAAGATGCACTACCGCTCCGGCCTGGCGGTGCCGATGGTCGTGCGGCTACCGACCGGTGGCGGGTTCGCCGGCGGGCCGTTCCACTCCCAGAACCCCGAGGCGTGGTTCATGCACG
>JBFWKS010000106.1:0-12565 GCA_050252545.1 Solirubrobacteraceae bacterium
CAGCGTGCCGGTCGCGCGTGATCGAAGCGGCGGGTGATGCGCGGCCCGACGAGGATCGCGGTGGTCCAGGCCAGGACGGTGGTGGCGATGAACGTCGTCCACATCACCGCGGGACCCGGAAGACCGTGGCCGTCGGTGCGGAAGGCGAGGGCAGGGTCGGCGGCGTGGGCGGGCAACCGCAGCAGCGCGCCGCCAGCGTCGAGGAAGCCGGCGGGCGGTCCGTGGCCGGTGGTGGCGGCGGCGAGCGTCCCCCAGATCCACGCGAACCCGAGGATGGTGAGGGCGGTAGCGGCGAGGAGCGCGGGGAAGGCGATTTCGCCGCCGGTGAGGGTGCGGGGCCTGGTGGTGCGGGTGCTCATCGCGGTCCTCCGTGGTCGATGTCGAGGGTCTGCGCGGCGGGGCTGTCGGTGCTGCATTCGGTGATCGGGGCAAGGGTGGTGCGCATGGCGTGGTCGGTGTCGACGATCGGGGCTTCGTAGGAGCTGATCTCGTGGGTGACGAGGAACTGCAGCGCCCCGACCTGCCAGAGCGCTTGGAGCGGGCGGAGGTCGGTCAGCAGCTCGCGTTGGGTCTCCGACATCCCCAGCCGCGTCGTGGTCTCCCCCACGGCGGTGTCGTCTTGTTGGTGAACGACATGGGTGTCGATGTCGGCCAGCAGGGCGTCCATGAGCTTGGCCACGGCGGTGCCGTCGTCGGCACCGGCGGCAGCGTCCGTGAGCTTGTGGAGGACGAGGACTTGGCTGATGGCGTGTTTGCGGCTGAGCTTGAACTCGGCGGTGAACTGTTGGGCGACGCCCTCGACGGGGGCGACGCGCCAGCCTTCCTCGTTGACCCGGGTGGTCTTCGCCGGCCGGATGCCCTCGCGTTGGCAGTGCGTCAGTCGGGCCTCGTGGTGCTGGCGTAGGAAGGCCATCCAGCAGGTCATGAGGACGCCCATGGCGGTGGGGTCGCGGACTTGGGAGAGGTCGAGTCGGATCGCGGGGGCGTTCCAGTCGACGGTGGCGGTGGTGGGTCCGTCGAACATGCCGTGTAGCGGTCCGTCGCAGAGCGACTTGAGGCCGAGCCCGAGCGTTCGTAGCTCGCGGCGGGGCTCCTCGGTGCCGGTCGAGCGCATCGCCTCCCGCACCACCCCCGGCGGATCCAAGAGCAGCGCGAAGAGCTCCGGCAGCGTCGGCTCTCGACGCTCCCCGTTGGCGGCGGTGGTGATGGCGTCAACGGCGGCGGCGAGACCGACGCGCTCCGCCGGGTCCAGCGGCCGGGCGAGTCCGGCGGCGGCGACTGCGGCGACGAGCTCTTGGGCAGGTTCGCCGTCGGGGCCGGGCCGGACGGGGTTCAGGCGTGTGGGGCCGCCGCGGTAGACCGAAAGCGTGGAGCCACCGATGGCCTCGATGAGGGGGCCGTACTCGTCCTTGACGTCGATGAGCTCGGCGCGGCGGCCGAAGATGTACTGGCGCAGCAGGTAGGTCTTCACCAACAGCGACTTGCCCATCGACTGCGAGCCGAGGATGAGGATGTTGGGGTTACCGATCAGTCCGGCCGCGTAGGCGTGCCACGGGTCGAAGCAGAACCCGGAGCCGAAGACGTCGCGGCCGAGATAGACCCCGGTCGGGCCCAGGCCCGTGGAGGCCATGGCGGGGTAGATCGCCCGGGCGTGCAGCGTGGAGGCCCGCCACCCCGGCCGCTCCCCCACCACCCGCGACGGACTCAGCGTCCAGTCCAGGGCGGGGCCGATGCGGCGCAGGGTCGAGCGTCGCGGCCCGCGACGCCGACGGATCGTTCTGGGCGAGCTGGTCATCGCAGGCCTCGCGCGAGCGGGAGGAGGAAGGTGAGGGCTTCCGGCTGTTGGCCGTACATGACCTCCAGGCGCAAGCCGCAGCGGGCAGCTTGGGCCTTGATGCGGTCCACCGCCTGGTGACGCTCGTGCGGATCACCGGTGGGGACGGCGATGGAGACGTAGCCGGCCCAGCGGATGTCGATGTGCCCGTCGGCGAGCTCGTCCTCCCTGGACCGGTTGGCCTGCTCCCGCTTGGCCGTCTGGCGCGTCGTGCGCCGCCCGCCACGCCAGCGCAGCGATTCGTTGGACTCGTCGTCGGCGACCGTCGTCTCGGCCTGTCGCAGTCCGCGTTCGGGACCGAGGAGCTCCATCACGACCCCGACCGCGCGGGTGGACTGCGAGCCCATCAACAGCGGGGCGAGGAACATCGACCGCACGGGTTGGCGTGGCCACCGGGCGATCCAGCACGTGACGTGCTCGGAGCCGTCCCAGAGCACGTGATCCCAGGCCGCCTGCCGTGCACCACCGGCGAGCTCCCCCGCCCGGTCGATCTCTGTCGAGGCGTCGGTCCCGCCGTGGGGGTCGGCCCTTGCGCCACTGGCGGGCCCCGCGATGTCACCCGGCGTAAGAGTGTCGCCCGCCGACGTCGGGTCGTTGACACGGGTTGGGGTGTGGAGGAGGTGGCGGGAGAAGGGGTCCAGGCCGAGGCGGATCGTGGTGATCAGGGCGTTGACGTCGAGGGGGCGGCGGACGTCGAGGCCGGCTTGTTGGAGGGCTTGGGCGGCGAGGTCGACCTCGCCGGCGAGGACGCGGAGGGCGGTTTGGTGGCGGGTCCATCCGCGGCCTTTGGCGTGGCGGCGGGCGCGACGGCCGGTGATCTGGATCGACACCAACAACTCGTGGTGATCGGTCGCCGTACCGGCCTGGTCCAACAACTCCAGATACGAGCGCACCGGCGAGAGATCCAGCGACAGCTGCGGGTCAAGCCCCGCGTGCAGCTCGTCGGCCAGGGCGTTGGTGGGCTCCGGAAGGGTGCGTTCGATCCAGGCGATGCGACGGACCGGCGACTGATCCCGCGCCAGCTCCTCCAAAGCGCCGGCCCAGTCGGCCAGCCGGCGGTCCTGATCGGCGTGGCCGAGCAGTCCGAAGTTGGAGGTGGAGCGCACCAGCAGCGTGGCGGTGAACGTGTCCGCCCGCCGGTCATGCACCACCCCGACCCGCGGGTCGGACCCGTCGTCGCGGAGCGTGGTCTCCAACAGGTGCAGGCGTCCGAGCTCGCCGGGCAGCTCGACCCGGTCGCGCAGCAGGCCGTGGTGGGTTTGGTGGCCGTCGGTGACCTGCCTGGCCCAGCGGTGCGCACCGAGCAGGTGGGCGAGGGCATGGCGGACATGGGTCGCGGTCCAGACGGCCAGGGACCTTCCGGCGTGGTGGCCCCAGCCAAGCGTCGCGCCCAAGGCTGCGGTGCCGATGCCGACACTCACGCCGAGGGTGTCCTTGCGGACGGAGAGCACCATCAGCCCGACCCCGAGCAACACCCCGAGGACGGTGATCTCCGGCCACCCCAGGCCCATCAGCACACGGGGCTCCTCATCACCGAGCCGGTGCGAGCGACGCACGGGCTGTTCAGATGTAGTGCTCATCGATGACGCTCCCAGACGGACGTGAACAAGGACATGACGAGGTCAATCGGGATCGGGTGGGGTGAGGCCGCCACCGCGCGGCGGTCGGCGTTGCGCGGCACCGGGATCGGCAGGGGGTTGGTCGGGCGAGGGCAACCCCGCTACCCCCGGCCGCGCACCCGACGACCCCGGCCGAACCGGTCGGTCACCGAACGCCGGCGGCGACCCAGCACCGCCCGGTGTGGCGTCACCGGCATCGCTGGCACGACGAGCAGGCGGCGGCGCACCGGGCCGCTCTCCGCCCGCGCCGGGCCGGGCGCCCGACGCCGCACCTCCGGTGGCCCCGAAACCGCTGGCGGGCACGTTGGGTCCGGTCTCGGGACCGTGGTCCGAGCCCGTCGAGCCGGGCGGTCCCGGGTCTCGCGGATCCGGCGCACCGATGCCGGGCTGGGTGCCGCCCGGCCCCTGACCCGAATCAGCCGATCCAGGCGCCGGGTTGGCGGCGTTGGCGGCGCGTGCCCGTCCCGCACCGACAGGCGGGCCGCCCGAAGCCGGGGACCCCTGCCGCCTGGTCCCGGGGCCCGTGCCGGGCGGTGTCCCGCCGGGCCCGCCGGTGGGGCCGGGCGGGCGTGGTGCCCCAGCACCGTCGCCGGTGGCGGGGCCGAGCCCGGACGGTCCGCGTCCACCGCCGATGACCGCCCCGGCGGACCCGGCCCCGTCGGCACGCGTGGTGTTGAGGCGCTCGCGGGCCCACCCCGCGGCGCTCAGGGTCGCGGTGCCGGCACGGCCGGTGTTGCGCCCGGCGGCCCGTCCGGTACCGAGCGCACCGGCGGTCCCTGCTGCTGCGGACAACGCGACCGAGGGCGAGAACAGTGCGACGAGGATGGCTGGGGAGGCGGCGGCGAGGAGGACGAGCCCGGTGGATTGCAGAACGGCGGTAAGCGAGTCCTGGCCCTGAAGTGACGCGACCGCCATCTGCAGCAACGACAGCACGACCAGCGGCATCAGCACCACCGCCGCCAACAAGGCGTTGAGCTGGCCGAGGACCTGGCGGGCCGGTGGGAAGAGGGATGCGCTGTAGGCGGGGCCGTAGAAGAACGCGACCGCGTAGAGGAGCGGTGCGCGCAGCCACATCTCCCACCACACGACCACCAGCCCGAGGAGCAACAGGAGCATCAGCAGCAGCGCCAAGAACGAGGGCACCTGGGCCTTGGCCATGGTGGCGGTGATGGTGTCGGCGAACGTCGCAAACGGCTTGCCCGCCTTGCCGGGACTGGCACCGATCGCGATCGTGGTCAGCTCGTCGACGAACAACACCGCGACGTTGAGCACGGTCAACACCACGGACCCGACGATCCCGGCCAGGCACGCACGCGCGGCGACGGTGGCGAGTGCGCCGAGGTTGGCGGTGATCGCGGCGTGGGCGATGCCGAGGATTCCGGCGACGAGCGCGATGAGGAGCGCGATGGTTGCGGAGCGCTGGAGCATCTGGCGCACCCAGGCTTGGGAGAGGTCGGGGGCGGCGATGCGGTCGATCGCGCGGCCGAGTTGGCGGGAGGCGAACGCGGTGGCCTTCTGCAGCTCCCGCAGCAGCGGCCCGAAGATCCCCCGGGCCAGCGTCCCCAACGGATCCTTCGCGAACCCAACCACCGCACCACCGACACGCTCGGCGGTGTCCTGCACCCGCTGCCCGTTCTGCTGACACGCCCGCCGCAACGCCCGCGCCTCCTTCGCGCCCTTGTTCGAGCCCAACACGGAGACGACAGCACCGAGAACGGTCGGGCCGAGGGTGATGACACCGCAGACGGTCTTCACACCGGTGGACGGGGTCTTGCCGCGGGCAGTGGCGACCTGCTTCCAGAAGTCCTTCGACGTCGTGCGATCAACCGCCAACACCGTCGCGAGGCGCACCCGCTGCTCCCTGACGGTTTCACCGGGCCAGCGGGTGTAGGGGCGAAGCATCCGCATCCGCACCACCGCCACCCCCCACGCCCCGCCATCGTCCTGACCGCGCACCTGCAGCTCCTGCTGCCGATAGCGCTCAAACGCCACCCGCAGCGCGCGGGCCTTGGCCGGGTTCTGCGGCTTGCCGAGGTGGACGCGCTTGGCGGTCTCCCACGCGCGGTTGATCCGTTGGATGACGGGGCCGCGGCCGTCGATGCCGACGTAGTCGTTACCCAACAGTGCGCCGCCGGTGAACGACTGGCGCTGGGCCTGCAGCGAGAGCTCCCGCAACGACGGCGGCACCGTCCCCGAACGCCTGTCATCCGTCCCCACCCGACCACCCGCCACGCCCGGGACCACCAGACCGGCGACGACGAGCACCACGACCGCACCGAGCAACACCGCGATCGCCATGGTGCGCATCGCCGGCTTGCGACGCGGGCCGACGGCGCCGTCGACAACGGGATGAGGCTCCCCAGCGGGGGCCTGGGGGTTGGGATGCGGCGCGGGCGGGCGCATGAGCAGCACGGCGACAACGACGGGCAACGGGTCAGGGGCGCCCGTACGCCGGGGACCGGAGGCCGGGGACGAGGTGGCGGGTGTCGGTGAAGCGCGGGGTCTGGGTGATCTCCGGCACGGCCTGCCGTCGTGCGTCGACCTGGCGGTCCAGGCGCCAGTCGCCGTCGATCCACGCCAGATCGACGGTTTGGGTGAGGAACGAGCCGGCGGCGGTGTCGGCCGCCAGGACCTGCACCAGCCACACCGTCAACCGCGCCCGACCCTCGGTGAACACCTCCACCCGCGACCCCAACACCGCCACGAGGTAATCGGCCTCCTCATGGACCGCCAACGGCGCGAGGTCCCGCGCCCGCTCCTGCCGCTGCACTCCGGCGGCGAACGACCGGGTGCCGATCGCCTCGAGCACGGCTTGGCGTCGGGTGGGGGCTTGGAGGATCGCGCGGGCGCGGGCGGTGGCGTAGGTCGAGGCCGCCGCCCGAGCCCCCGCCGGGGTGCGAGAGAACCCCACCGGTACCCCCGCGACCTGCCGCACCGGCGGGTCCGGGGCGGTCTGGCGGCCCAGCGTCACCAGGGCGACGGAGACCACGACCACCAGCAGCAGCCGCACCACGACCACGCCACGGCTGGATCGCTCATCGGCGAACACGGCGGGTTCACCCGATCCCGAGGGACCAGCCCCAGCCGATGAGCTGGCCCAGCAGCGCGAGGACGAAGGCGCCCAACGGGGCGATGATGACGCCGAGCTTGCCCTGCTCCGCCCACCGCGGCAGCTGCATGAAGTTCGACGCCGCCAACGTCAGCACCCCGATCACGCCGGTGATCAGCAGCACGATCAACGTCGCCGCGGCGAGCCCGTCGACCCCTTCGTTGGCCTTCTTCAGTCCCGGCAGCGCGTTGACGTCCGGGGAGACCTTCAGCGACGGAAACCCACCGCCGGGCTGATAGGACCCCGCGCCACTCGAACCACTCGAACCACTCGAGCCGGACGGGCTGGGGCCCTGGTTCTGGCGGGCGCGCGGGGCGCCCTGGGTCTGGGTCGTGGTCGCCGGCGGGACCTGCGTCTGGGCCAACACCAGACGCAACGTCCCGCCGTCGCTGTACAACGTCGCAAGAGCCATCGCTCGCTTCCCTTCGGGTTCGACCGACCACGACACGCAACCACCAGGCCGCATGGCGTGCTCGTTGTTGTGCCTGGAGGGATCTATAGCGCACCCAGACACAGATTGCACGTGCTTTGCCGTGTCTTGATGTGTATTCTGCCGTTCTGACAGGAGATTTCGTGTCTCAGCCCACGACGCACAACATCGACACATCCGATACGGCTTCGGGTTCGGAGGAGCCGGGCGAGCGGTACATCACGACCGATCAGGCGGCCGAGATCGCGGGGATGCACCGCGAGTCGATCCGCCGCTGGATCCGCGAGGGGGAGCTTGAGGCGCGCAAGCGCGGCCGCTCCTACGACGTGCTCGAGTCGTCGCTGATGGCCAAGCTCGGTCGCGGCCCGTCCGCACCGATCGGAGGCGGGATCTTCGACCCCAACTGGGGCCCCTTCACCCGCGACCCCTTCCGCCGTGACTAACCGACCCGCCCCGACCCGACACCCCCACCCCACCCGATGGCCGATCGCCCCACTCCTGGCCACCACCGCCGCCCTCTGCATCGCCGCCGCGGCCCTGACGCTCGCCCCAAGCGGGCGCGGCAGCAGCCAACCCGGCGAGCCCGGCGGCCTGCCCGGGCGGCTGGATCCCGGCCAGGTGGGCCTCGCTCACGCGCAGGCGACCGCGGATCGCTTCGCCGTCACGTTCGCCGCCTACCTCTCCGACCAGGCCGAGCCCAGCGAGCTGCGGGCGGCCGGGGCCTCCCCCGCACTCCTGCGACGGATCGCCGATAGCCCGGCACGCCACGCCCACCCGACCCCGGGCAGCCGGAGAAGCCATCGGACCGCGAGCGCTGCGGCCCAGCCGGGCTACCGCAGCCGCGGCGTCACGGTGACCGCGGACGGCGCTGGTGGATGGCTGGCCACGACCTCCCTCACCCGTACCGCCGACCAGCGAGACGAGCCCGTGCCGGGGTTGCCGCTGACGTTCCGCCTCGAACCCGCACCAACGGCCGGCTGTGGTCCGGCGCGGGTGGTCGTGGTCGACGTCAACACCGGCGGGCACGGGTGAGCGATCGTGCGTGGGCCGCTGAAGGGGGTGGGCACGTTGGCGGTGGTGCTGCTGGTGGCAATGGTCGCCTTCGCCGTCGGCGCCCCCGCCGACTGCACCGACACCACGGCCACCGACGGTGGGGGCGGGCGTGGGTCGTTGTCGAGCAGTGCCCGCGAGGAGATCCCGCCGCAGGCCGCGCGGATGTACGTGGAGATCGCCAAGCGGTTCGACATCGACGTCGCGTTCCTCGCCGCGATCGGCAAGCAGGAGTGCGACCACGGCCGCTGCCCCTCCCTCAAGACGGTGAACTGGGCCGGGTGCGTCGGGTGGATGCAGCTCGGGGTCGGCGGCAAGTGCGGCCACTACTGGGACCGCAACAAGTGCGACGGCAACCACGACGGCCGCATCGACGTCCTGGACCCCTGGGACAACATCTGCGCCTCCGCCAAAGGACTGCGCCACGAGAAGGGCGCACCCCGCACCGGCGGCAGCGCCGCCGCCTACCGTGCCGCGGCGGGGCGCTACTACGGGGCCTGCCACGGCAACGGCGTGGCCTACTGCGACCAGGTCATGGGCCACGCCAAGGCCTACGGCTTCCGCCCCGGCCACCGGACCACCACGCTCGCCCAGGTCGGCCCGGCCGATGGTCCGGCCGGCTGCGCCGACCCGGACGCGGGCGCCCGGATGGAGTTGGCGTCGTTGGGTGACGGGCCGGGCAAGCCGTTCGACGTGCTCCCCAACGCCAACCGGCCCGGCGCCCCGCTGACCAGGGAGATGGTGGCGGTCACGCGGCAGATCGCCGGGCGGCTCCCCCGCCGGCTGAAGGTCTGCACCGGCACCAACCACAACCAGCGCTCCACCTCCGGCAACGTCTCCGATCACTGGGCCGGCAACGGCGTCGACCTCTGCTCGAGCGCCAACGGGTTCCCCGCATCGGGCGGCGGCTACGGCGACACGATGGCCGCCGCCGCGTTCATGACCGCCGGCAAACCCCGGACAGAAGCCCTGCGGCTTGCCCGGAAGGGTGGGGCATTCACGCTCCACCACGGTGGTCTGCGGTTGCAGATCATCTGGAAGAGCCAGGTCGGCGGCAACCACAACGACCACATCCACGTCGGCATCGCCCGCCTGGCAGGCCGGGCCGCCTGAGACACTCGCACCGAAAGGCCCAGGACCGTGACCGACTCGCCCCCCGACCCGACCGCCGAGCTGCCCCGCTACCGCCAGGTCTGGGAAGGCGCGAGGCTCGCCGACGCCGCCTGGTGCCACGCGCTACAAGCCCACCAGGGCAGCAACGACCCCGTGACGCTCCCGGACCGGCTGGCGATCACCGCCGCCGCCGCCGACACCTGCGCGCGTACCCTCACCCGTGCGGCCGCGATCGGCCTGGCGTGGAACCCGTTCCCCGGACCCCCGTCGCGTCACCAACTTCCCGGCGAGCTGGGTCCCGAGCAGCGGCCCGAGCACCCCGACGGCTGGATCGCACTGGCCGGGGCCGCCGAGCGCCTGGCCGAGGCGTCCTGCCAGCGGGACCCGGAGCAACTCGTGCAGGCGTTTCAGCTCTTCGCACAGACCTGCAACTACCTGCGCGGCCAGATCACCCCGGCCCGCTGAGCGCGCCCCAGGGTCGGGGGGAGAGAACCCACAGGCCGGTGGGTATACCCGACAACCGCGCGTCCACTGAAGAGGCGCGCTCCGTCCTTTGACGGTCAACGGGCCGATGCACCATCGAGACACAGACAGGCAACATGGCGCTTGACTTCGTGTGTGGTGTCGGGATAGGTTACGGGTGTCCCCGGCCGGTGTGTGCGTCGTGAACCCGGAACAGCGTTTGAGCATCCGTCAGGCGGTCGAACTGATCGCCACCCACGGCACCGCCCAGATCAGCGAATCGGGTCTCCGCGGTCGCGCCCGGAATGGGCGCCTCGGCATCGCCCGCATCAACGGTCGGATCTACACCAACCCACTGAACCTCGTCGCCGCCGGCCTCCTCCCCGTCGACGCCCTCGACACCACCGCCCCCGACCGCCGGCCAGAGATTGACGACGCCGAGCTCCACGCGTGGCTCAATCCCAACGACACCACCCCTTCGACCGACGCACCGGTCGGCGGGCCGACCGGCGAGCCTGGACCATTTGGCGACGAGTTCCCTACCGGCGGGGCGATCGAGGATGACGCCCGAGGGCGCCTTGAGCACCTCCTGGACGAGGCGTCGGCCGTCACGACCCGCGACCTCGAAGCGTCCGACGCCCCACCGCGGCAGCGACGCGAGCGCCTGCCACCGACACCCGTCCCATCCGGGATCCGGACGAGTGCGCTTCGGCGGATGCGGGCGGTGCTGCTCACGATCGCGGCCGTCGCACTGACCGCTGGCGCGGCCGTCGGCGCCGGGAGCACCGACGAGCGCACCGGGCCGATCGCCCAGCTGCGCGACGTGGCACTCGTGGACACCGAGCGCGCGTTCGAATCGTCCGCCCTGGTCGCCGGGAAGCGCGCCGCCAAGCGCGGCGACTACGACGGAGCGCTCGAGCTGGCCGCCGTCGCGGGCGACCGCCAAGCCCTCGCCCGCTGGCAACGCAACGCCGCCACGGTCGTGCTCCGCCGCGCCCGCACAGCGGTCGCCGACGGCGAGCTTCGCCTCGCCCGCCAACACCTCCGCGACCTTCAAGCCCGCTACGGCAACCCGCTCCCCGGCCGACGACAGACGGTAAAGGCCAGCGTCGACCGGGCGGAGCGCACCGCCCGACAGCGGGCAGCCGCACGACGCGCACGCGACAACGCCCGGGTCACACCCACGCCCACAGACGATGGCACCACGAACGCCTCGGCGACACCGCCGGCGACATCGAGCGCGTCGGCGACCGCGTCGGGCTCCAGCGGCGGGCCGTCGGGAGCGTCCGGCGGGTCGTCGACCTCCAGTTCCGGCGACGGGCCCGGAGAGTTCTTCTGACCCAACGCCGATGTCGGAGCGATGGACGTGATCACAAGCCCCACCCAGCCACCCTCCACCCCGGCCACCGACGGACGACGCAGCCGGCGCACCGCGCTGGTCATCGCCCTCCTCGGAGCGATCCTCGCGCTCGCAGCGCCGAGTGCGAGTCGCGCCGGAACCTACGCGGTCGACTACTGCGGCCTCACCGGCACAGCCGACGGGTTCACCGCAGGAGCCACGTCTCCAGGGCGTGCCGAGATCGACTGCACCGGCACCAGCCCATGGATGCTGGGCGAGTTGCATGACCAGGCGTGGGGCGAGGGGTCGCAGGTGTCGTTCACGTTCACCGCCCCGGACGGCACCTCGATCGTGCAATGGCGCCCCCGGATGACCGTCACCATCTTCAAGCATCCCGGGACCAACGAACGGTTCCGATTCACCCTGGGCGCCACACCCGCCAGCACCTTCCCCATCAATTGCTACGACACCGCCTGCCCCGACACCATCAACGCCAGCTACGCCATCCACGGCGGCGCGCGCCAGGTCGAAGCCCGGATCACCTGCGTCAATCAGGTTCCCGACTCGAACCTCTGCAAGGGCTCCGCGACGCTCATCGACACCGGCGGGACGATCCTCCTCAACGACCCGCATCCCCCGAAGATCCGCGCAGCCGCGTCGGGCGCGATCCCCGCTGCCACCACGCCCCGCAAAGCCCTACGCGGCACCGCGTCCATCAGCGCCCTCGTCGACGACGTCGGCTCCGGCGTCGCCCACACCCAGCTCCTCATCGACGGACGAGCCGTCGCGATCGCCCCCAACCGCTGCACCCCACAGCCGACGAGCAAGCGCGTGCCCTGCCCCCTCGCCCAACAGGCCAACGTCACCTGGAATACCACGAGCGCCCAGGACGGAGCGCACGCCGCCGCGCTCGTCGCCACCGACGCCTCCGGGAATCAGGCCACGCTCTGGCAAGGCCACATCCTCATCGCCAACCACCCCATCGGGCCCGGATCGCCGCCGGAGCTGCGCGGCAACCCCACCGCGCCTGGCACCACCGACCAGGCCAAGATCACCGCGTCGTTCCCAGCAACCCGCAAGCGCCGCCCGAAGCGCTGCAACCGGCGCGCCTACCGCCGCAGCCACCGCAAGACCTGCCGCTCCCGACCGTCCCGGGCGCTCTGGAAGGGCGGCTACAGCAAGCACACCCTCGTCCTCACCGGCCGCGTCACCAACGCCACCGGCAACGCCGTCCCCCTCGCCCCGGTCCATCTGGCCGGGACGGTCAGTCGCGGTCCGGCACCACGGTGGGACATCACGACCCGCACCGACGCCACCGGCCGCTGGAAGGTCCGCATCCCGCGAAACATCGGCTCCCGCGCCATCCAGGTCTCGACCTTCGCCCGCGAGTTCGACCAGGTCCCATCCGCCACGACGACCGCAAGACTGCTCGTGCGCTCCAAGGTCACCCTCAAGGTCAACCGCCGGGCGCTGCGCGCCGGTGGCCGGGTCCGCTTTGCCGGCCGTCTCGCCGAACACACCTCCGGCGTCCCGATCACGCTCGAGGTCCACTACCGCGGAAAATGGCGCGTCTTCGAAGCCGCCTCCACCAAGACCGGCGGTCGCTTCC
>JBFWKS010000107.1:0-12510 GCA_050252545.1 Solirubrobacteraceae bacterium
AGCCCCAGCGCCTCGGTCAGGCAGTTCATCGAGTTGGCGGTGAACATGCCCGAGCACGACCCGCAGGTGGGGCAGGCGTGCTCCTCGATGATCGCGATGTCCTCGTCGGACACGTCGTCGGCGACCGCCTCGGCGATCGCGGTGACGAGGTTCAGGCCCTTGCGGACCGTGCCGTCGACGAGGGTCGCGGTGCCGCCCTCCATCGGGCCGCCCGACACGAACACCGCCGGGATGTTCAACCGCAGCGCCGCGTTGAGCATCCCCGGCGTGATCTTGTCGCAGTTGGAGATGCAGATCACCGCGTCGGCGCAGTGCGCCTGCACCATGTACTCGACGCTGTCGGCGATCAGGTCGCGCGAGGGCAGCGAGTAGAGCATCCCGCCGTGCCCCATCGCGATCCCGTCGTCGACGGCGATGGTGTTGAACTCGCGGGCGATGCCGCCGGCCGCGGTGATCGCGTCGGAGACGATCTCGCCGACCGGCTTGAGGTGCGTGTGGCCGGGGACGAACTGCGTGTAGGAGTTCGCCACCGCGATGATCGGCTTGCGCCCGATGTCGGCGCCGGGGACGCCCGACGCGCGCATGAGGGAGCGGGCACCGGCCATGTTGCGGCCGTGGGTGACCGTCCGGGACCTGAGGGGAGGCATGGCGCTAGGCTAGCGGAATGCCCATTCCGGCACCACTCGATCCATGGGGCTCCCTGACCGCCGACGAGAAGCGCGATCGGATCGTGGCGGCCGCCGACGAGCTCTTCGCCCGCGACGGCGTCGAGGTCGCGATGCCGGTGCTCGCAGACGCGCTCGGCGTCGGCGTGGGCAGCATCTACCGCCAGGTCGGAAGCAAGGACGACCTGGTCGGCCGGCTCGTGATCGTCCGGGCCGGGGTCCTCGTCGACCGGTTCCGGGCCGCGGCGGCTCGGCCGGACGCCTGGGCCGCGCTGGTCGAGGCGACCCACGCGACGGTCGACGACTGCCTCGACGACGCGCTCTCGCAGTCGGCGTGGGATGCCGCTGCGAGCACGTCCGACGCGGTCCGCGACGCACGGGGGGCGGCGACGGAGGCCCTCGCCGGCCTGGTCGCCCGGGCGCGCGACGCGGGCGCGCTCCGCGCCGACGCGACCCACGAGGACCTGCGGCTGCTGTTCTGCGCGCTCCGCGAGCTCGCCGGGATCGGCCGCGACGGCGCCCACCGCATGGCGGAGCTCGTCCTCCGCGGCATCGGCGTGCCTCGCTGACGGATCCCGCCGCTCAGCCGCGGAGCGGGCGCACCAGCAGGATCTGCGCGGCACGCCCGACCGGTCCGCGCTCGTCGTGGAGCACGCTGGCGGTCAGGCCCTGACCGGCGTCCCCGAAGGTCACCGTCGTGTCAAGGCCGACCCAGGGCCCCAGCGGTTGGCGGAAGAGGTGGATCGTCAGGTCGACGTTGGGGTAGGCCCACGTCTGCGGTGACTCCAGGGGGGCGACGCCGTTGGCGGTGTCGACCAGCGCCACGTACCCCGCCAGCGGGGACGTCTCCCGCCCCTCCACCAGCGCCAGCGGCGTGCGCACCCACACGCGGCCCCGGCCCGGTCGGGGTGGCTCGGCCGCCCGGGCCTCCAGCGAGGCGATGTAGCCGCCGGGCCAGACGTCGCTGAGCCGCACCGGGGCGAGGCCGTCCGGGCGCGGCATCGCGGCGGGATCGCCCCCGGCGACCGCCGTCGTGTCGGCGCGGGCGATCCTCCACGCCCACGCCCGCAGCACGGTACGGCCACCCCACCGGATACGACCCTCCAGGAGCTCGACCGCCCGCCCGGGCCTGACGACCTCCACCTCGACGTCGACCTCGTCGAGCGCGACGACGCCGAGGATGTCGAACGAGATCCGGGCGATCGCGAGCCCGTCGTCGGCACCGCGCCCGGCGACGAACCGCTCGATCTCCGCGACCAACAGGCCGTTGAGCGGGCTGACGTGCTGCTCGTCGGGGTTCCAGCCACCGCCGGTGGCGGCCGTGGCGCGGAACCGTCCCGGACCGGTCGGTCGGAAGTACGCCGTCGGTGGGGGCGTCGTCGGGGCATCGGAGGCGGACATCACCCGGGGACGCTAGCCCCCGGGGCCGCCGGCCACGGCCTCCGGGCGGCGCGCCGCCACTCGTCGCTCTGTTAGTTTCGCCGATCGTGCTCGACTCAAGGCTCCGGCGGGCGGTCCTGCCCCTGCTCGCGACGACGGTCCTGGCCGTGTCGGGATGCGGCGACTCCGACGACGACAACGGTGGCGCAGGTGGCTCCACGTCGTCCGGCGACGCGACCGTCGTCACCCGCGACGTCCCCGGGTACGGCACGGTCCTGGCCAACGACGAGGGCCGACCGCTCTACGTCTACACCAAGGATCCGGAGGGCGGCAGCGCCTGCACCGACGCGTGCGCCGAGACCTGGCCGCCGCTCGAGGCCGAGGGTACGCCCACCACCGGTGGCGAGGTCAAGGCCGGTCTGCTCGCGACGTTCGAGCGCGAGGACGGCACCACCCAGATCCTCTACAACCAGCACGCGCTGTACACCCACACCGGGGGCGGCCTGCTGGAGGGCGTCGGCGAGAAGCTCGACGGCGGCACGTGGTACCTGATCTCGCCGAACGGCGAGACGGTCGAGACGACCGAGCCCGGCGGCTACTGATCACCCGACGGGCCGTCCGCCGGAGTGCTCCGGCGGCCGCGGCACCGGTGCGCCCGAACGAGCCCTGATGAGCGATCCCAGCCCCTCCCCGTCCGCACCGCCGTCCCCCGACGACGAGGCGACCCGACGCCGCAAGCGGCTGATCCTCGCCGTCTGCTGCGCGGCGCAGTTCCTCGTCATCCTCGATCTGTCGATCGTCAACGTCGCGCTGCCGACGATCCAGACGGCCCTGACGATCTCGTCGGTCGACCTGCAGTGGATCGTCGACGCCTACGCGATCCTCTTCGCCGGGTTCCTCATGCTCGCCGGCCGCCTGACCGACCTGATCGGTCAGCGCCGCACGTTCGCGGGCGCGCTGGGCCTGTTCGCGCTGGCGTCGCTCATCGGCGGCATGGCGCAGAGCAGCGACGTCCTGATCGCGGCCCGCGCCGGGCAGGGCCTCGCCGGCGCCGGGATGGCGGCCGCGTCGTTGGCGGTGATCACGTCGACCTTCGCCCCCGGGCCGGAGCGCCACCGCGCGATCGCCCTCTGGGGCTCGATGAACGGCCTCGGCGGCGCCGTCGGGATGCTCGCCGGTGGCGTGCTGACCGAGGCCTTCAGCTGGCGCTGGATCCTGCTGGTCAACGTGCCGATCGCGATCGCGGGGGCGGTGCTCGCGTACCGCGTCGTCGTCGACCGCCGCCGTGAGGAGGGCCTCGGCGTCGACCTCGTCGGGTCGTTCCTCCTGACCGGCGGACTGCTGATCGCGACCTACGGTGGCGTGACCGCCGGTAAGCACGGGTTCGGGTCGGCCGAGGCACTCGTCCCGATCGGCATCGGGTCGCTCCTGCTGACGCTCTTCCCGCTCGTCGAGTCGCGCGTCCGCTCGCCGCTCGTCCCGCCGGGGGTCGTGCCACGGCGCCTGTGGGGCGTCAACCTCGTCGTCCTCCTGTTCAGCTCGTCGCTCTTCGCGATGTGGTTCGCCGCGTCGCTGTACCTCCAGCAGGTGCTCGCCCTCGATGCGCTCGAGACCGGCCTCACCTTCCTGCCGATGGCGCTGGCGATCATGCTCGTCGCACGGCCCGCGGGGCGCCTGGCCAGCACCGTCGGCGTCCGGCCGGTGCTCGGCGGCGGCCTCGTCATGCTCGCCGTGGGCCTCCTGCTCATGTCGCGGGTCGCCGAGAGCGGCAGCGCACTGCAGTACATCGCGCTGCCGGGCCTGCTGGTCGCGGCCGGTATCGGCATGGCGGTCGTCGCGTCGACGATCGCCGCGACGCAGAGCGCGGGAGCCGACGACGCCGGCCTGGCGTCGGGTCTCGTCAACACCGCGCGGCAGGTCGGCGGCGGCCTGGGCCTCGCCGTCCTCCTGTCGATCGCCAGCCAGCACACCGCCACCCGGATCGGCGACGCCGAGCCCGTCCGGCAGGCGCTCACGGACGGGTTCGCCCTGGCGTTCCTCGTCGGTGCCGGACTGGTGGCGGTCGCCGCGGTCCTGACCTTCGTCGTGCTTCCCCCGCCCTCCGACGCTGCGTCGCGGACCGGTGGCCGTCGGGTGCTCTCCGGTGCGGCCGCCGCCGTCGCGGTCTTCCTCGCGCTGGGCTTCGGGCTGCCCCGCTCGGAGGGGGACCCGATCGGCACCTTCACCACGAAGGGCACGTTGAGCTTCGTCACCGAGCCGCGCCTGCACCCGCCCGAGATGTTCCTCGAGCGCAAGCGCACCGCGGATCGCCCGCTGCCCGGCCCGATCATGACCGGCAACTTCGTCGACCTGACGAAGGGCAGGATCGTCGGGCAGAGCGGCCCGCTGATGCTCGACGAGTCGCTGCAACCGATCTGGTTCCGTCCGTCGCCGCTCGACAGCGTGGCCGGCAACCTCGATGTCCACACGTACCGCGACGAGCCGGTGCTCTCCTGGTGGGAGGGCGACATCAGCGAGACCGGCGAGATCGATCGCGGCCACGTCCGGATCGTGGACCAGCAGTACCGCGACGTCGCCACCCTCGAGGGGCAGGACGGCTGGGTCATCGCGCTGCACGACATCAAGATCGTCGACGACGTCGCCTGGGTCGCCGCCAACCGGAACGAGCTCACCGACCTGTCCCGCATCGGCGGCGTCACCCACGGCGTGATGATCGACTCCGCCCTCCAGGCGTACGACATCGAGTCCGGCCGGCTGCTGTACACGTGGAGCGCGAAGGACCACATCCCGATGGGGGAGTCCGACGTCCAGCCGCCGACCAACGGGTTCCCGTGGGACGCCTACCACATCAACTCGATCCAGCTCGTCGAGGGCGGCCGCGCGCTCGTGTCGATGCGCAACACCAACGCCGCATACCTCTTCGACCGCAAGACCGGCGAGATCGAGTGGACGCTGGGCGGCAAGGGGTCGACCTTCAGGATGGAGCCCGATGCCGAGTTCGAGTGGCAGCACGACGTCGAGCTCATCGACGAGCGCACGGTGAGCATGTTCGACAACCACTGCTGTCGCATCACCGGTGCCGGTGACTACCTGCCGTCCGACCGGTCGTCGCGGGTCCTCACCCTCGACATCGACCCGGCGGCGAAGACCGCGAGCGTGAAGTCCGAGCAGACCCACGGTGACACGTTCCGTGCCCAGTACATGGGCAACGCGCAGCGACTCGAGGACGGCGGCCTGTTCGTCGGCTGGGGCCAGGTGCCCTACATCTCCGAGTACGACGCCGACGGCAAGCTCATCTTCGACGGTGCGTTCCCGGCCCCAAACATCAGCTACCGCGCCCGCACCCGCCCGTGGATCGGGCGTCCCGCCGCGCCACCGAAGGGCGCGGCGACCGTCGACGGCGGCGGCACGGTCGTCCACGCCAGTTGGAACGGCGCGACCGAGGTCGCTCGCTGGCGGGTCGTCGACGCAGCGGGCCGCAGCCTCGGTGATGCCGACCGCGACGGATTCGAGACCGAGATCCCGGTACGGCGCACCGTGAGCGGTCCGCTGCGGGTCCGTGCTCTCGACGACGACGGCCGGACCCTCGGCACGTCCAAGCCGTTCACCTCGACCGCCGTCACCTCCGACGCGTCCCCGGACTGACGCCGCGTCACCCCGGACCGCTCGTCAGACTACGCCCCCGACGGCACCCCCTCACGCGCGGCCGACGCCGCGCGCCGGCCGTCCATCACACCCCTCAACCCCTCACCCGGAGCCGACGATGAGATTGATCGGAGCAGGACTGCCCCGCACGAGCACCCTGTCGCAGAAGACCGCGATGGAGCAGCTCGGGCTCACGCCCTGCCACCACATGGTCAGCGTGTTCGCCGATCTGCCGCAGGCCAGGCTCTGGCGGCGCGCCGCCGAGGGCGACCTGTCGGCGGCGGAGATCGTCGGTGACCATCCGGCGGCGGTCGATTGGCCGGCGTCGTACTTCTACCGCGAGCTCATGGAGGCGTTCCCGGACGCGGTCGTGTTGTTGAGCGTCCGGCCGGGCGAGGCGTGGGCCAAGAGCATCCGCCAGACGATCTGGGGCATGTTCTACGACGACAAGCTCTCCCGGCACATGACGGCCGCGCGCGAGGCGATCGACCCCGAGTGGCGGGAGTGGATGGAGACGCTCCGCGGGTGGTGGACCGCCACGGGCCTCTTCGACGGCCCGGAATCGACCGACGAGCAGATGATCGCCGGCATGGAGCGCTGGAACGAGGAGGTCAAGCGGACGGTGCCCGCCGACCGCCTGCTCGTCTGGTCGCCACAGGACGGCTGGGAGCCGATCTGCAACGCGCTCGGGGTCCCCGTCCCCGACGAGCCGTTCCCGCGCGTGCACGACAGCGCGTCGTTCGACGTCAACATCGTGAAGGGTGCGGTGCAGGCCGTCCAGGCCCACATCGACGCGCAGGGGTAGGCGCGGAGGACGGGAGCGCCGCCGGCCCGGCCGGCAGTGCCGCCCGTCGACGGGGCGGACCCGTGGCCGGGCTACAGCCCGTCGACGTCCCAGAGCCCGGTCGCCCGCAGATGGTCCACCACGCGCTCGGCGGCGTCGACGGCCCGCGCCGTGGCGTCCAGATGCACGTCCGGGTCCTCCGGCGGCTCGTAGGGCGAGTCGATGCCGGTGAACCCGCGCAGCTCGCCGGCGCGAGCGCGCTTGTACAGGCCCTTCGGGTCGCGCGCCTCGGCGACGTCGAGCGGCGCGTCCACGAACACCTCGACGAACCCCTCGGGCGCGAACAGCTCGCGGGCGGCGGCACGCTCGGCGCGGAACGGCGAGATGAACGACACGATCACCACCAGGCCGCTGTCGCTCATGAGCTTGGCGACATGGGCCACCCGGCGGTTGTTCTCGACCCGCTCCGCGTCGCTGAACCCCAGGTCGCGACACAGACCGTGGCGGACGTTGTCACCGTCGAGGACGGCGGTCCGCACCCCCTCGGCGTGCAGGCGCTGCTGGACGAGGTCGGCGATCGTCGTCTTGCCGGCGCCCGACAATCCGGTCATCCACAGCACGCGCGAACGGTGACCGTTGAGCCGGGCGTGGGCGTCCTCGTCGATGTCGAGATCCTGCCAACGGATGGCGTTCGCGCGCAGGCGCCCGGCGGTGATCATTCCCGCGGCGACGGTCTCCCGGGTCGCGAGATCCAGGACGATGCAGCCGCCGGTGTCGTGGTTGTCGGCGTAGCGGTCGAACGCGATCGGCCGGTCGAGCGACACGCACACCGTGGCGATCCCGTTGGTCTCCAGCGTGTCCGCCGAACGCCGCTCGCCGGTCGTGACGTCGAGCGCCGAGGACGGGGCCGACAGGCGTGCCGTCGCGGTGCGCGTGCCGAGCCGCAGCGTGTACTGACGGCCGGGCCTCAGCGGGGCGTCGCCCATCCAGACGATCTCGGCGTCGAGCTCGTCGGCGACCGACGCCGGTTCGTTGCCGCACGACACGATGTCGCCGCGGCTGGCGTCGACGTCGTCCGCGAGGACCAGCGTGACCGACTCGTCGGTGAGCGCCGACGGCTGATCGCCGTCGAAGGTGACGATCCGCTGCACGCGGGTGTCGACGCCGGACGGCTCGATCCGCACGCGGTCACCGACGCGTGCGGTCCCCCCGACGATCTGGCCCGACACGCCGCGAAAGTCCGATCCGGGACGGTTGACCCGCTGCACCGGCATTCGGAACGGGCCATCGGCCGCCCGGTGGTGCGGCGGCACCTCGTGGAGCCACTCCGACAGGGTCGGTCCGTCGTACCACGGCGTGCGCTCACTGCGCGCGGTGACGTTGTCACCGTCACGGGCGGACACCGGGATCGCCGTCCGGGTCTCGAACCCCAGCGGGCCGGCCAGCTCGTCGTATGCGGCGACGATCCGGTCGAACGACTGCCGGTCGAAGTCGAGGAGGTCGAGCTTGTTGACCGCCAGGACCACCGACTCGATCCCCAGCAGCCCCATCAGGTGGGTGTGCCGGCGGGTCTGCGGGGTGACCCCGTGGCGGGCGTCGACGAGGATCACCGCGGCGTCGGCCGTGGACGCGCCGGTCACCATGTTGCGCGTGTACTGCTCGTGGCCGGGTGTGTCGGCGACGATGAACTTGCGCCGCTCGGTCGAGAAGTACCGGTACGCGACGTCGATCGTGATGCCCTGCTCGCGCTCGGCGGCGAGGCCGTCCAACGCCAGACTGAGGTCGAGTGCGCCGTCGCCGGACCCCGACCGGCGAGAGTCGTCGGCGAGCGCCTCCAGCTGATCCTCGAGCAGCGCCCCGGAGTTCAGCAGCAACCGGCCGATCAGGGTGCTCTTGCCGTCGTCGACCGAGCCGCACGCGATGAACCGCAGCACGTCCTTCGCCTGATGGGCCACCAGCAGGTCGTTCACGGACTCGGTCGTCGCCATCAGAAGTACCCCCGCTGCTTCTTCTGCTCCATCGACCCGCTCGCGTCGTGGTCGATCACCCGCCCCTGCCGCTCCGACGTCGTCGACGTCAACGTCTCCTCGACGATGTCGAGCGTCGTCGCGGCGGTGCTCTCCACCGCGCCGGTGAGCGGGTAGCAACCCAGGGTGCGGAAGCGCACCGTCCGGGTCTGCGGCTCCTCGCCCGGCAGCAGCGGGAACCGGTCGTCGTCGACGAGGATCAGCGTGCCGTCGCGCTCGACCACCGGTCGAGGTGCCGAGAAGTACAGCGGCACGACGGGCAGCCGCTCGCGGTGGATGTACAGCCACACGTCGAGCTCGGTCCAGTTCGACAGCGGGAACACCCGCACCGACTCGCCGGGCCCGGTGCTCGCGTCGTACAGGCGCCACAGCTCGGGGCGCTGCCGCTTGGGGTCCCAGCCGTGCCCGGCGCTGCGGAACGAGAACACCCGCTCCTTCGCCCGCGAGCGCTCCTCGTCCCGTCGCGCCCCGCCGAAGGCCAGGTCGAACCGGTGCTCGTCGAGCGCCTGCTTGAGCCCCTCGGTCTTCCAGACGTCGGTGTGGGTCGCGGACCCGTGGTCGAACGGGTTGATCCCGTCGGCCACCGCGTCGGGATTGCGGTGCACGAGCAGATCCATGCCGGCCTCGGTGGCGGCCCGGTCGCGGAACGCGTACATCTCGCGGAACTTCCAGGTCGTGTCGACGTGCAGGAGCGGAAACGGCGGGGCTCCCGGGTGGAACGCCTTGCGCGCGAGGTGCAGCAGCACGGTGCTGTCCTTGCCGATCGAGTAGAGCATCACCGGTCGCTCGCTCTGGGCGACCGCCTCGCGCATGATCTGGATCGCCTCGGCCTCGAGCACGTCGAGGTTGGTCAGGCGGCGCGACGGGCCGAACGGCGGATCAGCGCGGGCCACGCGGAGGCTCCGTCGGTGCGTCGGCGAGCGCGGCGAGCAGGTCGGGGGCGATCTCGGGCCGACAGATCACGAGATCGGGCAGCCAGGGGTCGGCGGCGTCGTAGAGCAGCGGCGAGCCGTCCAGGCGCGATGCGTGCAGCCCGGCGGCGAGCGCGACCCCGACCGGCGCCGCCGAGTCCCACTCGAACTGCCCGCCGGCGTGCACGTACGCGTCGACCGCGCCGCGCACGACGGCCATCGCCTTGAACCCGGCGGATCCCATCGGGACGAGCCCGACGTCGAGCCGCTCGGCGAGGTGGTCGACCGCCCGCGGCGCCCGGCTGCGGCTGACCGCGATCCGGATCCGCGAGCCCGCGCGGGGCGGAGGGGGCGCGACCGTGGCGCTGGTGAGCACCAGGTCGACCCCCGGCAGCGCGACCGCCGACGCCTGCGGGCGACGGTCGGCGACGAGTGCGACGTGGACGGCCCAGTCGTCGCGCCCCTCGCCGTACTCGCGGGTGCCGTCGAGGGGGTCGACGATCCAGATCCGACGGCCCTCGGCACCCTCGGCGACCGGCGACGCGTCCTCCTCGGACCGGACCGCATCGTCGGGACGGAGGGCCTGCAGCGTACGGACGAGCAGTTCGTGCGAGAGGCCGTCCCCGGCGTCGCCGAGTGGCCGGCCGCGCAGCGGCCCGTGGCGACGGGCGGCCAGCAGGGACTGCCCGGCGGCAGTGGCCAGGTCCCGCGCTAGCTGGTCGTCGCTGACGTATTCGCCGTCCATGGAGATCCTGCCCGCCCACCACCCCGCTCCCGTCGGCGTACACCGTCGACGGGCGAGCGGCACTACGCCAACCTGGCGTGGGCGCATGACACCCTATTGCGTGGTCGCCGAAACGGAGCCACCCACCCGCGTGCGGCCGATCCGCACCCTGCGGCCCGCTACCCTCGATCGGTGGCCTCGCCGGTCTTCGACATCGAGCACGTCCTCGGACTCCTGGAGCTGACGCCGCCGTTCGGCAAGCGGGACGTGCAGGTCGCCCGGCGCACGCTCGCCAAGCGCTGGCACCCCGATCTGGCGCCTCCCGGGCGGCAGCTCATCCACGAGCGACACCTCAAGGCGATCAACGAGGCCGCCGATCGGCTGGAGCGCCTGGCCGAGGACTCCCACCACGGCACCGTCACGGCCAACGCGGTCAAGGTCAACGCCGCCGCCGCCCGGCGCGCGCGCGAGGAGGAGGGCCGCCGCGCGTACGAGGCGCAGGAGCAGGCGGCATCCCGCGAGAAGCACGACCCCTTCGGCAGCCGCATGCCGGACCACTCGGTCGTGCATCGCTACGCGCGATGCGTCTCGTATCCGGAGTGGGGCGTGGGCAGCGTCAACGGCGTCTACTTCACGGGGGAGGGCGACGACGTCCAGCAGTGGGCGCGCGTGAGCTTCCAACTGGGGATCCGCACGGTGCCGGCGGGGACGCTGCAGTTCGTCGACTTCTCGAAGCCCGATCCCGGCGCCGAGCGGGTGCAGCGGTTCATGACCGCCGCCCAGCACGCCCTGGCCGAGGGCGAGTTCGCGGTCGCGGCCAAGCGGCTGCTCTACGCCCGCGACGCCGACCCGTCGAACACCAGCGTGTTGCGCCTGCTGACCGTCGCGCTCCTCCAGGCCGAGGACCTGCCTGCGGCGGGCCGGGCGGTCCGGGATTGGCTGCGGGCGGAGGGCGACCGTCCCGGTCCGCACCGGTTCGCCGCCCGGATCTACGAGGCCCAGGGCGCCACGATCCAGGCCGAGGAGGCGGCCACGCGGGTGGTCCGCCTGGCCCCGGCCGACGCATCGGCGTGGGCACGCGTCGGCCGCCTGCGGTTGCGTCTGCACGACCGTCACGGGGCCCTCGACGCGCTCGAGCGCTCGGTCGCCCTGGAACCGACCGTCGACGGTCTGCTCGACTTGGCGCTCGCCGCCCACCTCGTGGGCGACGTGGGCCGCCAGGTCGACGCCTGTCGGCAGGCGACCGAGGTCGCGGACGCCCGTGACGCGGCGGGCGACCGGGCGTCCCGCGGCCAACGGGCACGGGCATGGGCCCGCTACGCCCACGCCCTGGCCCGCACCGACCGCCGGACCGACGCGCTCGACGCCTGCATCCGCGCGCTCGAGCTCGACCCGGAGGACCGCGAGGTCCGGACGCTGCGCGACGTGCTGCGCGACCGCGCCCCGCGCGAGCTCCAGGCGACGGCGTGATCCGAGGCCGATTCACGGCCACGTCACACGGACGGCGCGGGGCACCGTTTGACTGGGCCGCGTGCGTGCTCCCGTCCCCATCCCGTCCGCCCTCGCCCGCCGCGCCCTGCTCTCCGGAGCGCTCGGCGCCGCGACCCTCGGACTCGCCGTGAGCGTGTCCCAGGCCGCCGCCCACGGGTCCGACCACCCCGGCCGTGCCGCCGCCCAGGGCCCCGACCGCAACGGCCGGCCGGCCCACGCCGGCCACCCTGGCCGCCCCGACGGCCACGGTGACGCCGGTCGCAGGGACAGCCCCGGCCGGCCGGGCAACCCCCACCATCCCGACCGCTGGGCCCGAAGCGGAGGGGTGCTCGGCAGCCGGGCCGAGCGGGCCGTCTATGCCCACCGCGGCGCCAGCGGCTATCGGCCCGAGCACACGATCGCGGCCTATGAGCTGGCGATCGAGCAGGGGGCGGATGTCATCGAGCCCGACCTCGTCGCCACCCGCGACGGGGTCCTCGTCGACCGCCACGAGAACGAGATCTCGGGCACGACCGACGTCGCCGCGCGGCTCGAGTTCGCCGGCCGCCGTACGACCAGGACGATCGACGGGAGCCAGGTCACCGGGTGGTTCACCGAGGACTTCACGCTCGCCGAGCTGCGGACGTTGCGGGCCAAGGAGCGCCTGCCCGAGCTGCGCCCCGACAACACCGCGTTCGATGGGCGCTACCTCGTGCCGACCTTCCAGGAGGTCATCGACCTCGCCCGCCGCGCGAGCCGCCGCACCGGCCGCACGATTGCCCTGGCCCCCGAGATCAAGCACTCGACGTACTTCCGCTCGATCGGGACCGACCAGGAGCGCGAGCTCGTGCGCGTCCTGCGTCGCAACGGCCTCGACAGCCGCCGCGCACCGGTGATCGTCCAG
>JBFWKS010000108.1:0-12430 GCA_050252545.1 Solirubrobacteraceae bacterium
CGGCGTGCCCGGCGACGGTCTCGGCACCCGGGATGCGTGGCGTGGCGGGCTGGTGCAGCTGACCGGTCGCGACGAGGACGGCGTCGGCGACGTAGGTCGTGCCGTCGCGGACGGTCACCGTCCAGCGGCGCGTCTCGTCGTCCCACGCGCACCGGTCGACCGGGCTGTTCCCGACGATGATCCGGTCGAGGCCTTGCTCGCGGACGACGTCGTGGATGTAGGCGAGGATGTCGGACTGCCGTGGGCAGAGCCGATCCCAGTCCCGCCGCTGCGCGAACGAGAACGAGTACAGGTGGCTCGGCACGTCGCACGCCGCGCCCGGGTACGTGTTGTAGAACCACGTGCCGCCCGGCTCGGGCGCCTTGTCGAGGATCGTGATCTCGTCGAACCCGTGGCGTCGGAGCTCGACCGCGGCGGCAAGCCCCCCGAATCCGGCACCCACGATCACGATCTTCGCCATGCCGCGACGTTAGCCGCTGCCTCGAGTGCCGTCGGTGGGCTCTCCCCATCGCGGTCCCCGTCAGGTTGTGGTCCGGCCACCGGATCGGTGGTGGAGGGCACGGAACGGCGGTGGTCGGGCGGGCGGGCGGCGGGTGGGGGTGTGGGCGGGAGTGTGGGGGGCCGGGCGTGGGCCGGAGGCCGCGCCGACAACCGGCGGGGAGGGGTGGCGGGGAGAGCGGGGCGTCCGACCATCGTGGGGCGACGGTCGACCGACCCGCTGTCAACCGACCCGCTGTCCGCCGGGCCGGCCTCAGGCGTCGCCGTCCCCGGGTGGATCGAGCTCGCGCTCGGGCGGCCGGGCCGGTCCGCCGGGCCATTCGGTCGCGGTGCCCTCCACGACGTCGCCCGGGTCGCCCGGCCCCCACGGGCCTGCGCCACTCTGGCCGAACGGCGACGCACCACCGCCGGGCCATGTACCGACGATCGTCGGCGCACGGACGCGGCCCAGCGATGCCCGCAGCGGCCGTCGCACCAACCGGCCCAGCGGCGACAGCAACACCAGCCCGACCGCCGAGGACACCAGGCCCGGGACGAGGAGCAGCGCTCCCGCGAGAACGCGCACGGCACCGTCGACGACCGCGTCGGCCGGGGAACGTCCGGCCTGGACCTCGGCCGTGGCCTGTCGCCAGGTCTGGGGGCCTGTCCGGCGGATCAGCCAGCCTCCGAGGATCGACCCGGCGAGGAGCAGGAGGACCGTCACGGCGGCGCCGACCAGATCGGCGACCGCGATGATCGCCAGGACCTCGAGCACGAGCCCGACGAGCAGCAGGATCAACAGGGGCATGGGCCTACGCTACGGAACCGGGCCCACCGTCACCCGCTCCCGCGGCCCGATCCTCGGCTGGCCCTCACCCCACCGTGACGGCCATGACGTTGCCCCACGGGTCGGGGACGGTGAAGCCACCGTCGCGGTCGGTCACCGTCGCGCCACCGGTCCGCAGCCGGCCGGCGAGGGTCGCCACGTCGCCGGCCGTGGGCAGCAGGACCGTCCACTCGCGCATCCCGACGACGCGGTCGGGGACCGGTCCGACGCCGTGGCCGCGCCAGACGTTGAAGCCGAGGTGATGGTGGTAACCGCCCGCGGAGACGAACGCGGCCGATCCGAGGTTGGCCTTCTCCTCGAAGCCGACGAGGTCGCGGTAGAACGCCAGCCCACGGTCGATGTCACCGACGTGCAGGTGGACGTGTCCCATCCGCATCCCGGGGGCCGCCTGCTCCGTCGGGTCCTTCCCCTCGATCGTCGACATCAGCGATCCGAAGTCGAGCGGGTCGGGGCGACCGTTGTAGCCCAGGTGGTCCGGCCACTCCTCGCGTGGGCGATCGGCCGCCAGCTCGATGCCGATGCCGTCCGGGTCGGGCAGGTAGAGCGCCTCGTGGGTGTGGTGGTCGGACGCGCCCTCGATCGGGGTGCGGGTGGCGGCGAGTCGCTGGGCGGCGCGGGCGAGCTCCTCACGGCCGGGGTACAGCAGCGCGTAGTGGTAGATCCCGGCCTCGCGGCCTGCGCGCGGGGCACCGGGGTCCTCGTGCAGCTCGAGGACCGCGACGTCGCCGGTGCCGAGGCGGGCGACGGTGGCGTCGTGCCGCAGGACCCGCAGGCCCAGCGACCGGCGGTACCAGGCCACGGACCGGTCCAGGTCGGTGACGGTCAGGTGGACGGCCCCGAGGCGCAACGCCGCGGGCAGCGTCGCGGGGACCCGGCCGGTGGTGGAGGTCTCGGTGGTGGTCATGCGTCCACCTTGACGCGCAACGGGCCTCCCGGCCATGGGCTCCCGGCTCCGGCACATGGACTTCTCCGCGCTGCGAAACCGGAGATCCGGCGGTCCGTCCCGTGCCGCGACCCTGCCGGTCCGGGTGCTGATCGCCATCGGGTCGGGGTCCGTCCGCATGGCGCGCACGCGCAGATCCCCGCCGCCGCCTCCGGTCGCCTACGGTGAGCGCGATGCCACCGCCGTCCGAGCCCACGGTCGACACCACGCCCCTCGCGGTCGACCATCTGCCGGACGGGGAGTCGCTCCAGGTGGTGCGGCTGCGCAGCGCGTCGTTCGGCGAGGACGCACGGGGGTCCCGGGCCCCGCACCGCCACGACTACCACGAGCTGCTCTGGACGCGGACCGGGACCGGCGAGCACGAGATCGACGGGGAGCCCTTCGCCGTGCGGCCGGGGACGATCACGATCATCGGCCGCAGCCAGGTCCACGTCCTGCGCCGGGCACGCGACGTCGACGGTGCCGTGGTCCGGTTCGCGTCGGCGCTGGTGACCGGTGGGGTCGTCGGCCGGCGCGATCCGGGGTGGCTGCTGGGAACGCAGGGAGCGCGAACGGTACGGGTGCCGCCGTCGCAGGCCGACGATCTCGACGGGATCATCGACGTGCTGGTCGCCGAGGGTGAACGCCCGCCCGACGTCCACACCGTCGAGCTGCGCCGGCACCTGTTGTCGGTCCTGCTGCTGTGGACCGAGCGCTGGTACGAGGCGTCGCGCACGGGCCGCCGGGAGCCCGACGACACCGACGTCCAGCTGTACCGGGCGTTCGCCGATCGGCTGGAGCAGGACTTCGCCCATCATCACGACACCGGGCACTACGCGGACGCGCTCGGGGTGCCGGCGTCGGTGTTGTCGCGCGCGCTGGGCACGGTGACCGGGCGCGGGACCAAGGAGCACGTGATCGACCGGGTGATGCTCGAGGCCGAGCGCCTGCTGCGGTTCACCGACCTGACCGTCGTCGAGGTCGCCGCCCGCGTCGGCTACGCGGACCCGCTCTACTTCTCGCGCGCGTTCAAGCGCCGGCACGGGGTGTCGCCGGTCGGCTTCCGCCGGCGGGAGCGGGGCGAGGGCCAGGGGTAGAGGGGCAGGGCGGCTCTCGGCCGGAGGCGGGGCCGCTCCGGACCCCGGGTAGGGAGGTGCCCGCGACCCGGAGGGGGAGGCGCTCGACCCCCGCCGCGGAGAAGTCCATGTGGCGGCCCGCCGGTGCCATGGCCGACGGCCCGCTCGTGGGTGATGCTGGGACCCATGAGCGACGCCACCCCGACCCCCGTCCGGACCGCACCCCATCCGATCGACCCGGGCACGCGGATCGGCCACGTCCACCTGCGCACGGCCGACATCGACCGCGTCCGCGAGTTCTACGTCGGCGTGCTCGGGTTCGACGTCATGTCCGAGGCCCGAGGCGTGCCCGGCTGGGGCACCACCGGTGACGTGCTCTTCCTCTCGGCCGGCGGGTACCACCACCACCTGGGGTTCAACACCTGGATGTCGGCCGGCGGTCCGCCGCAGCCGGACGGCGTCACCGGCCTGCACCACGTGGCGCTCGGCTTTCCCACCCGGGCCGCGCTGGGGGCGGTGCTCGCCCGCCTGCGTGCCGCGGGCTGGCCGCTGCGGCAGGCGTCCGACCACGGCACGCACGTGGCGGTCTACATCGCCGACCCCGACGGGAACGACCTGGAGCTCACCTGGGACCGGCCGGTGGGGGAGTGGCCGGTCGACGACGCCGGGCACGTCACGATGGCGATGGACACCGCGCTCGACGTCGACGGGCTGATCGCGGAGGCGACGGGCTGACCGGGCCGCTCGGCCGCCGGTCGTCCGGGCGACGGCGGCGATGAGCCGGCCGACGTGACGGCCACGCGACCCCACCGACGCGGTACCGTCGCGGGGCACGGCCGGTGTCCGCGGCCGAGGAACACGGAGAGAGCTGATGCGACGAGCGTGGTGCGTGGTGGGAACGAGCCTGGTGCTCGCAGGGGCGTCGGCGGCGTCGGCGGCGGCCGCCGATCTACCGATCGCGGTGACGTTCCCCGGCGGCACGGTCACCGCGGGCAACCTGCCCGAGGCGGCGGCGACCTCGCCGTCGACGTTGACCGGGACGATCTCGACCGACACGCTCGCGGCGTCGTTCCCCGACGTGACGCTCTCCGACGCCAGGCGGGCCGACGTCGACTTCGGCGCGCTCGTCGGCAGCGGCGATCTGACGATCAAGGCCGACCCCGGGACGTTCACCGGGTCGTTCAACCTCCTCGGCGGCACCTACGACCTGAGCGGGCCGGTCACCTACACCGTGACCGGCACGATCAAGTCCGGCCTGATGGTCGGCGAGCACGCCTGCACGATCCAGGCGATCGGCAACCTGACGGTGGCGGGCGTGCCCGATCTCGCCACCGGCGCCTACGCCGTGGACGGCAGTCGCCCGAACGTCCTGCCGACGCCGGTCAACCCCACCGACCTGCTGGGCGACGTGGCGTTCTGCGCCCAGCTCGGACTCACCAAGATCCTCCCGGCGGTGACGAGCACGACCACGAAGTACGCCGGGTCGATCTCGATCCCGGGGCTCGTCCCGCCGCCCGACGTCGTCGTGCCCGCGCCGACACCGACGACCCCCGCGCCGACACCGACGATCCCCGCACCCACACCGACGACCCCCGCGCGGACACCGGCCCCCAAGGCCGCGCAACTGTCGCTGACGCTCGACAAGCCCAAGCGGGTGCGGCGCGGGAAGCAGACCCGCCTGACGATCAAGCTCAGCAACACCGGCACCGCACGGGCTCGTTCGGTGCGCGTGACGGTGCGCCGTCCGTCGCGGACGCGCGTGTCGCGCAAGACGATCCGGTTCTCGTCGTTGCCCGCGGGGCGGACGCGCACGATCCGGGTCTGGGTCCGCACGACGAAGAGGACGAAGGCCCGCGCGAGGATGTCGGTCAAGGCGACCGCGAGCGGCGGCCTGTCGGTCACCCGCAACCGGACGATCCGCACGACCGCTCGCCGCTGATCGTCAGCAGGTGATGACCGACCCGGCCTGCACCCCGCCCGCGGCGTGCAGGCCGGGGGCCCGGCGCCGCACCGTCGCGTCGGTGCTCAGCGCCGACGGGTCATCACGACGCGGGCCCCTCGGGCGGGGATCATCGTGACGTTGCGGTGCTGCGGCCGCTCCGGCTCCGGCCGGTCCGCCTGCAGGTCCAGCTGCCGGGCCATCCGTGTGAGCACGACGCGCTGCTCGGCCATCGCCAACGCCGATCCCAGGCAGCGGCGGGTCCCGCCGCCGAACGGGATCCACTCGTACGTGCCGGGCTTGCGGCCGATCCACCGCTCCGGGCGGAACGCGTGCGGGTCGGGATACAGGTCGTCGCGGTGGTGGACGAGCAGGATGCTCATGCTGATCGGGCTGCCGGCGGGGACGACGTACTCGCCGATCCGCCACGGCACCGTCACGCGGCGTCCGATGATCGGGATCACCGGGCGCGAGCGCATCGCCTCGAGGATGGTCCGCTCGACGACGTCGTCGGCGTCGGGGGCATCGTCGCGCACCGCCGTCAGCAGACGCTCGTGGGCGTCGGGCCAGCGGACCAGGCGCTCCCACGCCCACGACAGCGAGTTGGCCGTCGTCTCGAACCCGGCGAGGACGAGGGTCAGCAGCTCGTCGCGCAGCTCGCGGTCGGTCAGCTGCTCGCCCTCCTCGGTCGTGGCGCGCATCAGCAGCGACAGGATGTCGGTGCGCTCGCCCAGGTCGTCGGCGCGACGGCGGTCCTCGATGATCGGGTAGGTGACGGAGTCGAGCCAGGTCACGCCGCGCCGGACCAGGCCGACCGGCTCGTCGCGATTGACGTTGACGAGCTCCCCGAGCTTGGCGATCGGCGTCGTCGAGATCGCCGTCAGGCGCTGGATCACGTGGCGGAGGCGGTGCTCGGGCGACCCGTCGACGACCGGGCCGGTGAACCCGAAGATCCCGGCCATGATCACGTCGAGGGTGATCGTCTGCATCCGCGGCGCCAGCGCGAACGGCCGGCCCAGCGGCCAGGTCGCGATCTCGCGCTCGGCGACCTCCTCGATCATCCGGGCGTAGCGCGCGATCGCCTCGCCGTGGAACGGTGGCAGCAGGAGCCGGCGTTGGCGCAGGTGCCGCGACCCGTTGGCGGTGAGCACCGAGTTGGGGCCGACGATCGGCCGCAGCGGCGACTCGGCGGTCACCGAGGGCACCAGCTCCGGCTTGGCGGTGAACAGCGACCGGACGTGCTCGGGGTGCGCGGTGATCGTCGGCTCGCCCGGGATCGGCGCGTGCACGCGGAAGACGTCGCCGTGCTCGCGCCGGGCGCGGGTCATGAGATCGTGCTGGCGGAGCGAGAACCGCAGCAGGTGGGATGCCCGGGTGCCGCCGATCCGGGGCGGCAGCCGAACGGTGGCGCCCGGCTCGGCGGGACCGGCGGGCGACGACGGCACGGGCCGGGGACGCAGCGCGTCCGGCGGCCCTGCATCGACGGGGCCGGCCGACGGTGCCTCGGGGCTCACGGGGCGGGACTCGGTGGCCATGCGATCACCCTACCGACAGTAGGACCGCATGGCTACCGGCGGGTAGGGCATCGCCCGTCGGCGGTGGGGCGTCGGCGTTGGACGGGCGAGGCGAGCCACATCAGGAAGTCCCTGTGAACATCGATGTTCACGTAGTCTGGCCTCCGTGAGGAGCTGGCTGAAGGCGGGGATCATCGGGGCGATCGCGGGGATGGCCGTACCGGGCACCGCCCCCGCGGCCGCTCCCTACGACGTCACCGTCGCGCGGACCGCGTTCGGCATACCCCACATCCAGGCCGAGGACTACCGGTCGATGGGGTACGGCTACGCCAAGGCGCTGGCCGAGGACACCGTGTGCACGGTGATGGAGTCCTACGTCACCGCCAACGGCGAGCGGTCGCGGTACTTCGGCCCCGACGCGCGGTACGAGATCCGCGGCAACGGCTCCACCGCGAGCAACGTCAACAGCGACTTCTTCTACCAGCGGATCAAGGACCGTGGCACCGTCGAGCGACTCGCCGCGCTGCCCGAGCCGACCGGTCCCAAGCCCGAGATCAAGGACGCGCTGCAGGGCTACGTGGACGGCTGGAACGCGTGGCTGCGCGAGGTCGGTGGACGCGACGGCGTGCCCGACCCGACGTGTCGCGGCAAGGAGTGGGTCCGGCCGATCACGATCATGGACGTCTATCGGCGCTTCTACGGTCTGTCGATCATCGCGTCGACCGGCGTTGCGATCGACGGGATCGCCGGTGCGCAACCGCTCACCGGGGCCGTCGACGCCGTCGCCCGCGCGCGGGCCGTCCCTGCGGGCGAGATCGACCGGCGGTTGGGTGGCCTGGGGTCCAATGCCTACGCGATCGGCAAGGCCGCGTCCCGCGATGGTCACGGGCTGCTCTACGGCAACCCGCACTTTCCCTGGCAGGGCTCGGAGCGCTTCTACCAGGCGCACCTCACCATCCCCGGCAAGGTCGACGTGACGGGCGGATCGTTGCTCGGGGTGCCGATCGTGCTGATCGGCAGCACGCGCGGGATGGCGTGGAGCCACACGGTGTCGACGGCCCGGCGATTCGTGCCGTACCAGCTGTCGATCGTGCCCGGTGATCCGACCGCGTACATCGAGGACGGCAAGGTCCGCCGGATGCGCGGCGACCGCGTGACCGTGAAGGTGCGCGGCAAGGGCGGCCGGCTGACGTCGCGCACCCGCACGCTCTGGTCGTCGCACCACGGGCCGGTCTTCACGTCGCTGCTCGGCCTGCCGCTCTTCCCGTGGACGCCGGTGACGGCGTACGCGATGCACGACGGCAACGGCGAGAACCTCGGCCGGCTGATGAACCACTTCTTCGCGATGAACCACGCCCAGTCGACGCAGGAGGTCGACGCGGTGCTCAAGCGGTACCAGGGCATCCCGTGGGTCAACACGATCGCCGCCGACACGGCCGGCAACGCGTACTACGCCGACATCGGCTCGATCCCGCACATCGACCGCGACAAGTACCACCGCTGCAACACCGTCCTGGGCGTCGTCACCGACCAGCTGCAGCGGCTGCCGGTCCTCGACGGATCCAACTCCGGCTGCCTGCCGGGCAACGACCCCGACGCGGTCGTCCCCGGGATCCTCGGTCCGGGCAAGGAGCCGTCGCTGCGTCGCGACGACCACGTGTCGAACATGAACGACTCGTACTGGCTCACCAACCCCGGCCGGCCGCTCGAGGGGTTCAGCCGGCTGATCGGCGACGAGCGCACGACGCGGACGCTGCGCACGCGGATCGGGGTCAAGCAGCTGCAGGAGCGGGTCGCGGGCACCGACGGGCTGCCGGGCAAGGGCTTCGATCTCGACAACCTGATGCAGGTCGGCATGGGCAACCGCGTCTACAGCGCCGAGCTGTGGCGGGACGATCTCGTCCGCGGATGCGACAGCGAGCCCTGCCGTGTGCTGAAGGCGTGGGACATGCGCAACGACCTGGACTCCAAGGGCGCGATGCTCTGGCAGCGGTTCGTCACGCGCGTGACGAACGCCACGTCGCTGCCGCTCCCAGGTGGCCTGCTCGGGCCGTACACGACGGCGTTCGACGCGTCGCGCCCCGTCGACACGCCGGCGGGCCTGGCCAACCTCAACCCCAACGTGCTGCTGATGCTCGGCGAGGCGGTCAACGACCTGGAGGAGGCCGGGTTGCCGCTCGACGCCACCCTGCGCCAGGGCCAGACGGTCACCCGGCGCGGCGAGAAGATCCCGATCCACGGTGGCCCACACGCCAGCGGCATCTTCAACGTGATGACCCCGGTGTGGAACCCGCGCAAGGGCTACACCGACGTCGTCCACGGCGGCTCCTACATCCAGGCCGTCCACCTCAAGCCGGGCTGCCCCGACATCCGGACGTTCCTCACCTACGGCGAGTCGACGAACCCCGAGTCTCCGCGGACCGCCGACCAGACCGAGGAGTACAGCGCCAAGCGCTGGATCAAGGCGCCGTTCTGCCCGGGCGAGCTGGAGCGCGACACCAGTGCCCGCCGCGTGCACACGGCGGACCGCACCGGCACGATCGTCACGGTCCGCGAGGCCCGCGGTCGCGCCCGGCCACGGGTCGTCGTCTGGCGGCCGTCGGGCAAGCCCGCGACGGTGCGGATCCGCATGCTCGCGGGCCGGCGGGGCAAGAAGGTCCTCCGTCGGGTGACCCGGCGCTCCAGCCGCGTCGCCGCGTCGGCGAAGGTGCCGCGCGGCCGTTACCGCGTGGAGGTGCGGTTCGGCAAGCGGGTCGTACGGATCGCGGCCAAGCAGCGCTGACGCGGCACCCTGGGCCGGGGGCGGACGATCGCGGCGCCCGCCTACGTCCCTCGTCCAGAGTCGTCGTGCGTGGAGCCCCGCCCGGCTAGCGTGGGGTGAAGACCCTTCATGCACCTGCGGCCAGACCTCCTCGATCCCTTCACCGACCGACGGCGGGTGCCGAGCGTGCTGCTCGTCCAGGAGCCGGGGCTCGGGCTCGGGGCGTTGGGCGACGCGCTCGAGGACCTGGGGATGGCGTGCGACACGGTCGAGGCGCCGACCGACCTACCGGGACGGGCCCGGAGCGCGCGGCCCGACGTCGTGCTGCTCGACGCCGAGACCGGGGGGTCGGGCCTCGTGCACGCCGTCGAGCGATTGCGCCGCGACCACCGGACCGTTGCGACGCCGGTCGTGGCGATCATCGACGGCCCCGATCCGGCGGTCCTCGCACGGATCGACGCGATCGGTGTCGACGACTACGTCGTCCGTCCGTACGCGCCGGCCGACCTGCGCGACCGGCTCGTGTTCGCCGTGCGTTCCGGGGCCGCCCGCGCCGGCCTCGACCCGCTGACCGACCTGCCCGGACGCCGCACGCTGACGACCTCGATGCGGCGTCGGATGGCCGACGCCGAGCCGTTCGCCGCACTGTGGGCCGACATCGACGGGCTGCGACCGTTCAACGAGCGCCACGGCACCGTGCGGGGCGATGCGGCGATCTCGGCGCTCGCGAAGGCGACGATCGCCGCCGTCGACGCGAGCGACGGCGAGGACCGCCTGATCACGCACCTCGGCGGCGACGACGTCGTCGTCCTCTGCGCGCCCGACGAGGCCGAGACGCTGGGCCTCGGCATCGTGGCGCGGTTCGAGCGGGCGGTCGCGGACCTCCATCCGCCCGAGGAGGTGGACCGGGGCTACGCGGTGGCTCCGGACCGGGAGGGACGCCCACGCGTCCACGAGACGCTCTCGGTGTCGGTCGGGATCGCCGAGTGGCGCCCCGACCGCGAACCGTCCCCGACCGTCGTGCTCGACGCCGCCGCCGAGGTCTGCGCGCACGTCAAGCAGCGCCCCGGGTTGAGCCTCGCCTTCGACCGGCGCCTCCACGACCAGGGTCCCTGGGCCCGTCGGTAGGCCACCACCGCCGCGCCCGGACGTCGGCGCGACCCGCCGCACGTCCTCACCGCGGCCCGCTCCACGTCATCCGGCGTCGTCTCCGGCGTGCGGGGGACGCAGCGCGCCCCTATACCGCGGTACCGTGAACCCAATCGTGACCGATGCTCCCCCCACCGCCGCCGACGATCCCTCCGGCGGCACCTCGCAGCACCCGGCCGAGGGGGAAGCGACACCGACCGTCGCCACCGGCCGCGACGACGTGACGGCGCCACCCGCGGACGCCGAGCCGACCCCCGACGCCCCGGCCCCGGAGGCGCCCGTCGCCACACCCACCGACGACGACGCGAAGCCCGCCGAGGAGGCGAAGCCCGCCGAGGAGGCGACGCCGGCCCAGGAAGCGACGCCCCCCCGCGACGACGCGAAGCCCGCTGGGGGCGCCCAACCGGCCGACGCGGCGAAGCCCACCGACGACGCCAAGCCGGTCGAGGAGGCGACGCCCGCCGAGGACGACACGCCGTCGTTCACGTTCGCCGACCTCGACCTGCGCCCCGAGCTGCTCGGCGCGTTGACCGAGCTGGGCTACGAGGAGCCGACACCGATCCAGCGCGAGGCGATCGGGCCGCTGCTCGAGGGCCGCGACCTGCTCGGGCAGGCGGCCACCGGTACCGGCAAGACCGCGGCGTTCGCGCTGCCGCTGCTGCACCGGATCGCCGAGGCCCCGCGCGGCGAGCGCGGCGTGGAGCCCGACGCACTCGTGCTCGTCCCCACCCGCGAGCTCGCGATGCAGGTGTCCGAGGCGCTGCACCGCTACGGCCGGTCGCTCGGCGTGCGGGTGCTGCCCGTCTACGGCGGCCAGCCGATCACGCGCCAGCTGCGCGAGCTGCAGCGCGGGGTCGATGTCGTCGTCGCGACCCCGGGCCGTGCGATCGACCACCTCAACCGGCGCTCGCTGCGTCTGGACCACGTGCGCACCGTCGTCCTCGACGAGGCGGACGAGATGCTCGACATGGGATTCGCCGAGGATCTCGAGACGATCTTCGCGGCCGCGCCGGCCAAGCGCCAGTCGGTGTTGTTCTCGGCGACGATGCCGCGCCGGATCGAGCGCCTGGCGGCCAACCACCTGAAGGACCCCGTCCAGATCCGCCTGGCGCGGGAGGCTCCGGCCGCCGGCGAGGCGCCGCTCGTGCGCCAGACCGCGTACCTCGTCGCCCGTGCCCACAAGCCGGCCGCGCTCGGGCGGGTCCTGGACCAGGAGTCCCCGACCGCCGCAATCGTGTTCTGTCGCACGCGCGCGGAGGTCGACACGCTGACCCAGACGCTCAACGGGCGCGGCTACCGCGCCGAGGCGCTCCACGGGGGACTGAGCCAGGAGCAGCGCAGCCGTGTCATCGAGCGGCTCAAGGGTGGCAGCACCGAGCTGATCGTCGCCACCGACGTCGCCGCCCGCGGCCTCGACATCGACAACCTCAGCCACGTCGTCAACTACGACGTGCCGTCGGCGCCGGAGGCGTACGTCCACCGGATCGGTCGCGTCGGCCGTGCGGGACGCGAGGGCGTCGCCATCACCCTCGCCCAGCCGCGCGAGCACCGGATGCTCAAGAACGTCGAGCGGCTCACCCGGCAGAAGATCGCCGTCGAGTCGGTGCCGACGGTCGCCGATCTGCGCGCCAAGCGGCTGGAGCTCACCCGTGCCGCCCTGCGCGAGAGCATCCTGCAGGACGACCTCGATCCGTGGCGCACGATCGTGGAGGGTCTGTCGGACGAGTTCGACCTCATGGACATCG
>JBFWKS010000109.1:0-12403 GCA_050252545.1 Solirubrobacteraceae bacterium
CGCACCGACACCGGCATCAAGCGCGCCACGATGACCAGCGGTCCGGCGGTGCTCGCCGTCTGGATCTACCCCCGCGGACGTCGGGGCCCCCGCACGACCGATGAGCTGCGGGCCGCGCGCGACCGGCTCGTCACCGCATCCAAGGCCCGCGACGCGACCTTCCGCGTCACCGCGAGCGCAGCGACCCGCTACGACAAGCTGCCGGCGGTCGAGCTGCGGGGCACCGCAACGATCCTCGATCGGCCCCGGACGGTCCGCTCCGTCCACATCTTCGCCGGCGGCCGCGAGATCGTCCTGGACGCCTACGCCCCGGCGCGGGACTTCCGCCGGATCGACAAGGCCGTCTTCCGGCCGGTCATGCGCTCGCTGAAGGTCGCGCCCGACTGGCGCGGCGTGCGCAAGCTCGACGGCGTGGCGAGCGCGCCGCGGTAACGCCCGGCTCGCGCCGGCGTCGTCGCCGTCGGGCGCCATGTCGCGGCGACCGCGGTACGGCGTTCGGGGAGGCCACCCGCGAGACTGGTCCGGTGCCCGAGCTGCCCGAGGTCGAGACCGTGCGCCGCCAGCTGGCCCCGCACATCGAGGGTCGCGTGCTGGAGGCCGTGCGGATCCTCGATCCCCGGTGGTGCGAGCCCGATCCGGCCGAGCGCACGGCCGCGGCCCTCACCGGTCGCACCGTGCTCGAGCTGCAACGCCGCGGCAAGCACCTGATCTGGCGGACCGACACCGGCACGTTGCTGCTGCACCTGCGGATGACCGGCGTGCTGCTCGTGAATCCCGACGCGGACGCGCCCTACCGGCGGGTCGAGCTGGACTTCGCGGACGGACCGACGGTGTGGTTCTGCGATCCGCGGCGGTTCGGCACCGGACGCTGGTTCGCAGACCCCGCCGACGCCGACGTCCACCTCGACGCCCGTCTCGGTCCCGAGCCGCTGTCGGACGCGTTCACCGGCGCCGGCCTACGGGACGCGCTCCGCGGGCGCCGGGCCCCGATCAAGGCGCTGCTCCTGGACCAGCGCGTGGTGGCCGGGGTGGGCAACATCTACGCCGACGAGGCGTTGTTCCTCGCGGGCGTCCACCCGCTGCGGCCCGGGGGACAGGTGACCCTTGCGGGGTGCCGTGCCCTCGTCGACGCGGTGCGCACGGTGCTGCGGGCCGGGATCGACGCCGGTGGGGCGACGATCGACGACTTCCGCCACGTCGACGGCGTCACCGGCGGGTTCCAGGACGACTTCCTCGTCCACCGGCGCGCCGGGCTGCCGTGCCCGCGGTGCGGCACGCCGGTCGCGCGGCGCGTGGTCACCCAGCGCGCCACCTACTCCTGCGACCGCTGCCAGACCCCACCGCGGGGCGCGCCGCCGCCGCTGGAGGGCGGGCGTCGCGCCGGACGGATCCTGCGGGGGTGACCCGCAGCGCTCAGCCGGCGGCGACGAGCTCCTTGAGCCGTCCCGACCCGTCGGCGGCGGACAGCTCGTCGAACCCGCCGACGAGCTCCTCGCCGACGAGGATCTGCGGGAACGTCATCATCCCGGTGCGCTGGGCGAGCTCGGCGCGCGTCTCCGGGTCGCGTCCCAGGTTGATCTCCTCGTACGGCAGGCCACGGGCGTCGAGGAGGGCCTTGGCGCGGACGCAGTACGGGCAGGCGTTCGTGGTGTAGACGGTGATCGACGGCATGACTTCACAAAGTATAGTGGACCGGTGAGCGTTCCCGCCCCCGGCACCCGGATCGGCGTGGACGCGATCGTGCTGCGGTCGATGCGCTACCGCGAGGCCGACCGCATCCTGCACGCCGTCACCCCCGACCGCGGGCGCGTCTCGGCGATCGCCCGCGGCGTGCGCAGGGCCCGCAGCAAGCTCGCCGGCCGCCTGGAGCCGCTGTCGGTCGTCCGCCTGGAGCTCATCGTCGGCCGCGGCGATCTGCACACCGTCGTCGGCGCCGACACGCTCGCGGTCCACCACCGCATCCTGACCGACGGCACGGCGCTCGACCACGCCCAGCGGGCCTGTCACGCCGTCGATCGCGTCTGCGTGCCCGACGAGCCCGCCCCGCGGGTCCACGGCCTGCTGCGCACGCTCCTCGCCCGGATCGACGCCGATCCGACGACCCTCCACGAAGGGGTGCAGCTGGCCTTCCGGCTCAAGCTGCTCTACGCCCTCGGGCTGCAGCCGGCGCTCGACGGGTGCGTGCACTGCGGGCGGGTCGATGGGCTCGTCGCGTTCGACGATGCGGCGGGAGGGCTCACGTGCGCCGCGTGCCGGACCGGGGCCGCGGCCTGGGTCGACCCCGGAACGCCGCAGTTCATGCGTGACGCGCTCGCGCTGCCTCTGGCGTCGGCGCCGATCGCCGATCCACCGACCGTGCGCCAGGTGCAGCGGGCGATCGTCGGGCTTGCGCAGCACCACCTGGGAGTGGATCTGCGTAGTGAGGGTGCCGGGTGAGCGCCGAAGCGCCCAACCTCCGACCGTACCAAACCGACGTTTGGTTGATCATGTGGCCGTTGACCGGCCGATCAGCTGCTCGGCGATCTACCATTCCGGGACATGTCTGCCGTCGCATGGGTCCAGGACTTCGCGGAGGGCTCGCGCGAGCAGCGCGATCTGCTCGGCGGCAAGGGGGCCAACGTCGCGGAGATGACGCGGATCCTCGGCGCCGACCGCGTACCGGCCGGGTTCACGATCACGACCGAGGCGTGCGTGGCCTACATGCACGCCGAGCGGGTCTACCCGGAGGGGCTGGCGGAGCAGACCGCCGCGGCGCTGGAGCGGCTGGAGCAGCGCACCGGCAAGCGCCTGGGCGACGACGCCGATCCGCTGCTGGTGTCCGTCCGGTCCGGCGCACGCGAGTCGATGCCGGGGATGATGGACACGGTCCTCAACCTCGGCCTCAACGACGTGTCGGTCGAGGGCCTGGCCGAGCGCACCGGCAACCCGCGGTTCGCGTGGGACTCCTACCGCCGGTTCGTGCAGATGTACGGCAACGTCGTGGAGGGCGTGCCGAGCGAGGCGATCGAGGAGCGGATCGCCGCGCTCAAGCGCGAGCGGGGCGTCACGCTCGACACCGACCTCGACGCCGGGGCGCTGCGCGAGCTCGTCCTGACCTTCAAGGAGCTCTACCGCCAGACGACCGGCCGGCCCTTCCCGCAGGACCCGCAGGAGCAGCTCGACGGGGCGATCCGCGCGGTCTTCGACTCGTGGACCGGCGAGCGGGCCGTCCACTACCGGCGGATCAACCGGATCCCCGACGACTGGGGCACCGCCGTCAACGTCCAGCAGATGGTGTTCGGCAACAAGGGCGACACGTCGTGCTCGGGCGTGGCGTTCAGCCGCGACGAGGTGACCGGCGAGCCGGCACCGTCCGGGGACTTCCTGCTCAACGCCCAGGGCGAGGACGTCGTCTCCGGCGTGCGCAACACGCAGGACCTGGCGGAGCTGGCCGACGTCCTGCCCGGTGTGCACGGCGAGCTGCTGGAGATCCTGCGGACGCTCGAGCGCCACTACGGCGACCTGCAGGACACGGAGTTCACCGTCGAGGAGGGCCGTCTGTACATGCTGCAGACGCGCAACGCCAAGCGGCCGGCGCAGGCGGCGGTGCGGTTCGCGGTCGACGCCGTGGAGGAGGGCCTGCTCACCCGCGAGCAGGCGTTGCTCACCCTCGACGCCGCCGCGCTGGAGACGCTCCTGCACCCGACGTTCGACCGCAGCGCGAACTACACCGTCCTGGGGACCGGGGTCAACGCGTCGCCCGGGGCGGCGAAGGGCGCCGCCGTCTTCACCGCCGAGGAGGCCGTCCACGCCGCCCAGCGCGGCGAGCGGGTGATCCTCGTGCGGCCGTTCACCGAGGCCGACGACGTGGCCGGGTTCCACGCCGCCCAGGGCATCCTCACGAGCGAGGGCGGCAAGGCGTCGCACGCCGCGCTCGTGGCACGGGGGATGGGCAAGCCGTGCGTGTGCGGGGCCACCGCCCTGCAGGTCGATCTGCCCGGGCACGTGGCCCGGATCGGCGACGTGACGATCCGCGAGGGCGACCTCGTGGCGATCAACGGCACCACCGGCGAGATCACGACCGACGACGTGCCGCTGGTGGAGCCGTCGCAGGACCCGGCGATGGCCCCGGTGCTCGAGCGGTTCGAGACGGTGCTGCAGTGGGCCGACGACCTGCGCGTCCTCGGGGTGCGGACCAACGCCGACACGCCGGAGGACGCCGCCAAGGCCCGCGAGCTGGGGGCGGAGGGCATCGGGCTCTGCCGGACCGAGCACATGTTCATGGAGGCCGACCGTCAGCCGAAGATGCGACGGATGATCATGGCCGAGCACGAGGCCGAGCGCCGCGCCGCGCTGGAGGAGCTGCGCCCGCTGCAGCAGCAGGACTTCGAAGGGCTGTTCGAGGCGATGGCCGGGCAGCCGGTGACGATCCGGCTGCTCGACCCGCCGTTGCACGAGTTCCTGCCCAAGAAGGAGGAGGTCGGCGAGGAGCTCCACGAGGCCTACGCCCACAAGCGCTACCACCGTGTCGGGGTGCTCGCCGACGTGCTGGAGCGGATCGAGACGCTGTCGGAGGCCAACCCGATGCTCGGCACCCGCGGCGTGCGCCTGGGGCTGCTCTACCCGGAGATCTTCGAGATGCAGGCCGAGGCGATCTTCGCGGCCCACGTCGCAGTCCGGGAGCGGGCGGCCGGCGGTGGGGGATCGGAGGCCGGAGGGGCGGCTCCCGGGGGTGGGAAGGCGGGGGTGCCTTCCCTCGAGGTGATGATCCCGCTCGTCGGCTACGAGCGCGAGCTGGAGATCATGCGCGGGTTCGTCGTCGCCGTCGCCGATCGTCACGGCCTGACGCTCGGCGAGGACTACCTCGTCGGCACGATGATCGAGCTGCCGCGGGCGTGCTTCCTGGCCGACGCGATCGCCGACCACGCCGATTTCTTCTCCTTCGGTACCAACGACCTGACCCAGACCGGCCTGGGGTTCAGCCGCGACGACATCGAGGGCAAGATCCTCGCCCGCTACATCGAGTTCAAGATCCTCGACCGCTCGCCGTTCGAGACGATCGACACCCCCGGGGTCGGCCAGATGCTGCGCATGGGCGCCTGGCTGGGCCGCAAGACCAAGCAGGACCTCAAGCTCGGCGTGTGTGGCGAGCACGGGGGAGACCCCGACTCGATCGCGTTCTTCCACGACTCCGGGATCGACTACGTGTCGTGCTCGCCCTTCCGGGTGCCGATCGCCCGGGTCGCGGCGGCGCAGGCGGCCGTACGGATCCCGCGGGGCTGACGGCACCGGGGGCGGACGCCACGGCGTCCGCCGATCCACGGCCCGGACGGGCCTCGGCGGCGGGTCGACCGTCCGGGTCCGGTCGGCTCAGGTGAACGTTCCGGGGTGAACTGTCACGGAATGGGGGCCGAGGGGCGGTAGGCTGGGCGCCGGCCGACCGGCCACCTCCTCCGACCGAGCCCCTGCCATGAGCCGTCGCCCCGGATCCGCCCACCGTTCACCCGGCCCTCACAGGTCACCCGGTCGCCGACGGGCCGTCACCGTCGCGGTGCTGTTGGTGACGATCGTCGTCGGGGTGGGCGTCGCGCTCGCGCTGACGCTGCAGGGACGGGATCGCTACGAGGCGACCGCCCGGCTCGACGTGCGCGACCTGCCGTCGCCCGTCCCGGCCGATCGGCCCGACCCCGCCGACGCGCGTCCGCTCACGTCCAGCGAGGTGGCCGCGCGCGGCGCCGCGCAGGTGCTCCGGGCGGGGGTGTCCGAGGCCGTGGCCCGCGAGCTCGGCACCGACCTCCCGCTGACCGGTCCGGGACCGCTGCCGGCCCGGCAGCAGGCGTTCGCCGCCCGACTGCGCGAGGAGCTGCGCGCCGAGCCCGATCCCGAGTCCGACGAGGTGCTCGTCACGGTGGGCTGGCCCGACGGCGAGGTCGCCGCCCGGCTGGTCAACCTCGTCGCCAACGCGACCGTCGAGCTCGTCACCCGGGAGACGCGCCGGCGCCTGATCCGGCAGGCCGAAGCGCTCGAGGCGACGCTGGAGGAGCTCCCGCAGGGCACGACGGGCTCCGGCGAGCGGGTGCGTCGCGACGAGCTCGTGCTCCAGGTGACCCGGCTGCGGTCGGCGGCCGAACGGGCGACGCCGGCCATCGTCGCGGCGCGGGCGACGACGGTCACCGAGCCCGTCGACCGCCGCGTGCCGCTGTGGGCGGCGGTCGGCGCGGTCGGTGGCCTGCTCGTCGGCCTGCTGCTCGTCCTGATCGGCCGCCGGCGCGGGTCCGCAGCCGACGACGGTGAAGGCTCGTCGCCGTCCCCGGATCCGGATGACGCTGCGACAGGTGGGGACGCCGGTGCCGACGACGCGCCACTCCGGACCACCACATCGCGCGGCACCGACGGATCCCCGGACGCGGACGTCGCCCGGGGTACCGCAGGATTCGGGACCGCCGCGTCGCGCGGTCCGTTGGGGCCGCGGGACACCGCCGCATCGCGGCGTCCGGTGGGGCCGGACGACACCACCGCGTCGAGCGGTTCGGGTGCGGGTGGGTCGGACGACACCACGCCGGACGGCGACGATGCACGACCGGCGTGGGTCGGTGCCGCCGCCGTTGCCCCGGGCCGGACCGGGTCGACGGCCGCGCCTGCCGGAGAAGCCGATGCCGCTGCTCCGCCGTCGGGCGCTTCGGACGACGCCACGCCTCCCGTGGGTCCCGCCACCGCCGACGACCGCCCGCCCGCCTTCGTGTCCGCCGGCGGTGGGCAGGCGCCGTCCGCGAGCGGCCCGCCGTCGGAGCCGTCGATCGCCGCGCCGTGGGCCGGCAACTCCGCGTTCGTTCCGGTGTCGGAGGCCACTACCGGACCCGTTGCCGACGTGACGTCCGGTTCCGGCACGGCCGACGCGCAGATCGGGATCCCGGCCACGATCGAGCTGCCGAGCGCGTTCTCGCGTGCGGTCGAGCCCACCGACCGACCCGACCAGGATGTCGAGACGGACGGGCCTCCGCTGCCGTCGTCCGAGGCGCCCGAGCCCCGTCGCGGTCGCCTGCGACGATGGAGGGGATGAACGGACCCGCCTCGACCCTCGGTGACCCCCACGCCCACCGACGGGCGTTCGAGGATTCGTTCCTGCAGGCCGACGCCGCACGCACCTGGCCCGCACGCCGCGCGGTCGAGGAGCCCGAGTGCCCGCTGCGGACCCCGCTGCAGCGCGACCGCGACCGCATCGTCCACAGCAAGGCGTTCCGCCGGCTCAAGCACAAGACCCAGGTCTTCCTGGCGCCCGAGGGCGATCACTACCGGACCCGGCTGACCCACACGCTCGAGGTCACCGGCATCGCCCGCACGGTCGCCCGGGCGCTGCGCCTCAACGAGGACCTCGTCGAGGTGATCGGCCTGGCGCACGATCTGGGGCACGCGCCGTTCGGGCACATCGGGGAGGAGGCACTCGATCTGGAGCTGTCGCCGCACGGACGGCACTTCCGGCACTGGGAGCACTCGGTCCGGATCGTCACGGTTCTCGAGGACCCCCCGAGCGCGGTCCGCGAGGCCGGAGGTCGCGGCCTCAACCTCAGCGGCGATGTCGTCGACGGCATCGCCGGTCACTCCGGACGCTCGCCGCAGCCGCGCACGCTCGAGGGCCGGGTGGTGCGGATCGTCGACCGGATCGCCTACCTCAACCACGACATCGACGACGCGATCCGCGCCGGGGTGCTCGACGAGCGTGACCTCCCGCACCGGCCGATCGCCGTGCTCGGCCAGAGCGCGTCCCGGCGGATCGATCGGCTCGTGCAGGACGTCGTCGAGCACTCCGCGATCGCCGGCGACATCGTCCAGGGCGAGGAGGCCGGCGAGGCGATGGACGAGCTGCGCACCTGGATGTTCGACCACGTCTACCTGGCGCCCGACGCCCGCGCCGAGCACCGGCGGGTCCACGACCTGCTGCGCACGCTCTTCCGTCACCATGTCGACGAGGTCCGGACCGCCGAGGCCCGCCGCGACGGTCCCGGCACGCCGCTCGCGCTGCCGCTGGGTCCACCGAACGGCACCGCGGGCGCGCCGCCCGACACGGGTCTGCGTCCCGGACGCCACGACCACGATGCGTGGCGGCGCGCCGATCCCGACGTCGACGCGCTGCAGCGCGCGACGGACTGGGTCGCCGGCATGACCGACCGCTACGCGCTGCGGGCCTACCGCGAGCTCGTCATCCCACGGGTGCACGTCGGCTAGCCCCATGGCGAAGTACCTGCGGGAGGACATCGACCGGGTCCGCGAGGCCACCGACTTCGTCGCGATCGTCGAGCGGCACACCGAGCTGCGCCGCGTCGGATCGGGGCGGATGGAGGGCATCTGCCCGTTTCACGACGACCGGTCGCCGTCGCTGTCGGTCAAGCCCGACGACAAGCTCTTCCACTGCTTCGGCTGCGGCGAGGGCGGTGACCTGTTCGCGTTCGTCGAGAAGACCGAGGGGGTCGACTTCGTCGGGGCGCTGGAGCTGCTCGCCGAGCGGGCCGGGATCGACCTGCGGACCGAGAACGAGGACCCCAAGGCGGCGGCCCGGCGCGCGCGAGAGCGCAAGCTCATGGAGCTGCTGGACCGGACGAGTCGGTACTACGAGCGGCAGCTCTGGGACACGGCCGCCGCCGCCCCGGCCCGCGAGGAGCTGCGACGCCGGGGGCTCGACCCGGCGATGCTGCGCGAGTTCCGGGTCGGGTTCGCCCCCGACGCCTGGGAGCAGGTCTCCGTCGGATCGCAAGGCGCCGGGTACGCGACCCAGGACCTGCTCGACGCCGGCCTGGCCCAGCGTTCGCTGCGCGACCGCAGCCGCATCTACGACCGCTTCCGCAACCGGATCACCTTTCCGCTCGCCGACCGTCGTGGCCGGATCCAGGGCTTCGGCGCCCGCCGGATGGATCCGGAGGAGAAGGCCAAGTACATCAACAGCTCCGAGGGCGTCGTCTTCCACAAGGGACGCAACCTCTACGCGGCGCACCTGGCCCGGCCGACCGCCGCCAAGCGCGGAGAGGTGATCCTCAGCGAGGGCTACACCGACGTGATCGCCCTGCACCAGGCGGGCCTGCGCCACGCCGTCGGTCTGATGGGCACCGCACTGACCGCCGATCAGGTCGCCGAGCTGGGCCGGCTGGCCCCGACGGTGATCCTGGCCCTCGACGCCGACGAGGCCGGGCGCAAGGCGATGCTCCGCGCCGACGAGCTGACCCGCGGCAGCGGGATCGAGCTGCAGGTCGTGACCCTGCCCGACGGGATGGACCCGGCCGACCTGCTGCTCGAGCGCGGGGCCGACGCCGTGGCGGCGGCGTTCGCGCGGCCGGTGCCGGTCGCCCGGTTCCGCGTCGAGTCGCTCCTCGCCGCGACCGACCTGGGTGACGATCGGGCCAAGGATCGGTTGCTGGCCGAGCTGCGCCCGGTGTTCGCCGGGATGCCGGCGGGGTTCCAGCGGATCGGCCTCGTCGGCGAGGTCGCAGGACGGCTGGGCATCGACGCGGATGCGCTGGAGGGCCTGCTCGGGCCGGCGGCGGTCGAGGAACGTGGTCCCGCGCCCGCGACAGCCCACCGGACGGGGCCTACGGCGGTCGCCGACCGGGGCCCGGCCGGCCTGGGCCCAGCGCCGGTTCCGTCCGGCCCGTCCGATCCCGTCCAGGCGGCCGAGCTCGAGTTCCTCGCCGTGTGCCACGCCGTCGGCGGCGAGGCGCTGCCGATGCTGGACCCCGACGCCGTCGCCCGGTGCGTCAGCACTCCGGCCGTCCGCGCCGCGGCGGCCGCGATGGCCGCGGCGGTGCGGGACGGCGGTGCCCCGACGGCTGCCGACCCGTCGGTGACGGCCATCCTGGCGACCGTCGCCCGCCGGGCGATCGCGTTGCGGGCGCCGTCGTCGGCCGCCGCCCAACTGCTGGCCATCCGACTGGAGCGCGACGCGGTGGAGCGTCGCCTGCGCCACGCGGGACCGGACACCGATGATGCCGAGCGACTGGCCCTCACCCGGCGGCTGGCCGATCTGCGGGCGCGGTTCCGCCGCGCCTACGACGACGCGCTGCGCAGCGCCTGAGGCGGGCCGCCCGGGTTCACCCGGGTGAACCCGCGCGCACGCGTCGAACGTTCGTCCACTCGCGACTACCGTGGGCGTCGGTGCGCCGCCCGAGACGGGCGGTGCCGTCGTTCACCAGTCGCCAACAGAGGACACAGATGACAAGGCCATGTCACCCGGCCCGAGGCCGTCGTAGGACCGCCACCGAGCCTCCGGGACGGACGGGAACGCGCGCCGCCGTACGGCTCGGCGCCGTCCTCACCGCGACGTTCGGCGCGGCTCTCGGCCTCGCCGTGCCGGCCTCCGCGGCCCCTCCGCTGCAGACCTGTCAGCCGGCCGAGATCCGGGCCACCGAGGGGCACTGGCGTTTCGGCAACGGCGCCGCGCTGGATTTCGGGGTCAGCGGCAACGCCACGCCGACCGCGGCCGCGACGGGCCACAACTCCGTCGAGGGCACGACCGTCGTCACCGACACCGCCGGCAACCTGCTCTTCTGGTCCAACGGGCAGCAGGCCTTCGACCGCAACGACGACCCGATGCCCACCGGCTCGGGACTGCTGGGCAACCCGTCGGCCACCCAGACCGTCGCGGCGTTCCCGTCCCTCGGCAACCCGGGACAGTTCTTCGTCGTCACCACCTCGTCCGATGTGGGAGCGGGGACGCTGACGTACTCGGTCGTCGACATGGCCGAGAACGGCGGGCTCGGCGACATCGACAGCACGCGCAAGAACATCCAGCTCGGCATCGCCGGGACCGCGTCGGAGGCGATCACCGCCGTCCCGAACCACGACGGCACCGGCTACTGGGTCCTGACCTACACCCAGGGCTCGCCCGACATCCTCGCTTACGAGTTCGATGCCGACGGACCGGTCACCGGTGACGCGGTCGTCTCCACCATGCCCACGAGCCACGGCTCCGGCTACGGGTCGATCTCGGTCAGCCCCGATCTCTCGCGGCTCGTACTCATCGCCGACGGTGGCAGCGCGAACTCGCCCGCCCGGATGCGGATGCTCGAGATCGACGCCGAGACCGGCGTCGTGTCGCAGACCGCGGAGTGGGACACCGCGACCTCGGGCCAGCGCGGCTACTACGCGGACTTCTCGCCCAGCGGCGACTACGTCTACGCGACCCGGATCTTCGGTACGGGATCGCTGTACCGCTACGACGTCAGTGCTCCCTCGAACGGTGCGTCGATCAAGGGCAGCGAGACGCTCATCGGCACCCTTGGTGCCAACGGCGGCGCCGTACGACGCGGGCCCGACGGCCGGATGTACGCCGCCCGCCGCACGATCAGCGACCTGGCCACGGTGAGCGTCCCAGACGCCGCCGACCCCGCCGACGTCGACTTCGACGTGGCCGGGCTCGCCCTGGATGCATCGTCCGCCAACGGCTGGGGCCTGCCGCAGACGGTCACCGGATGCCCGCGATCGGTCACCGGCACCAAGACGGTGAGCAACCTCACCGACCCGACCCCGGGTGCCCCGGTCCAGCCGGGTGACGAGCTGGAGTACACGGTCACCTACCAGAACCACGTGACCGGGACCCCGGCCGGAGACCTCGTGATCTCCGACCCGATCCCGGCGGGCACGACCTACGTTCCCGGCTCGCTGGAGCAGGTGACCGGTGCCCCGTCGACCGGGACGCGGACCGACGCCGTCGGCGACGACACCGCCGAGTACGTGTCCGGGACGGACCGGGTCGTCTTCCGGGCCGGCGCCGGTGCGGATCCCGACGACGGTGGGACGCTCGGCGCCGGTGACGAGGCGCAGGTGCGGTTCCGCGTGCGGGTGGCCGCCGAGGTCCCCACGGGCAGCGTGAGCAACGTCGCCACCGCGACGTACAGCACGCTGCCGGGCGTCGAGATCGAGGAGGCGACGCCGCCCGTCTCGCGCGCGTTCGATCCGGTGTCGGACCTGCGCCTGGGCAAGGCCATCACCGCGGGGACCCCGACGGCCGGCACCGACCTGACGTACCGGTTCACCGTGACCAACGACGGGGCGTCGCCCTCGCCGTCGGCGACGGTCACCGACACGCTGCCGGTCGGCATGACGTTCGTCTCGGGAGATCCGGGATGCTCGGCGGCCGGGCAGGACGTGACCTGCACCGTCGGCGCGCTGGACGACGGTGAGTCGGCCACGCGCGACATCGTCGTGGCTCTCGCCATGAACCTGGACGGTCCGGTCGAGAACGCCGCTGCCGTCACCGGGCCCAACACCGATCCCGATCCGGGCAACAGCACCGGTAAGGTCACGGTGACCGTCGTGCCGCCGGCGCCGCCGACGGTGAAGAACACCGGGCCGGACCCACAGGTGCCGGTCGGTGGCAAGATCACCGCCGGGTTCACCTGCACGGGCGCCGCGACGCCGTTTTCCAGTGGCGCCACCG
>JBFWKS010000110.1:0-12358 GCA_050252545.1 Solirubrobacteraceae bacterium
GAGCACGCCTCCGAAGATCGCGTACACCAAGCCCAGTGCGAAGAGCGTTCCAACCATCCGGAACTGCAGTCCGGGGTCCTTACCGAAAGCCGCGCCTCGAGCCATGACACCATCGTCGCACACCGCGACCCCGTTCATGGCGCGCTGAGGGGAGCGGGAGCGCGCCTTGATGTCGTCGGCGCGACGCGGGATGCCGGTCGCAAACGGCGTTGCACCGCTTCCGGTGGGGACGGCGGGCCCCTACGGTGACGGTCGGTCGGGACTTCGGTCCGGCCTGCCGCCACCCACCCGTCGTCGCACGCCGCGCGCGCCGGGAACTCCCAGCAGCGCTTCCGGGAACCCGAAGGTCCTTCGTCACGTGCTCACGTCTCCACTCCGTGTCCGTCCCCTGACCCTGCTCGGGGTCGGGCTGCTCGTCGCGCTGGCCCTCGTGCTCACCCCGACCGTGACCCCGGTGTCGGCACAGTCGCAGGCCAAGCTCGACGAGCTCCGCGGCAAGATCGGATCGGCGCAGAGCAAGGTCGACAAGCGCAAGAGTCGCGAGCGGGTGCTGACCGCCGACATCCAGCGCCAGAGCAGCAAGGTGCAGGGCCTTCAGGGCCGCATCTCGAGCCTCCAGGCCCGCCAGGATGCGGTCCAGAGCGACCTCGACCGCAGCGAGGCGACCCTGACCGAGACGCAGGGCGATCTGCGCAGCGAGCGCGCCCGTCTGGTGCGGTTGCGCAAGCAGCTCGTCCGGGCCCGCAAGGTGCTGTCGGCGCGACTCGTCGAGCTCTACACCGCGGACCGGCCGTCGCTCGTCAGCGTCATCCTCAACAGCGACGGGTTCGCCGACCTGCTGGAGCGCGGCGAGTTCCTCAGGCGGATCGGCCGGCAGGACCAGCGGATCATCACCGACGTGCGCGATGCCCGGACCGAGGCGATCGCGATCGAGAAGCGCCTGGCCAACCTCGAGTCGCGCCAGCGTGCGGCAGCGGCGAAGATCGAGTCGCGCCGTGACGAGATCGCCCAGGTCAAGGGTGGCCTCGTGAGCACGCAGCAGTCCTACGCGGCGGCCCGCGATCGGCGCAAGACGCTGCTCAAGGGCGTGCGCGACGAGCGCCAGCACCTCGAGAAGGACCTCGCTGCCATGCAGCGCGAGGAGTCCAAGATCCAGGCCAAGCTGTCGGGCATGCCCAACGGCGGCGGCGTCAAGCAGGGCAGTGGTCGCCTGGTCTGGCCCGCCAACGGGCAGTTCACGTCGCCGTTCGGGCACCGCTGGGGTCGCCTCCACGCCGGCATCGACATCGCCGTCCCGACCGGCACGGCGGTCCACGCGGCCGACTCGGGCACCGTCGCGATCGCCGGCTGGGTCGGCGGGTACGGCAACTACATCTGCGTCAACCACGGCGGCGGACTGTCGACCTGCTACGCCCACAACTCGCGCCTGGGCGTGACCGTGGGCCAGAAGGTCAGCAAGGGCCAGGTCATCGCCGCCAGCGGCAACACCGGCAACAGCACCGGGCCGCACATCCACTTCGAGACGCGCGTCGGCGGCGTGCCCCGCGACCCGATGGGCTACCTGTAGGCCGGTCGGTCCGGAACGCCGGCCCCCCGCCGCCGGGTTCGGCGGTCCGGTCCGCCGGACGGCCGCGGCCCTCGGCCCGCCGCGTGCACTAGCCTTCGCCGCGTGCAGCCGGAGATCGACCTCCTGGGCCTCCCGGTCAAGACCTTCGGCCTGTGCTTCGCGATCGCGTTCCTCGCGGCGGGCGCGCTCATGACGCGGCGCTTCCGCGAGCTGCGGTGGCCGGCGGAGCACGCCACCGAGGCGCTCATGGCCGCGCTGGTCGGTGGCCTCGTCGGCGCACGGCTGTACTGGATGCTCGACAACTGGGACGACGTCGGCGACGATCTCTTCGGTTCGCTCTTCAGCGGGGCCGGGCTCACCTGGTACGGCGGCGCGGCCGGCGGCGCGATCGCCGTGCTGCTCTGGGCCCGGTGGCGCGGTCACCTCAAGCCGGAGCTGCTCGGCGCCGCCGCTCCGGGACTGGCGCTGGGCTACGCGATCGGGCGGGTCGGCTGCCAGGTGTCCGGCGACGGCGACTACGGCAAGCCGACCGACGTCGCGTGGGGCATGGCCTACCCCGACGGCGCCGTGCCGACCACCGACGTCGTCCACCCGACGCCGATCTACGAGACGCTCGGCATGGGCGTCGCCGCGCTCATCCTCTGGCAGCTGCGCGACCGGGTCCCGCCCGTCGCGTTGTTCGGGCTCTATCTGGCGTTCGCCGGGCTCGAGCGCTTCGTCGTCGAGTTCTGGCGCCACAACCCGACCGGGGCGACGGGTCTGACCACCGCCCAGCTCACGAGCGTCGGGCTGATGGTCGTCGGGGCCGGGATGATCGCCTGGTTCGGCCGCCGCGGTCCCTCCGCACCCGCCGCCGCCTGACCGTCGGCGCCGGCCCTGTCGCCGCCCCGACGCGGGCCGCCCGCGCGGGCCGGCCACGAGGTCCCGGACCCGATCGGGGATCCGCGCTCAAGGTTTCCGGTCGACCTGCCGATGCAGATCCTGATGGACCCGCGACGCGTCATGCGAGCCGCCATCCCGGGCGCCGGGGTCGGCGCCCTTCCCGTCGTCGCCAGCGTCGTGATGGCGGCGGGCGTCGCCGGCGTGCTCGGCGGTGCGGGCGTCGTGAGCGTCCCGCTGTCGTCGCCGGACACCGCGATCGTCGTACCGGAGCGCAACGCGACCGACCGGCCCGTCGTCGCCCGGGGCGATCGCGACGCGACGCTGATCGCCTCGGCCGCCGCGCCGGGCGGGGCCGCCGTCGGCACCGTCGTCGTGCCCGACCCGACACCGGCCCCGGCGGCCCCCACGACCGTTGCGAGCGTCGCCGATCCCGCGCCGACGCCGGACCGGGGCGCAGGGACCACGACGCCGGACCCGACGCCGACGACCCCGCCGTCGACGAGGCCCGCCACGCCCCCACCCCCGCCGACCACGCCGTCGACGCCGGACCCGACGCCGACGACCCCCGCCCGCGACCTCGGTAGCCGCGCCGTGTCCGCGACCGACGGGGTGGCGAGCACCACCAGCGACCTGACCGGTGCGCTGGCCGACGTCGTCGGCGCCGACACCGGCCTGGGGCAAACGCTCACCGGCGTCGGATCGCTGCTGGACGGCACGGTCCGTGGGCTCGGTCAGGCGCTCGGCGGCCTGCTCGGCGCGCCACGCTGAGCCACCGGCGACCGGACGATCGTCCGCGCCCGCCGACACGACGGTCCGGCCCGGTCCACGACGTCGCCGGGGTGGCGGCCGCGCCCACCCCGGGCCGCTGCCATCATCCCCCGGCGATGTCCGCCGCCCTGCTCGACGTCTATCCCCGCGGCAGCACCCGCGACGCCCGCGGGCGGCTGTCGATCGGCGGCTGCGACGCGCTCGACCTGGCGCGCGAGCACGGCACCCCGGCCTACATCGTCGCCGAGGACGACCTGCGCGCCCAGGCTCGTGCGTACGTCCGCGCGTTCACGTCGTTGGCGCCGGGCGCCCACGTGTCGTTCGCGTCCAAGGCCTTCCCGTGCACCGCGATCCTGCGGATCGCCCGCGAGGCCGGCCTCGGCTGCGACGTCGCGTCCGGGGGAGAGCTGGCGTTGGCGCTCAACGCCGGATTCGCACCGGGCGAGATTCACCTGCACGGCAACGCGAAGTCCGAGGCCGAGCTCGCCGCGGCGGTCGAGCACGGCCTGCGGCAGGTCGTCCTGGACGGGTTCGACGACGCCGAGCGGCTGGCCCGGATCGCCGCCGAGCGCGGGCGTGTGCAGACGGTGGCGATCCGCGTCACGCCGGACGTCCGCGGTGACACGCACGACGGGATCTCCACCGGTCAGGCCGATTCCAAGTTCGGCCTGGGCGTCGACGACACGCGCGCACTGATCGGCCGGATCGGCGAGCTGCCGTCGCTGCGGCTCGAGGCACTGCACTTCCACGTCGGGTCGCAGCTGCTGGAGCTCGACGTGTTCCGCCGGGCCGTCGCCGCGGTCGCGCCGCTCGCCGACGCGGTCGAGGAGATCAACCTCGGCGGTGGGCTCGGCGTCGCCTACGTCCGTGACGAGGTCGCCCGGCTGCCGACCGTCGAGGCGTACGCGCGCGAGAAGGTGTCGGCCGTGCGGGACCTCGTCGGCGACCGCGTCCGCATCGCCGACGAGCCGGGGCGGTCGCTCGTGGCCCGCGCGGGCGTGACGCTCTACACCGTGCAGACGGTCAAGCGCAACGTGCGGACCTGGGTCGGCGTCGACGGCGGGATGGCCGACAACCTGCGGCCGATGCTCTACGGCGCCCGCTACGAGGCCCAGGTCGTCGACCGGTTCCCGGCGCCGGGCGCGCCCGACGGCGACGCCGACTGCCGGATCGTCGGCAAGCACTGCGAGTCCAGCGACGTCGTCACCGACGCGCGCCTGCCCGATCCCCGGCCGGGTGACGTGCTCGTCACGCCGGTCACCGGTGCCTACGGGCATGCGATGGCCAACGTGTACAACGGGGTGCCGCGCCCGCCGGTCGTGCTCGTCGGCGACGGCCGCTCGCGGGTGGTCGTGCGCCGCGAGCGGATCGACGAGCTCTGGGGTCGCGACGTCGACTGACGTCCGGCCACGTCGTCGGCGGTCGCCGTGCCATGATCCGGCGCGATGTCGGACGCACCCGCCCCGTTCCGCGTCGGCCTGCTCGGGCACGGCACCGTCGGCTCCGCCGTGGCCGATCTGCTGCCCGGTCGCGCGGATGCGATCGCCCACGTCACCGGGCTGCGGCCCGAGATCAGCGGCGTGCTCACACGGAGCCGCGGGGACTTCGCCGAGATCCTCGCCGGCAGCGACCTCATCGTCGAGGTCATGGGCGGCACCGACGCCGCGTACGACCACGTCACCGCTGCGATCCGGGCCGGCAAGCACGTCGTCACCGCCAACAAGCAGCTCCTGGCCGAGTACGGTGAGGAGCTGTGGGGACTCGCGCGCGAGCACGGTGTCCAGCTGCGGTTCGAGGCCGCGGTCGCCGGCGTCGTGCCGGTCATCCGCGTGCTCCAGGAGTCGCTCACCGGTCAGCACATCGACCGGCTCCACGGGATCGTCAACGGCACGACGAACTTCATCCTCACCCAGATGGCCGCGACCGGGGCCTCGTACGCCGACGCGCTCGCCGAGGCCCAGCGGCTCGGGTACGCCGAGGCCGACCCCAGCGACGACGTGTCCGGCAAGGACGCCGCCGCGAAGATGGCGATCCTCGCCCGCCTGGCGTTCGACACGCCGGTCCACCTGTCGGACGTGCCGTACGAGGGCATCGAGCACCTCACCGCCGAGGACATCGAGTACGCCCGTGACCTGGACCTGTCGCTGCGCCTGATCGGCACCGCGGAGCGGGTCGGTGACGAGCTCGCGGTCCGCGTCCACCCGGCGTTCCTCTACCGCGGCCACCCGCTCGCGGCGGTCGAGGGCTCGTTCAACGCGGTGACCGTCGAGTCCCCGTCGATCACCGAGATCACGCTGTCGGGTCCCGGTGCCGGCGGGCCACAGACGGCGACCGCCGTGATCGGCGATGTGATCAGCGCGATGATCCCGCCGGCCCAGACGCCGCCGACCCGCAACACGCTCGGGTTCGTCGACGACGTCGTCTCGAGCTTCTACCTGCACGTCGAGGTCGTCGACCGGCCCGGCGTCCTCGCCCAGATCGCGCAGGTCCTGGGGCTGCAGGGCGTGTCGGTGAAGAGCGTCGTGCAGAAGGGCATGACGCCCACGCACCCCCGGCCGTCCGGCCAGGGCGCGGCTCCAGGGCAGCCGCATCCCGCACGGCTGGTCCTCGTCGTCCACCCGGTGCTCGAGTCGCGGTTCTACGGGGCCGTGCAGATGATCGGGTCCAAGGACTTCGTGACCGCGCCGCCGCGCGCGATCCGGGTGATCGACGAGGAGTTCTCCGCATGAGCACCGTCCCGTTCCCGTCCGGCCCACCCGCCGGCGGTGCCGACGGAGCGTCCGCCCACCGCCTGTCGGGCACCGACTCGATCCGCCGGATGGGTCTCATCGAGCGCTACCGCGACCGGCTGCCGTTCGCCGACGGCGACCCGGTGGTGAGCCTCAACGAGGGGTCCACGCCGCTGGTCCATGCGCCGCGGCTCTCGGAGCGTGTCGGGGCCGAGGTGTACCTCAAGTACGAGGGGCTCAACCCGACCGGGTCGTTCAAGGACCGGGGGATGACCGCCGCCGTGTCGGCCGCCGTCCGCGAGGGCTCGCAGGCCGTGATCTGCGCGTCGACCGGCAACACCGCCGCGTCGTTGGCCGCCTACGCCGCGCGTGCCGGCATCCGCGGGGTCGTCCTCGTTCCCGACGGCAAGATCGCCGCCGGCAAGCTCGCCCAGGCGCTGATGCACGGTGCCCAGGTGATCGCCCTGAAGGGCAACTTCGACGAGGCGCTGCGGCTGGTGCGGGAGATCGCCGAGCAGCACCCGATCTCGCTCGTCAACTCGGTCAACGACTTCCGGATCGAGGGGCAGAAGACCGCGGCGTTCGAGATCGTCGAGGACCTCGACGGCCCGCCCGATGCGCTCTGCATCCCGGTCGGCAACGCCGGCAACATCACCGCGTACTGGAAGGGCTTCCGCGAAGCCGCCGACGCCGCCGGTCCCGCTCCCGGATTCGGCGACGGTCGCCCGCGCCTGCCGCGGATGGTCGGGTTCCAGGCCCGCGGTGCCAACCCGCTGGTCCGCGGTGAGCCGGTCGCCGATCCTGAGACGGTCGCCTCGGCGATCCGGATCGGCAACCCCGCCCGGTGGGAGCAGGCGATGGACGCGATGGTGTCGTCGGGCGGGCGCGTGGCCGACGTCGACGACACGCAGATCCTCGACGCGTACCGGTTCCTCGCCCGCGAGGAGGGCGTGTTCTGCGAGCCGGCGTCGGCGACATCGGTCGCCGGGCTGCTCGCCCACGGCGCGGCGAGCCCCGAGGGGCTGGACCGTCCCGAGCGGATCGTCTGCGTCCTCACCGGCCACGGCCTCAAGGACCCTCAGACGGCGCTCGACGAGTCGCCGCCGGTCATCCCCTGCGAGCCGACGCTGAAGGCGCTCGAGCGGATCCTGCTCGGCTGACGGCCGAGGACGGCGCTCTACGCCAACGGCGCGAAGCCCTCGGCGACCGCGGCCCGCATGAGCTGAGCGTCGAAGCAGGCGAACGTCGTGCAGTCCGGGTCGGCCGCGCGAACGGCCAGCGCCGTCGCCAGCTGCACGGCGTCGTAGGCCCGCAGGGGGTGGACGGCCACGAGCCGGGCGGCGTCGGCGACGATCGTGCTGCTGACGCGGACGACGACGAGGTGGTCGGCCGCGACGTCGTCGGCCAACGCAGCGGAGAGCACCCGTGCGGCATCCGCCGGCAGCTCGCCGACGCGGTGCTTGCGCCACAGCGCCGCGGGGACCTCGATGAGCGCCAGCTCGGAGATCACGAGCATGCCGGCCCGCCGAACGCGATCGGCGTCCTCCTCGTCGGCGTAGCGCTTGACGACGGCCGAGGAGTCCGCGAACGGCGTCACGCCCCGTCCCGTTGCGCGGTCACGAGCGACGCGAGGGTCTGGCCGCGACCTGCGGCGGCGCGGGCCGCCGCGAGCTGCTCGTCGGTGATCCCGCTGCGGCGCGCGGGCTGCGGATCGGCGAGCAGGCCACGGGCCCGCAGCCGGGCTCGCAGGCGCTCGGCCTCGTCACCGGCCAGCTCGGGGTCGACGGCGGCGCTGAGCACCGCCGCGGCGAACGCGTTGACGCTCGTCCCACGGTCTGCCGCGACCCGCGCGACGTCGGTGGCGAGATCGTCGTCGAGCCGTAGGGTGACCTGCCGCATGATGTCATGGTAGCAATCGTGGTCATGCCGACGGCCGGCGGACGGTGGCGGCGCGGCGCCCGGTCAGGTGCCGTCGCCGTAGCCGGTGAGCTCGCGGCGGGCGGCCTCGAGGGCCGAGACGAGCCGTTCCAGGTCCTCGTCCGCCGGGTCCTCTCCGAGGGCCTCCTGCGGGGCCTGGTCGCCGAGCGCGACCAGATGCGCGTCGGCCTCGCGGGCCAGGCGCGCGTCGCCGGCGTGGCGGTCGGCGGTGCGGCGGCGCTCGGCGGGCGTCAGCTCCGGGTCGCCCAGCCTCCAGATGTGGGCGTGCGAGCGGGCGGCCGCGGCCTCGAGCTCGGCCTCGTCGTGGCGGGCGGCGATCCGCAGCAGGTCGGCGTCGCGGGACAGCGCGTCGGCCAGGTCGGGACCGGCGAACGTGCGGCCGCGCCCGAGTTGGTGGCGCCACAGGCCGGCCGCGCCGAGGAGCAGCGCGATCCCGAGCGCGAGCAGGAGCAGCCGCGTGTCGGACCCTCCGGCGACCGAGCCGACGAGCAGGCCCGCACCGCCGGTGCCGAGCACGAGCGTCGGCCACGGGTCCAGGTCCTGGCCCGGTGCACGGACCGTGGCCTGCATCGGCGTGCCGTCGAACTGCCAGCGGATCCGGCCCCACGGGCGCACCTCCACCAGCGGCCGGGCGTCGCGCATCGCCCGGTCCCAGGCGGAGGTCGGCAGCAGCGACGCCGGAGGCGGGCCGGGATGGGATGCGTGGGTCACGGTCGCCGGATCGTAGTCGGGTCGCGGCAGCGTCCCCGCGGCGGGCCGGTCGCGGCGTCGGCGGGGTCCGAGCGGAGGTCACAGGTCAGGGGCTCCGTGGCGGGTTGGCCTCGGGGGTGAGGCGTGCCCGCCACGGGGCACGGCGCCGCCGCGGGTCAGGCGCCGCGCGCCATCCGCACGAGCTCGTCGGCGCCCGTCGACGGCTGGACGCGGATACGGGGGAGGAGGAAGGGGTCGTCACCGCGGCCGGCCCGACCGGTGTCGACGGTCGTCGCCCCGCGGTAGCCGGCGTCGCGGGCGGCCGCTCGTACCGCCGCGTCGTTGCGTCCCGCCGGGTAGCAGAGGAACCGTGGGTCGACCCCGAGCCGGTTGCGGATCATCCGCCGCGACCGGGTCAGCTCGTCACGGAGCGCGTCGGCGCCGAGGGTCGTCAGGTCGGGATGGGTGACGGTGTGCGAGCCGATCTCCCAACCCTGCCGGATCATCCGCCGCGCGCCCCACATCGGCAGGCCGTCGTTGCCGAGGTTCTGGACCGTCAGGTTGAGCACGCCCGGCCAACCGGCCTTCAGGAGCACCGGCGCCGCGTTCATCACCTGGCTGAGTGACCCGTCGTCGAAGCTCACGACGACCGGGCGGCGGGGCAGGTGACCGTCGCCGTGCCAGGCGTCCCACACCTCACCCATCGTCACCGCCTCGAACCCGGCCCGCTGCAACGCCTCGATCTGGGAGCGGAAGCGGGAAGGCGGCACCCACAGGTCGGGATACGCGGTGCCCGCGGGCGCGTCGGCCACGAGGTGGTACATGAGGATCGGCACGCGGGCGGCGCGGGCGTCGGCCCCGGCCACCGGCCAATCGTTGCCCCGGTTCGTCGGCAGCCCGGGCGTGGCGGGACCGGCGTTGTCGGTGGTGCGACCGGCGGGCGACCCGGCCCGCCGCGTGACCGTCCCGCCCGGCGACGTGGCCCGCGCCGGGGCACCATCGGCCGAGATCGCGGTGGTCGCCCCGACGGTCGTCGGGTCCGCCTTCGGGCCACCGTGCAGACCGATCACCGCCACGGCCACGACGAGGACCGCCAGCCCGACGATCAGCGGCAGCAACGACGGGGAGGAGGCCGTCGGTCGGGGCATCGCGAGCAGGGTGCCAGACGTCCCGGCGTCACGTCCGCGCGGGGCGCGCCGGTCGGGGTATGCCTTATGGTCGTCGGTCGCATGGGCCGAACCGTCAGCGTCTCCGTCCCCGGCTCCAGCGCGAACCTCGGGCCGGGGTTCGACTGCATGGCCGCGGCCGTCGACCTGCGGGTCGAGGTCGAGGTCGAGGAGACCGGGACCTTCGCCGTCGAGCACGACCTGCCGCTGGTCATCGACCGCGAGAACATCCTGATCCGGTCGTTCGAGCGGCTGCGTCCCGCCGACGGCCTGACCTTCCGCGTGCGGTCGCGCATCCCGCTCTCGGGCGGCCTCGGTTCGAGCGCCAGCGCGATCGTCGCCGGGCTCGCCGCCGCGGCGGCCCTCGACGGTGGGAGCACCGATCCGGATGCGCTGTTGCCGCTGGCGGTCGACATCGAGGGTCATCCCGACAACGTGTCGGCGGCGCTCTACGGCGGCTTCGTCCTGACCGACGGTCGCTGGACGGTGCGGATCGAGCCGCCCGAGAGCCTCGAGGCGGTGTTCGTCGTGCCCGAGGAGGCCGTGCGCACCGCAGCCGCACGTGCCGTGCTGCCACAGCACGTACCGCTCGAGGACGCCACCGCCAACGTCGCCTGGGCCGCGGCGCTCGCCCTCGGGCTGGAGCGCGGCGACCTGGGGATCGTCGCCCACAGCCTGCAGGACGTGCTGCACCAGCCGCACCGGGCGGTGCTCTTCCCGCGGTCGTCGGCGCTGATCGACGACGCCGTGTCGATCGGTGCCATCGGTGCGACCGTGTCCGGCGCCGGCCCGACGGTGATGCTCTGGGTGCGTGCGGGCGAGGCCGATCGCGTGGCGGAAGCCGTCGCCGAGCGCGCATCCGGATGGGCGAGCGTGCTGTGCGCGCCGTTCTCCGCCGACGGGCTCCGCGTCCGGGTCCACGCGCCCGGCGACTGACCCGAGCCGGGCGGGAGCATCCAGCGGGAAGGAGTTCCCCCGCCGGCGACGAACACGGTGCCATGCGCCGCCAGCCCCTCGCCGAAGCCGACCTCGAGCGCCACCTGCTGCGGCTCTCGCTCGGCAGCCTCCACGCCGAGCGGCTCTGCTGCGACCGTTGCCGTCGCACCCCGCTGGTCGGCGAGGTCGTCTACCGCTACCCGCGCAACCGCACGCTCTGCGCGCTGTGCCGGCCGACCCGCAAGGACGAGCCCGTCGCGTCCGTCCCCGTCCGTCACGGCGAGGAGATCCGCGCCCAGCGGATCAGCCGAACCGCGTCGGACGACACCCTCGACTGAGCCTCGGCGCAGGCCGTCCGCGGGGCCGGTGACCGGGCGTCGACCGGTGGACCGTCGGCCGCCGCTCCCCGCGTTCACCCGGCGGACGACTCATCTAGACTGCGCCGCGTGGAGCCCGTCAGCGCGTCGCTCGTCATCCAGCATCCGCAGGAGCGGGTGTTCGCGTACCTGGCGGACATCGCCAACCACGCGGGCATCCTCGATCACCGCTTCGTCGACTGGCACCTCACGCGGGAGGACTCGATCGGGGTGGGGGCCGGGGCACGGTTCCGGATCAAGCTGCCGTTCAACCGGTTCTCGGACTTCGACCTGACGCTCGTGACCGTCGAGTCGCCGCACCGGATCGCGTTCGTCGGGCGTGGAGGCAAGTACGACCGCACGCCGATCATGGGCGAGATCGTCCTGCGACAGGAGTCCGGCGGCGCGGTCCAGGTGACGTGGACCGTCGAGACCGAGCCGGCGCTGCCCTCGGACCGCCTGATGGAGGCCGTCGGTTGCCAGAGCGGCCGGGTCCGTCGGGGCCTGCAGCGCGGACTCCACCGGCTCCGGGCGACGCTCGAGGACGGGACCGAGGGCCGGCGCGGAACGACCGGGCCGGTCGGTGTCGCGGGGGGGCCACGCAAGCCGGCCTCGGGGTTCCGGTTGGGGACGCAGCCGGGCGCCCGACCGCTCGACTAGACTGCCCGACCATGCGTTCGCGGGTCTTCCCTCTGGCCGCGGCGGTCCTTGCCTCCGTCGCACTAACCGCCTGTGGCAACAGGCACGACGTGGTCCATCACGGCCATTCGGAGGCGTTCTTCGTCGACGTCGGCTCGAAGGACGGCGGACCATACGTCAAGTACCAGGTCCAGGTCTCGCGTCAGCTCAACCCGGGGCATATCGAGGCCACGGACGTGCGCGGCGGCGACCGCGAGCGCGTCGACCCGGAGGACAGCGAGTACTTCCGCGGCCTGACGCCCGAGCAGCTCGAGCTCGACATCAAGCCCAAGGGCCAGCCACAGCTCGACAACGAGGTGTACTTCGGCGTCTTCGTCGCCGCGTACAACGAGAACCACCAGCCCGAGCTCTCGGTGCCGGTGGGCGGCATCGAGATCCGGGACAGTGCGTACGTCGAGGACCCGCCGAACGCGCGGATCGCCGCGCGCAACGAGGGCCACGCGTTCAAGCCGATCAACCCGGTTCGGGCACCCAACCCGTTCCTCTACGAGCAGGCCGAGATCCCGGCGTTCACGCACGAGAGCGTCGGCCGCCTGCCGCTGGCCAACAGCCCGGCCGGCCAGGGCACCGCCGGCGGCGCGTTGCTCGTGTTCAAGATCCCGCAGACGTCGCTCGAGAACCGTCCGC
>JBFWKS010000111.1:0-12354 GCA_050252545.1 Solirubrobacteraceae bacterium
GGGTCGCTCCTGATCCACGGTGGTGGATCGGACATCGAGCGGCGGTCGTTCGTCGTCGCCACCGGCCCGGGCGTGACCGGGCCGCGCGCCGAGGACAGCGTGCGCGTCACCGACATCGCCCCGACCGTGCTGCACCAGCTGCGCGTGCCCCAGGATCCGGCGTGGAACCTCGACGGACGGTCGTTCGTCGCCACGCCCGTACCGGCCGACCCCGAGCCGGCCACCGACGCGGGCTGCCTGCTGCGCGGGACGGGACGGGCGGCCCGGCCGGGTCTCGTCGTCACCGCCGGCGGCGGGTCGGCGTCGTTGCGCACGGTCAGGGTCACCCTGCCCGTGGGGGCGAGCCTGCGCGACGGGACGGCGGCCGTCCGCGCCCGCGCCGACGGCCGGATCGTGCGGTCCCGGGCGGCTCGCGGGGCCACCCGCCGCACCGTGACGGTGCGGGTACCCGCCGATGGCGTCGAGCGCCTCTCGCTGCGGATCCGGCCCGGGCACCTGCGCGTCGGCGGACGGGTCGCGACGCGCTGGAGCTCCCGAACCGGCCCCATGGCGGCCGTACGGATGACCGACGGGCGCGGTGACACCGTCACGCGACGGGTCGGCGTCGGACGGGGCACGTTCCGCTGCGGCGAGTAGCGGCGAGTGGGCGAGTGGGCGCCGAGCCCACGGCGCGTCGGCCGGGCGCGGACCGTGACCGGGGCGCCCTTCGGGCACGTCAGGGGGTGCGACGGCCCATCGACCGCCCAGAACGGGGTGCCGACAGCCCTCATCTCGTACGCGGCGGCGTGTGATCATCGACCGGGACCGGATCGTCGGCGGAGGCCACCACCGGCCGCGCGGACCGCCCGGCACGGCTCCGATGACGCGCACCGACGTCCTCACCACCCCAGGCCGGCCCCGGCTGCACGTGGCGTCCACCGGTGACGGCCAGGCTGTGCTGGGGATCACCGGGTGGACGATCTCCTCCGCCGTCTTCCGCCCGTTCGCGGCGATGCTGCCCGACGGCTTCCGGGCGATCACGTACGACCATCCCGGGAGCGGGTGCTCCGAACGCGCGATCGGCCCCGTCTCGGTGGCGTCGCTCGCCGCCGATGCCGTACGGGTCCTCGACGCCTGCCGTGTCGGCTCGGCGCACGTCGTCGGCCTGTCGCTCGGCGCTGCCGTCGCGCTCGAGCTCGCCGTGCGCATGCCGTGGCGCGTCCGGTCGCTCGCCCTCGTCGGCGGCTGGTCGGGAGGACCGGCGTCCGTGCTGCCCGGCCCGCGCGCCGTCCACGGCGCCCTCACCGGACTGGCCCGGGACTCCGTCCGGCGCCGCCGACTCTGGCCCGCCGCCGTGCTGTTCTCGCCGTCGTTCCTCGCCACCACGACGCCCGACCGGCTGGAGGCCGCGGTGGAGCCGTTCCTCGAGCGGCGCGGCGGCACCTGGACGGCGGCCACGCAGACCGTCGCCGCGAGCTGCTTCAACCGCCGCCGGTCGCTGGAGACGCTGCGGTGCCCGACGCTCGTCGCCCACGGCGACCAGGACGTCATGAGCCCCGTCGAGAACGCCCGTCGCATGGCGGCGGCCATCCCGGGGGCGCGGCTCGAGATCGTGCCCGGCGGCCACGCCTTCCCGTTCGAGGACCTCGCCGCGACCGACGCGCTCTGCCGGTCCTGGTTCACCGAGGTCGCCGGTGCGGATCCGCCGGCACGCCCCACCGCGTCCGGCGTCGTCCGCGAACGTCTCACCCGGCCGTTCGCCCTGCACACCGGCGCCGCCCGAAACCAACGCGACCTGCTCCTGCGCCTCGCCCGCCGCACCTGAGGCACCCGAACCCGAGACGCCCGACCACCGCGACACCCACAGGCACCACCAGCAGCCCCCGACCACGGACCGACGATGACCGACGACGCCCCCACGACCACCAGGTTCTCCGACCTCGCGACCCTCGCCTCGAAGGTCGGTGAGGAGCTCGGGACGAGCCGCTGGCTGACCATCGACCAGCCGATGATCGACGCGTTCGCCGACGCGACCGGCGACCGGCAGTGGATCCACGTCGACCCGGAGCGCGCGGCGAAGACGTCCTTCGGCGGCACGATCGCCCACGGCTACCTGACGCTCTCGCTCGCCCCGACGCTGCTGGAGGACGTCCTCGACATCTCGGCCTTCGCGATGGCGGTGAACTACGGGATCGACCGCCTGCGGTTCATCGCGCCGGTCCCGGTCGACAGCCGCCTGCGGATGCGCCTGGTGCTCGACGACGCGCAGATCACCGACGGCGCCGGCCTGATCCACCTGACGCTGACGTTCGAGGTCGAGGGTGCCGCCAAGCCGGCCGCCGTCGCAAAGGTGCTCTACCGGCTGGCGGAGGAGGCGACGTCGTGAGCACCGCCGACGCTCCGCGGCGGGAGGGCCGCCGCACGCACCGTAACGCGGCGCTCGACACGCTGCTGACCCAGAACGTCTCCGCCGGGCAGGCCACGCGGATCGCCCGGCCCGGGCCGCTGCTGCGGACGGCCGGGGCGCTCGCGCGTCGGCCCCGACGGACCGTCGGTCGCGTCGGCGCGCTCGGCGCCGAGCTGACCCGCGTCGTGCGCGGTACCTCCGAGGTCGCGCCGGCGAAGGGCGACGCGCGCTTCCGCGACCGGGCCTGGGCGGAGAACTGGGCGCTGCGGCGGGTCCTGCAGACGTACCTCGCGCTCGGCGAGACCGCCGAGGGCCTGATCGACGACGCCGACCTGGACTGGCGCACCGACCAGCAGGTGCGGTTCCTCGCCGACAACGTCCACGACCTGCTGTCGCCGACGAACCTGCCGCTGCTGAACCCCGAGGTGATCAAGGAGACGATCGACCGCGGCGGCGTCAACCTCGCGCTCGGCGCGCGACGGTTCGCCCGCGACGTGTCGCGCGCACCGCGGCTGCCGGCGACCGTCGACACGTCGAAGTTCGAGGTCGGCGGCAACATCGCCGTGTCGCCCGGCTCGGTCGTACTGCGCAACGACGTGATGGAGGTGCTCGAGTACGCACCGACGACGGAGACGGTCTTCGAGCGCCCGCTGCTCGTCGTGCCGCCGACGATCAACAAGTACTACGTCCTCGACCTCGCGCCGGGGCGCAGCTTCATCGAGCACCTCGTCGGCGCGGGCCACCGCGTCTTCGCGATCTCGTGGCGCAACCCGACGCGGGAGCACGCCCACTTCGACCTGGAGACCTACGTCCAGGCGGTCCTGGAGGCGCGCGACCTGGCGGCCGAGGTCGCCGACCACCCGACGGTCGACCTCGTCGCCGCCTGCTCGGGCGGGATCATCAGCGTGGTGACGCTCGCCCACCTCGCGGCGACCGGCGAGCAGGAGCGCTTCGGCAGCGCGACCCTGATGGTCTGCGCGCTGGACCAGCGCCAGGCGGGCGCGGCGAGCGCGCTGACCGGGCGCGAGGTCGCCGCGGCGGCCGTCGCGGACTCGGCCCGGCGCGGCTACCTCGACGGGGCCTCGCTGGCGGGGGTCTTCGCCTGGCTGCGGCCGAACGATCTGATCTGGCGCTACGTGATCAACAACTACTTCCTCGGCAAGGCACCGCCGGCCTTCGACGTCCTGTTCTGGAACCAGGACACGGTGCGCCTGGCGCATGGCCTGCACCGCGACTTCGTCCAGATGGCGATGCTCAACGACCTCGTCGAGCCGGCGGCGCGCACCGTGCTCCAGACCCCGCTGGACCTGCGCCGGGTGACGCGGGACTGCTACGTCGTCGCCGGCAGCACCGACCACATCGTCCCGTGGGAGAACTCCTACCGCACCACCCAGGTGCTCGGTGGCGCGCAGCGCTTCGTCCTCTCGACCAGCGGCCACATCCAGGCGCTCGTCAACCCGCCCTCGCCGAAGAGCCGCTCGAGCTTCCGTGTCGCCCCGCAGCACCCGGGCGACCCGGGCGAATGGGAGGCACAGGCGGTGTCGCACACCGGATCGTGGTGGACCGACCACCAGCAGTGGCTCGCCGAGCGGGCCGGCGAGCGGGTCCCCGCACCGGAGGCGCAGGGCTCGGAGAACCACCCGACCGTCGATCCGGCGCCCGGCCGGTATGTCCTCCAGAGCTAGCCACGGCCCGGGATGGTGGGGACGGCCGGTCGCGGAGACGCGCTGGCTGCTGGAGGCCTGCCGGCTGTCGGTCGATCCGCTCTTCCTGCGCCCGCGGGGACTTCCGCGCGGTGACGGGCGACCCGTGGTGCTGGTGCCGGGGTTCCTCGCGGGAGATCAGACGCTGGCGATGCTCGCGGTCTGGTTGCGGCGGCTCGGGTACCGGCCGACGACGGTCGGCTTCGTCACCAACACCGACTGCTCGGACCGGGCGCTGGACCGCGTGGTGCGCACCGCACGCCGTGCCTCCGATCGTCACGGACGACGGGTGGCGGTGATCGGCCACAGCCGCGGCGGGCACTTCGCCCGCGCGCTCGCCGCATCACACCCCGAGGTGGTGTCGCACGCCGTGTCGCTCGGCGCGGACCTCAACGGGATGCTCGGCATCAGCGTCCCGACGCAGGCGGCCGTGACGGGCGCGCGGCTGGCGCTGCACGCGACCGGCCGGACGCGGCGCGCCGGCTGCTTCACGCTCTTCTGCGACTGTCCGTTCGCGACGGCCTTCCGCGCACCGATCGCGCCCGGGGTGCGGATGACGAGCGTCTACTCACGCGGCGACGGAGTCGTCGACTGGCCGGGCTGCCTCGTCGACGGGGCGACGAACATCGAGGTCACCGGCAGCCACGTCGGCCTGGTCTTCAACCGCAAGGTCTTCCGTGCGCTGTCGGAGACGCTCGCCCAGCCCGAGCTGTCCCCGTCGACGACCGGCGCCGAGCCCGGCTGACTGTGGGGGTCGACGCGGGCGGGGTGCGGTCGCTACTCGCGTGTGCGGTCGAACGCGGCCGGCAGGGCGGGACCGGCGTTGATCGTCTCGATCGCCCCGTGCAGGGCTGCGTGCTGGTCGCTGTCGAGGTCGGCCAGGACCTCGGCGTCGAGGGCGTCGAGCAGGGCGTCGGCCTCGACGGCGACCGCGCGGCCACGGTCGGTGGCGACGATCGCGTAGCGCTTGCGGTCGGTGTCGATCCGGCGGCGCTCGACGAGCCCCGCATCCTCCAGCAGATCGATGCTCGCGACCATCGTCGCCTTGTCGATCCGCAGGAGCACCACGAGATCCTGTTGCGACAGCGGGCCCTGCTCGATGATCGTCGACAGCAGCGAGTGGTGACGCACCCGCAGGCCCAGCGGCGCCAGCCGGCGGTCGACCAGCCGGAGGGCCACCTGGCCGATCTTGACCAGGACGCAACTGGTGTGCTGGACGAGGAACGGCGGGACCAGCGGTGGGACCGGCGTCGCGTCGTCGGCCGCCCGGGCGTCGGCCGGTCGCTCGTCGGGGATGCCGTCGGCCGGGTCGTCGTCGTGGGTGTCGTCGGCCGGGGCCGCGGCGGCGGTCTGCGCGTGGGGGCTCGACATCCTCGTTCCACGGTAGCGCAGCCGGCCTTCGACGCGCGAACCGTTCGTTTGACAAACGAACGGCCGCCTGCTTTCGTTCGCGCCGCGAACGATCCGTTGGCATCGTCCCCTTCCGGTCCCGGCACACACCCGTGGCGATGCGTGCGGGGCGGGGCCGCCGGCGGATCGCCTCCGGCCCACCCAGGCCACGGACCCCAGCGCTCCATCACCCCGATCAAGGCAGGTTCCCGAGATGTCCGTCATCAAGACCCGGTTCACCGAGACGTTCGGCATCGAGCACCCGATCGTCCAGGGCGGCATGCAGTGGGTCGGCCGCGCCGAGCTCGTCGCCGCCGTCGCCAACGCCGGGGCGCTGGGTTGCCTGACGGCCCTGACCCAGCCCACACCGGAGGACCTGGCCAAGGAGATCGAGCGCACCCGCGAGCTGACCGACAAGCCGTTCGGGGTCAACCTGACGATCCTGCCGGCGATCACCCCGCCGCCCTACGCCGAGTACCGCCGGGCGATCATCGAGTCCGGCGTGAAGATCGTCGAGACCGCCGGGTCCAACCCCGCCGAGCACCTGGCCGACTTCCAGCCCCACGGCATCAAGGTCATCCACAAGGCCACGTCGGTCCGCCACGCCGTCAAGGCCGAGAAGCTCGGCGTCGACGCGGTGTCGGTCGACGGGTTCGAATGCGCCGGGCACCCCGGCGAGGACGACGTCCCCAACCTCGTCCTCATCCCGGCCGCGGCCGACCAGCTGACGGTGCCGATCATCGCGTCGGGGGGTATCGGTGATGCCCGCGGCCTGGTCGCCGCCCTCGCGCTCGGGGCCGACGCCGTCAACATGGGCTCCCGGTTCCTGGCGACGGTGGAGGCGCCGGTCCACCAGCGGGTCAAGGAGCAGATCGTCGCCAACAGCGAGCGCGACACCGAGCTCATGTTCCGCCCGCTGCGCAACACGGCACGCGTGGCGTCCAACGGCGTCTCGCGCGAGGTCGTGAAGATCCTCGAGGAGGACGGCGGCACGTTCGAGGACGTCAAGGACCTCGTCGCCGGGGCACGCGGCCGCGAGGTGTACGAGCAGGGCGATCCGGAGCGGGGCGTCTGGTCGATCGGCCTGGTGCAGGGCCTCATCAACGACATCCCGACCTGCCAGGAGCTCGTCGAGCGGATGGTGACCGAGGCCGAGGGTCTGATCCGCGACCGGCTGGCCGGGGTCCTGGGCACCCCGGCGGCCGCCTGACACGGCTTCGGTGGCGGCCCGGCGGGGCCGTTCGCGGAGGCGCGGTGGCAGAACGCCCGGCGGGCGCGAGACGCCGCTCCGGAACGGGTAGAAGAGGGTCATGCGCCCTCCACGGTCCGACGAGCCCGCCCGTGCGCCCGGTGCGCGCGCGGGGTTGCTCGGTGTCCGTGCCCTGCTTCCCGGACTGATCCTGCTGGCCGCGGTCGTCGTCGCGATCGTCGGTCCGCGGGGCCTCGCGCCGGGCCTGGCGCTCGGCGCGCTCTTCGTCCTGATCATCGACTGGACGATCCGCTGCGCGTTCTCGAGCCAGGACGACCGTGACCGCGAGCAACGGGCCCGGCGACGCTACCGGCGCACCGGTAGGTGGACGGATGAGCCGCCCGACGGAGCCGACCCGCCGTCGTCCGGGCGCCCGACGGCGCATGGTCGGGACCGACCACGGCCGGCCGGGGCCCGTCGCCGGCCGACCCGGCGTCGGCCCTGAGGGGTACGCGGGCGGCCCTCGTCCCCACGGCCCGGTATCCGGTGCCGGTAGGCCGTCCGCGTCGCCCGCGGCGCGGCGGGCGCGACCGGGCGGCCATGGCCCCGACCGGATACCCGGCTACCGGCCGACCGCGGATCCGCTGCCGCCGAAGCGCTCCCGCAGCTCGCGCTTGAGGAGCTTGCCGGATGCGTTCTTCGGCAGCGCGTCGACGACGTGCACCGACTTGGGCACCTTGTGGGCGGCGAGCGCACCCTTGGCGTGCGCGATGAGCTCGTCGGGATCGACCGTCGCGCCCTCGGACGGCACGACGATCGCCGCGATCGCCTCGATCCATCGCTCGTGCGGCAGGCCGATCGCCGCGACCTCGCCGACCGACGGATGCCCGTAGAGGGCGTCCTCGACCTCGCGCGACGCGACGAGCACCCCGCCGGTGTTGATCACGTCCTTGATCCGGTCGACGATGTAGAGGTAGCCCTCGTCGTCGACGCGCGCCATGTCGCCGGAGTGGAACCAGCCGCCGGAGAACGCCTCCGCGGTCTCGTCGGGCTTGCCCCAGTAGCCGGTGCAGAGCTGGGGCGAGCGGTAGACGACCTCGCCGTGCTCGCCGGGGGCGACGTCGCGCATCTCCTCGTCGACGACCCGTGTCTCGACGAACAGCACCGGCCGACCGATCGAGTCGGGGCGCGCATCGTGGTCCTCCGGGCGCAGCACGCACGCCAGCGGCCCGATCTCCGACTGGCCGAAGCAGTTGTAGAACCCGACCGCGGGCAGCCGCTCGCGCAGGCGCTGCAGGACCGGCACCGGCATGATCGACGCGCCGTAGAACGCCTTGCGCAGGTTCGACAGGTCGCGGGTGGCGAGGTCCGGGTGCCCCGCGATGCCGACCCACACGGTTGGTGGGACGAAGAGCGCGTCGATGCCGTCCGCGTCGATCCGGCGGAGCAGATCGGCGACATCCGGCGCCTCGACCAGGTCGTTCGTCGCGCCGATCGCCAGGTACGGGATCAGGAACACGTGCATCTGCGCCGAGTGGTAGAGCGGCAGCGCGTGCAGCGGCCGGTCGGCGGGGGAGAGGTCGAGCGTCGCGATGCACGACAGGTACTCGTGCACGAGCGCGCGGTGGGTCATCATCGCGCCCTTGGGTCGCGACGTGGTGCCGGACGTGTACAGGAGCTGCACGAGGTCGTCGTCGGCGACCCCGGACTCCTCGTGCACGACCCCGCCGGCCTCGAGCGCCCAGCCCAGGGCATCGACCGGGCCGTCGCCGTCGCGCAGCGTCCCGTGCGCCATGTCGCCCAGTTCGCCGGCGACGGCGTCGACGGCCTCGGCCAACGCCGGGTCGCGGAGCACGATCCGGGGCGCCGACTGGGTCAACAGGTAGACGAGCTCCTCGCCACGGGCGTTGAAGTTCACCGGCACGTGGACGAGGCCCGCCCGGGCGCAGCCGAGGTAGGTCAGCAGGTAGGCGTCGGAGTTCTTCCCGAACGTCGCCACGCGGTCGCCGTGCCGCAGGCCGAGCGCCAGCAGCCCGGCGGCGACCCGGCCGACGGCGACGTCGAGCTCCGCGTAGGTCCACTCGCGATCGCCGAAGCGCAATGCCGTTCGGTCGGGCGTGCGCGCGGCGCTGCGACGCAACAGGCCACCGACGGTGCTGGGCTGGTCCGGGACGACGGCGCTCATGCGCCGAGCGTATCCGCGGCGGTGCGGCGCGGTCAGCCGTCCGTGTCCGCCCGTCGGCGGCACCGCCACCGCCGGTCACGACGGGCCCGGGTCCGTCGCCGGTCGGACGGGACGCGGCGTCCGTCGACGCGGGTCGGCATGATCCGGTCATGGACGTCGGCTTCGCGCGCAGGGTCCGCTGATGGTCGCCACCGACATCGCAGGGTTTCGCCGCGACGACGAGCATCGGACGATCGTGTTCGGTGCCGGGGCGCTGGAGCGGGCAGGCGATCTGCTGATCGAGCCGTACACGCTCCTGACGACGCCTCGCGCGTCGGCGGCCGCCCCGGAGCTGGCCGCGGGGGCGGAGCGCGTGGTGCACGTGCCGCACGGCGAGGTGCCCGACGTCGCGGCGGAGCTGCGCGACACGGTGGAGGGCGACCGGCTGGTGGCGCTCGGTGGGGGACGGGTCGTCGACGTCGCCAAGGCCCTGGCCGCGGCCGATCCGCCGCGCACGGTCATCGCCGTTCCGACGACGCTCTCGGGAGCGGAGATGACCGGTCACCATCGACACGCGCGAGGCGTTCCCGAGGGCACGCCGCGCGTGGGCGTCCGGGTGGTGATCAACGACCCGGCGCTCAGTGCTTCGCAGCCCCGGGCCGACCTGGCCGCCAGCGCCGGCAACGCGCTCGGCCACGTGCTCGTGGCGGCCACGAGCGACCGTTCGCCGCCGCGTGCACGGACGCTCGCGCGCGAGGCCGCTCGCCACCTGGCAGCACCGTGGAGCGCCGGGTCGGCCGATCCGGCGGAGGTGGCCCTCGGCGCGCTGCTGGCGGGCTGGGCGATCGACGAGAGCGGGCTGGGGCTGCACCACGTGGTCGCCCAGACGGCGGTGCGCGTCGGCGGGCTCGCCCACGCCACGGCGAACGTCGCCGTGCTGGCGGCGACCGCCGGTGCGATGCGGATACGACGTCCGGACGAGATCGCCCGGGTGGACGCCGAGATGGGGGTTCGTGCGGAGGACCTCGCCCGAGCGCTGCGTCGCGTGGCGCGACGCGGCCGGCTGGACCTCTTCGCGGACGAGGCGCGTCGCGCCGAGCTCGTCGCCGTCGCGCTCCGCCGTCCCGAGCTCGACCGGATCCCGCCGGCGCCCGATGCCGATGAGCTCGACGCGATCTACCGGGCGTCGTGGAACCCGACGTCGGTCGCCTCCTGACGGCGAGCTCTTGCGGTAGCACCGCAACTCGTGTTCGCGTACCGGGTTCCGAAAGGCACCACACGCTCGAGACTCGCCGTGGAGGGCCACGTACCGGCTCTCCGCTCCGGTGTCCGGTTCCTCGACGTCGACAGCCGCGCCATGCGGACGCCGACGCCCCAAGTGACCCCGCACCGCCCTCGGCGGTGACGGCGGCGTGCGGTCGTGTACCAGCCCCGACGAGGAGGCAGCCATGCCGTTCCCGACGAAGCCGTCCATGCCCAAGATCCGCGCGCTGCGCTGGTCCGAACGCGCCCCGCGCACCCGGGCGGTGGTGCTTGCCGCGGGGGCGCTCGCGGTCGGCATCACCCCGGTCGCGGTCGGTGCGACCGGCGATGAGGTCCGCCAGGGCGTCCGCAACGGGACGATCACCAAGGAGACGGAGATCATCAGCAACGCCGGTGCGATCCCCGGCAAGAAGGGTGGGTACTCGACCCGTCAGTCCAACCTCTCGGCCACCGGCGGCGGCGCGATCTACGGTTGCCGATCGACGGCCCGGGTGAACGCCAAGGACATGAAGAACCCGTGCCTGCGCGCCAACAACCTGTCGAACGGCCTGGCGTTCGAGCTCCACGCCACCCACGGTCCGATCGCGGGCACCATCACCTCCGGCAAGGGGGGTGACGGGTACAAGCCGTTCATCACCAACGCCACCGGCGTCGCCAACGGTCTGAACGCCGATCGCGTCGACGGCAAGCACGCCGCCGACATCGTCAAGGACGCCGTCGACGCCTCGGCGAAGGCGAACCCCGGGCCGCGCTGGGCGATCGTCAACGCCAAGGGCGAGATCGAGGCGCAGTCGGGCGGATTCAAGGTCGCGGCCGCGTACCCCGCATCGCCGGGCGACGCCGCACCGAACGTCTACATCGACGCGGGTGCGGACCTGAGCAAGACCGCGATCACGGCGACGCTCGCCGACAAGGGCACCGCGGCGGCGGCGTCCGGCGGCGAAATCACCGCGACGCGTTGCGCGATCGCGAACGTCGTCGCCTGCGAGCCCGACGGCACCAACACGCCGAACCACCTGGTCGTGAGCCCGCGCCAGAGCGACGGCAGCCCGACCGCTGCCGACGGCCGCAAGCGGTTCCAGATCACCGTGACCCCCTGACGGATCGCGGGTCCCGCAGGCCCGCGCCATCGGCGTGGCCCGCCGGGCCTTCCGTCCCGACCGTGCCGCGGGTACCGACTCTCGCCTGCGGCCACGCAGCCCCCGACCCCGATCGCACCGGCGACCGGGGTCGGTCTGCGTTGGGGCGGCGGGCGTCAGAGCACGTGCCCCCGGCACCGGATGCCGGCGGCACTGGCCAGCCGGGTTCGGGTGGTCACCCGCGCGGTGGCGTCAACGCCGCACGAACGTCCGTCGCTGCGAAGTCGTCGCCCTTGAACAGCAACGCCTCGTCGCGCTGCACGGCCAGGGCGTAGGAGAAGCAGTCACCGTAGTTCAAGCCGGCGGGATGGCTTCCCTTGCCGAAGCGCCGCCACGCGGATCGGGCGAGCCCCGCCTGGGCCTCGTCGGCGGGGAGCACCTCGACGTCCGCGCGGTGCAGCAGGAGGTCGAGCTCACGACCTCCCGCCTCGCCGAGCCGTGCCTCGATGACGATCCCCGCTTCGACCAGCGTTGCGGCTGACATGACCCGTACCGACGCGTTCGCGAGCGCTTGCGTGAACTGCCGGCGATCGGGTTCGTCGAGCAGGATCGCCACGAGTGCCGAGGTGTCGATCACCATCAGGTCGGGAGCCCACGGTCGTCGTAGCCGAGGATCTCGTCGGCCGACCGTCGGTCGAGGACGGGCAGGGATCCGCTGCGCTCGGCGATCGCGTCCAGCTCGGCCGCGAGGTCGGGGGCGGCGCGACGCCCCCGAAGCCGCTCCAGTCGCTCGTTGATCGCGGTGCTGACCGCCGTGGTCAGCGACTCGCCGGTCCGATCGGCGAGCTCGCGCGCCCGCCGGTCGGTCTCGGGGTCCTTGATGTTGATCGCCATCCGGGCTCCGGGGTAGAAGGTAGAACGCATGGTTGATTCTACCATCCGTCGTTGGGGCGGCCGGCTTGTCCGTAGCTGCTCTCGGCGATGCTCTGGCAGAACCAGAAAGGCCCCGCGGATGGCGGGGCCTTCGGTGCCGCGTCGAGTGCGCGATACAAGACTCGAACTTGTGACCTCACGCATGTCAAGCGTGCGCTCTAACCAACTGAGCTAATCGCGCGGAGCGAGCCGGGAGGTTAGCAATATGTGGTCGGGCGCGGCGACCGGTGCGCGGGCTCCCGGAGTCG
>JBFWKS010000112.1:0-12193 GCA_050252545.1 Solirubrobacteraceae bacterium
GGGAACAGGCGCCGCTCCGTGTCGCCCTCGACCACCATGAGGACGGCGGGCTGCGGCGAGAGCCCGTATCGCATGAGCGCCCGATCGAGGCCGCCGCGCCCGCGGAGCCGGTTCGACCACGGGCGGCGTACCCAGCCCTGTGGCGCCAGCTCGTCGATCGCCGCTGCCCGGCCGCTGCGGACCAGAGCTTCGTGGGCAGCGAGGAAGATCTCGGCGGCGACGCGATGGTCCATGGTGACCAGCGCATCCCCGCGAAGGTCCATCCACTTCCGCGGATCGCCTTGGCGAACAACCTCGATCCACGAGCCGAGAGGGTCGCTGTTCTCCGCGAACCGTAGGAGCGCCTCGGCCTGGAGCGCCAGCCAATCGGGGTCAACGCCCAACCGACCAAGTGTCGCCTGCGGGTCCTGACGGTCACGCCACGCGTCATAGTCAGTTTGAGCTTGGCCTTCCGGCCGAGCAAGACCCCGCAACAGCGTCGTGGCAGCCGGACGGTACGCCGAGTCCAACGCGCACAGAGCGAGGACGTGTTCACGCACTCGGCGTGCCTGTACCCGCAGCGCCCGCACTGTTCGTGGGTCGGCGGGAAAGCCGAGGCCAGCCCGTCGGCGCTCCGGCGCCAGCCTCTCGATGGCTACCCGCAGGAGCGGGACGGCCAGGAGCTGGTAGGAGGAGTACACAAACGCCATCGTCGAGTACGAAACGTGCGTCGACGAGCGGCGGAGCCTGGCGTAGGCGACGAACCGCTGCGACGACGGATCGAGCACGCGGCCACCGGCCGCGGCGGCGCGAAGCTGCTCCGCCGATGTCCATGAATCGCCCGCAAGCGCATGCGCCGTCAGGTCGCCGCGGCGCGCAGCATGGTAGATGGCTCGACCATCACGTCGAACGCCGAACAACGGCTCGAGCACACGCTGCCGATGGAAGAACTCGAGGAGCTCAGGAGTCAAGCGCAGCCCACGCTGCTCGGCCGCCCGGACGAAGTCGCGACTGTCCATGAGCTCTGACTGCGAGAACGCGAATCGCAAGCCGAGAAGGTCCACCGAGGACACGGACACACGTGGACCGGCAGCCGGGCGCTCCGCAGGGTTAGCCACCGACGTCATCCAGCGCGTCGTCCGGGAGGTCGATCGACGGATCCCTCCGTCACGGTCCCAACCCCCACGCTCTCCCGGACCGCCCGCGGCGCCTCTTCCACTCCCGGCAACGCCGGCAGCTCCTTCGGACTCTTCGCGTCCAGATCCTCCAGCCGCCGCGCCTGGGGGAGGACCCGTCCGTCCAGGGAGCCCACCGCGGCGTTGTACTTCGTCACCGCGGTGCCCAGGCTCTTGCCGACTCCCGCGACGTGCTCGGCGAAGACGGCGATCCGGCGGTGCAGTTCGATTCCCGCCTGAGCGATCTCGCGGGCGTTGACCGCGATCCGTTCCTGCGTCCATCCGTAGTGCACGGCGCGCAGGAGCGCGACGAGCGTCGTCGGGGTCGCGATCAGGACGTGCTGGTCGACGGCGAAGTCGAACAACTCCCGATCGGCGTCGAGCGCACCGTGGTAGATGCCCTCGTTCGGCAGGAACATCACGACGAGGTCCGCCGCGTTGTCGAACTGCTCCTGGTAGCGCTTCGTCGCAAGGGTCTTGATGTGCTCGCGGACCTGTCGCGCGTGTCGGGCCATCGCCACCGCGACGGCGTCCTCGGATTCGGCCTCCTGGGCGGCGAGGAACGCGTCGAGCGGCACCTTGGCGTCGATGACGATGAGCTTGTCGCCCGGCAGACGCACGAGCACGTCCGGGCGAAGACGACGCCCGTCCCCGTCGGTCACGGTGGTCTGCTCGGTGAAGTCGCAGTACGCGTTCATGCCCGCGCGCTCGATGACGCTCCGCAGCTGCAGCTCGCCCCAGGCGCCACGGACGTTGGGCTTGCGCAACGCGTCGACCAGGCTGCCGGTCCGCTTGCCCAGATCGTCGACGCGCAGGCCGAGCGCCCGCAGTTGCTCGAGGAACGACCCGTCGAGCTTGCTGCGGGCCTTCTCGGCCTGCTGGACCTTCTCGTCGAACTCGCTGAGGCGTTCGCCGACCGGCTTGACGAGCGCCTCGATCTTCTCGGTGCGACGGTCCAGCTCGGTTGCCGCCGCCTGCTGGTCTCGCTTGCGCTGCTCGGCGAACTCCTCGCGCAGGCGCTTGGTCGTGCCCTCGAGGACCGTGCTCGAGACGGCCTCCATCGCCGTCTGCAGGCGTTGTTCCTGCTCGCGCGCGGCCTTGAGCTCCGCCTCGAGCCGGCTGACCGTGCCCCGGGCCTCGGTGCGTTCGTCCGCCGCCTGCGCGCGAGCCGCAGCCAGGTCGGCGTGGGCCTTCACCGCATCGGCGCGCGCGTCGTCGCGCTCGCCGGCGACGGTGGCGAACGTCCGTTGAGCCAGGATCCACCCGAGAACGAGACCGACGGCCACCGCGACCGCTCCGACGATCACTTCCATGCCATCACCCGTCCGATCAGCCGCATCGCTACACGGGTCGTGAGCGACGCTGCCGATCTGACAGCGCGTGCTGTAACGGCCGGCTGGACCAGCAGCCGCAACGTCACCCCGTCCCGTGCGGCCTGGTGCTGCTCCCAGACCGGAACGCCGACCTCGCCGGTCACGGTCGATCGCCTGCGGTGTGGCGCGCACGGCGGTTCGCGGCTGATCGTCGACCCGGGGCGGCGCGGTGCGGAGACGCCGTCCGTGGTGACTCGTCCCAACGGCCGCCCGGCGATGATTGGACCTCGATGCGCTCCACGGCATCATCCTCGGCACCCCGGCCGCGAAACTCAAGGCCGATCCGTCGACGCACGACGAACGCTGATCCACCGCCGCCCGGATCGCCCGGTCGGGGCGCGCTCGCCGCCTCGGCGCGGCACCGTCGTTCCTCCCACGGCCCTGTCCCGCCCCCACCGCGCCGTGCGGGATGATCGCCCCGCTGCCTTCCCGACCACCGACCCCACGAGCCCTTCCACGCCCATGCCGCTCTCCGTCATCGATGTCGTCCTGAAGCACGGGGACCCGGTGCAGATCGGCGGTGCCACACCGCTCGGGCTGCTCGCGCCGATCGTCCACCAGCCGCACCTCGGCGAGGATCGCGAGCAGGTCTTCGCGATCGCCGGTGCCGAGGGGCAGCGGCTGCTCGCATGGCGAACGGCAATGCCCGGCAGCGACGGGCAGGGAGCCACGCGGTTCGTCGTGCGGGCGCTCTCCGCCGACGAATGGCGTGATCTGTTGGACGAGCGGCTCAGCGTGCCGCGCGTCCTGGCCGACGACGGTCCGGCCGCACGTGTGACGCTCGCCCGGGGCGCCGAGAGCGGTGGCGTGACCGTCGAGCCGACGACGGTCCGGACCGAGCTGCCCGTGGACGCTCTCCCGCCCGAGAGCGCCACCACCGACGACGGCAAGGAGCAGCGCCACCGCGCCGCATGGCTCGGGCTCGTCAAGGGCACCGTGCTGTCGCCGGACAACGACGACCACGCCGACGATCTGGCCACGGTCGAGCGACAGGGCGAGCAGGCCCCGTCGCTGGAGGCGACGGCGGAGGACGGGAGCACGCTGGCCGCCCACGGGTCCTACGTCGTCACCGTCGCGCCCGACGAGACGCGCACGGTCCGCCGCTATCGCCGTCAGATCGACGCGCTCCTCGCGGTCGAGCGGGCGGGGTTGCGATGAGCCCGCACCTCGCACGGCCGATCGAGGAGGCCGAGTTCGCGGTCGTCGATCTGGAGACGACCGACTTCCAGGGCGAACCGGTCGAGATCGGGGTCGTCGTGGTCGGTGGGGACGGCGAGACCCGAGACGAGTGGTCGACGCTCGTGCGCCCCGATGGACCGATCGCGCCACGCGCATGTCAGGTCCACGGGCTCCGCGACGACCACCTCGTCGGGGCGCCGACGTTCGACGAGTTGCTCGGTGACCTCGACGTCCTGTTCGCTGACCGTGTCCTGGCCGGCCACGAGGTCGACTTCGACCTGCGGGCTCTGCGATCAGCGTTCGCCCTCCACGGACACGAACGGCGATGGCCTGCGGTCTGCACCCGACGGATGGGCTTCGCGGGCGCCCTCCAACGCGAGGCCGCCACCCTCGAGTACGTACCGCCCGAGGGCGCATGGCACCAGGCGCTCGCCGACGCCCGCGCCACCGCGGCACTCCTCGGCATCGCCCTCGACCGTGCCCGCAGCGCCGGCATCGAGACGCTCGACCAGCTCGCCGCACATCACCCGGACCTGGGTGACCTGCTCAGCCCGTCGCCGGCTCCGGGGTCGGGCCTGACCCCCAGTGGCCGGACGTTCACCCGCCTCCAGCGCGCTGGCGCGGTCGCCGACGGACTCGAGCTCGTCGCGCGGACGATCGGAACGCTGCCGGCCCCGCTCGTGAGCGGCGATGGCACCGCCTACGCCGAAGAGGTCTGGTCCGCCCTGGCCGATCGGCTGGTCACCGGCGATGAGATCCGGCAGCTCGTCGCCGTCGCGGCAGGCTCCGACCTGTCGGAGACGGCCGTGCGGGACGTGCACCGGAGCTGCTTCCGGCGCGCTGCCGAGGCCGCCGCAGCCGATCACATCATCACGCGCCCCGAGCAGCGCGACCTCGCCTGCGTCGCGGCGTTGCTCCGGATCGCGCCGGACGACGCCGACGCCATCGTCCGCGAGGAGCTGGCCCGCGCGATCGGGCACGCGACCTCCACCCCCGTCGGTCCCGCCGCCACGCTCCCCGAAGGCACGCGGGTCGTCATCACCGGCGAGGTCCCCTACACCTCGGGCGGACGGCCGCTGACGCGCACCGACATGGCTGCTCTCATGACGAGCGCCGGGCTCGTGCCGAAGAAGGCCGTATCTCGGCGCGTCGATCTCTTGGTCGTCTGCGACCCCCGCACCGGATCACGCAAGGCCGAGGACGCACGAACCAGAGGCATCCGCGTGATGGTGATCGAGGAGTTCCTCGAGGCGCTCGGAGTGGTGACGGACTGACGTCGCCGGACCTCCCGAGCCTCCGTGCCGGCAAGTCCCGCGTTCAACCCGACGCCGCTTTCCGCAGCTCCGTTAGTCGCCGGCGAAGCGACGTCGCAGGGACCTTCGCGAGGTTCAGGGGAGGATCGAGCGCGACCAGGATCTCGCGCTCGAGCTCACCCAACGTGTCGGCCGCCGGGACCGGCACCAGCACGACACGGAGATGCTCGTGCATCCACCGTGTTAGCGACGCCTCGTCGATGGCGGCGAACTCGACGGTGTTGGCGAGGATCGATCCGATGCTGAGCCGCAACGTCGAGAACCCTCGTCGGTCCCCCAGGTGCATCTTGGCGATCCTGCTCCAGAGCGTGTTCGACGATCGCGTGCCCCCGCGCCTGGTCGCGCCGGCCTGTCCGACGTAGATCAGACCGGGTGCGACGTCGTGGCCGGTTCCCCGGGAGAGGGCTGCCGCTCCCACGTCGTCCACCCACCAGCTGTACAACCCAGGCACCCGGGCGTCCGCCCCGCCGGCCGCGAGGACGTCGCCCGGCGCTTGCGCGCGGGTCCCGTCCCGGAGCCGCCCGATGACGTCGTTCTGCCCGCGGTACCACGACAACCGTCGTCCGATCGGGAGTCCCTGGAGTCGATCCACCACTCGGGCGCCCGCCGACCGGAGCGGCTCCGCGACGGCGTCCACATACGTCGCACCCGCGTGGACCTCGACGGACAGGCCTTCCAGGGGTCCGACGGCCTGCGCGAGCTGCGTCGCGACCCTGCCACCCCACTCCCGACGGGCGCTCACGGACAGGTCGGCGAGGTACCGGTCGTACGGTTCGAGCCGGGTGTCGGGACTGACGAGTCCGTGCTCGGCCGACAGGATGAACCACGGTGCACCGGACCGTTCGGCGTACACCCGCATCTTGGCGAAGTAGTCGGAGACGTAGAGGTCCCTGGCGAGCGCCGCCTCGCTCCCCTTGGACCGGACGCAGCTGATGAGGACCACGTCCGGTAGCCGCGAAGGCCCGTCGTCGGCGGAGTCACGGCCACCCGCCGCTCGCGGGCGAGCCGCGGCCTCGACGAGGGACGTCTGCGGCGGGCCGACCTCGAAGCCCAACCTGGTGAGCAGGCGCCGACTGCTCTGCGATTGGAAGTCCGCGCGCTCGAGTCCGGTCGCGAGCGACACGACCTGCTTCACCGGCCACCGCCGACCGTCGACATCCACCCAATACCGATGGATCGCTCCCGGTCGGTGCCCGACCAATGCCTCGCGGACATCGTCGGCGGTCATCCTGAACGACCGTCCGGCCAGGGTCAGTTCGGTCAACACCATCCGCGTCCGCCCCACCCGGGATGGATCGGCGGCAGGTCCGTGCGTCGGGGATCGGGCGGCACGGGTCCACCCTCGCCGTCGTCCTCGTCGAACCGTCGGCCGTATTGGTCGGGGATCGCACCCCAGCCCCAGTACGGCACCGGCGCGTTCGGCACCTCGCCGATCTCGGTGAGCGGATCGATCCGCTGCTTCCCCACCGTGCACAGGTGGGTCCAGCCGTCGCCCATGTCGAAGATGTAGACGAACCGCTCGCCGGCCGAGAGCCCGCTGAGCCTGACATCACCGGCGAAGCGCCCCTCGTGCTCCTCCGCCGGATCGCCCCAGCGGATCGGCCCGTGCAGCACGGACTCGTCGGGCAGCCGGAACATGCTCAGGTGCCCCAGGTCCCACCGCGCGAACGCGTCGTCGATCGCCGTGCCGAGCTGCGCGAACGTGTGCGTGCGCGCCGCCGCCATGACCCGTCCCGGACGCGGCCACAACGTCCCACCGAGCCCCTGCACCAGCTCCACCCGGATCGACAGCCACGTGCGCGCCATACGCCAAGTCTCGCTCACGCGGACGCGCTCTTGGTCTTGAGCCGGTCGGTGGTGATGTCGACGTCCTGATGGGCGATGACGCCGAGGGCATCGTCAGATCCACCCCCTCCCGCGCGACCTACCTATGTCCCGTCATCCGCGTCCCGCGAGGTTCTCCAGTGTCCCCATCACCCGTCCGACCGACCCTGCGCGTCTCGTACGACGAGACCCGGGAGTTGCTCTCGGCGCTCGAGCCCGGCCGCACCGCCGAGAGCCAGCCCGAGGACTGCTGGCAAGCCATGGCCGGCACCGTCGCGTTGCTCCACGACCGGCCCGGCGGGCGGTGCGTCGGGTTCATCGTCCACACGTTCGAGAGCTTCGATCCCGACGACACCGAGCTGCCCGACCAACCCCGCTTCGACGTGCCGCGCCTCGCCCTCACCGACGCGTCGCTGGGCACGATCATCCGGACGTTCACCGATCAGATCGGACCGTCCGACACGCTCGACCGGACGCTCGTCAACCGCGCGATCGACGGGGCCATCGGCCCCGAGGTCGCCGAGGGCCGGTGGCGCGCCTGCCTGGAATCCGGCGAGCCGACGGCCCACCACGGGCTCGGCTACACGCTGCTGCACCTCGGCCGCGCCGACGAGGCGCTGCCGCACCTGCACCACTACGCCACGATCGCCCCCGCGGACGCCTGGGCCTGGTGCTACTACGGTCGCGCCGCCCACGCCACGGGCGCCCACGACGAGGCCCGTACCGCCTACGGCCGCGCCATCGAGCTCGACGGCCACGAGGACGATCCCGACTGCCGCTCCGACGCGGACGAGGGACTCGCCGCGCTCGAGGCCGGCCTGTCGGCGCCGTATGTCGGTCATGCGGCGCAGGACCCGCGAGCGCTGCGTCCCGATGACGTAGACGATCACCCCGATGACCCGCGCTACGAGCGCGACGCGAACGGCTACCAGTACTACTGGGAGGGCAAGGACCAGGTCGTGTCGCGTGAACGTGACGGCGTCGCGTCGATCCTGTGGCCCTCCGGTGAGTGGGCGCCGTACCACACCGTCGAGCAGCTGTTCAACGCCGTGCCGACCACTCCGGTGGCGGCTCGCGAGCGGGCCGCCGACCGCGTCTTCCGCGACGGCGCCAAGGACCTCGACGCGGTGTTTGCCGACGAGCGGATCGTCGGGCGCCATCGTCGCTGACGAACCGGCTCGACCGCGCACTCGACACGGCTCCGTCGCGAACGCCGCCTGGCTCGTCTCCCCGCGGCCGCGCGACAGCCGGTCCGGACCGGGCCCGCAGACGCCGCACGAACCCGCGACGAACTCGGCACCGTCCCGGCGCGAACTCCCCCTCGTTGCGTCACACCGCAGCGCGCGGGGGTCCCGGGCGACGCATGCCCGTGGACAACCCCGACCGCCGTTCCTACGATGACCGTGACGATGCCGATCGCCGCCCGCCTCAGCCGCGAGGAGTACCTGGCGCTCCCCGAGTCCCCGCCCGGGGTCCGGTTCGAGCTGCTCGACGGTGAGCTCGTCACGATGAACGACCCGCTGCTCAACCACCAGGACGCGGCCGGGATCGTCTGGGCGGCGTTGCGCGCGTGGTGTCGCGCCGCAGCCGACCGCGGCCGCGCGACGCTGTCGATCGACACCGAGCTCGGTCCCGACACGTTCTTCGGTCCCGATGTGCAGTGGTTCGCCCCCGATCGCGTTCTGCCGTCCAAGCGCGAGCGCCCGTGGCCCGTCGGCGACATCGTCGTCGAGGTCGCCTCCCCCTCGACCGCCCGCTACGACGCCGAGACCAAGACCGAGCGCTACCTCCGGGCGGGTGCCCGCGAGGTGTGGCTCGTCCGCACCGACCCCCTCGGGGCCCGGATCCACCGCCGGGCCGCCGACGGTGCCACCGTCCTGGTCGACCTCGCCGCCGACGACACGCTCGCGTCGCCGCTGCTTCCCGGGTTCGCGCTCGCGCTGGCCGAGCTCGACGAGTAGTACGGGCCTCGGTCCCGGCCTCCGGCGCCCCATACGATCGCCCCGTGAACGATGCCGTCCCGCCACCCGCCGAAGAAGGCCGACCCTCGACCGATGACGTGCAGGCCACCCCGACACCCGGCGCCACCGAGGGCGTCGATGACGCGGCGCGGCTGACCGACCTGCTGGAGGCCTATCGCGACACCGAGGACCTGGACGAGGCCCGAGCCGTCCTCGCGGCGCTGGAGCCGCACGCCGCCGCGCTCGCCGAGCACCACGAGGTGTTGATCGGCGACCTGTTCGAGGAACTGGCCGACTGGCTCCAGGACGAGGACGACCTCGACGCCGCGCTCGAGGTGCAGGAGCGGGCCGTCGCCCTGGGTTGCGAGAACCAGCTCGCGGCCCGTCGGACGCTGGCGTGGTGGCGGTTCGACGGTGGCCAGGTCGACCGGGGCGAGGCGCTGTTCGCCGAGCTGCTGGCCGAGCATCCCGAGGACGTCCTCACCCGGGTCGATCTGGGCCTCGCCCGTGAGGATCACGATCCCGAGGGCGCCCTGCGCGCCTACGACGAGGCGCTGGCACTCGCGGTCGATCTCGACGACGAGCTGCTGTTGCGTCGGGCCCGGGTCGAGCGCGAGGAGCTGCGCTGGGTGCGCGGCCTGCCCGCCGACGAGCACGACCGGGCGGTGACCGCGTTCCGTCGCAGCCGCAACGGCATCCGGCAGGGGCAGATCGACCTGGACCTCCTCTCCCCGAACGAACCGTGGTTCCCGCCCGACGAGCTGGTGGCGGCGCGGACCCGCTGGCCGGACCTCTCGCGGGCCACGATGGACGACCCTGACGTGCACCGTCGCGCCGTCGAGCGCTCGCTGCGCCAGAACGCCGATCTCGCACTCGGCGGCCTGTGCGTCGTCCCGATCACGGTCGCCAGGTTGCTCGATGCCGATCTCGACGGTCGGCGCAGCGTCGACCGTCAGACGCTCGCCAACCGGCGCGCCGCCACGCACTCCATCGCATGGCCGCCCGGCCGCAACGACCCGTGCTGGTGCGGATCGGGCACGAAGTACAAGCGGTGCTGCGGGAGGCCGTAGGCCCGACCCGCCGGCTTCCTCGTGGTGGGCCGGCCCGCGGGGATGCGCGGCGCTCATTCCTCGTCGGCTCGCCGCGCTCGACGGTCGACCACGAGCCGTCGCATCTGTGGCAGGCGAATCTCCCGGTGTCGCGAGTTCAGTCGTGCATCGTCGACCAATGCCTCGAGCACGTCCACACCGTGATCGAGCAACGCACGATCGGCGCGCCGATCGTGAAACGCAAGCTCGAAGACCGATTCGTTCATCGAACGGACCAGCCGCTCCGGCCGATCCTCGTCCAGGAGGAGCCGTCCATACCCATGCACCACGGCAACCGCCGCGCGAAGCTGCTCGATCGCCAGCGAACCACGTTTGGTCGGAAGATCGAGGTTGCACACGCGGCTGCGCAAGCACCGCTCTGGATGCATCACCCAGAAGCGAGCGCCGTGCCGAGGAAAGCTCACGGCCACCGACGTCTCACGAACGTCGTCCGCCGTGAGCCCAAAAGGGCACTCGATGAAGTCGAGGACGCGGGGGTGGCCGTGCGCATCGACGAACCGCACGATGCCCGTGCTCGGCGTGACCTCGTCGATCGACGGCAACCGTGCCTCGCCGCCGAGTCGCGCGGCGACCTCCCGGACTCGGTGCATCGGGGCCTGGAAGTCGACGTCCACCGTCGCGCCGATCGCTCGAGCCGCAACCGGCTCGCGATCCGCCACGAGGGCCGCCCAGAACGCAAGCGCCTGGCCACCGACAAGCACGATGTCGTCGAGGTCACTGAGGTCACCCAACCTGTCGATCAGTTCGGCGACGTCCTCCAGGGCGAACGGCCGCAAGGCGTCGCCGTGCGGCACGCGACGACCGGATCAGACGTGCCGTCGTGGCGAGTCGAACTCGACCCGTGCCATGTCCGCCACGCGCGCGAAGACCTCGTTCTCGTGCTTGATCGCCACGCGCTCCGCTGCGCCGGCAACCGCCAAGGCGGCCTCGACGTCTGCCCTGTGAGCAGCCTTCTCCGCGGCGCGAACCCGCGGATCGAATCCGCCGTCGCCCGGAGGCGAAACATGGCACTTTGCAGGCATCCTCAAGGACTCGGTTGGTGCTTACACTCGGCGGCGACCGCCCAGAAGGCTGAGCCGCACCACCACAAAGCGTAACGCACCGCTCGATCGCCTCGATGCAGGCCGCACGCGTCCCGCCGGTCGCCGCAGCATCCGCGCGCCGACGGCGACTCACCAGGTCGCCTCTCCGTCCCGGATCAGCATCAGCAGTCGGCCGAGCCAGTTCTCACCATCACCGTCGGGTCCGTCGCCCCAGAAGGCGTCCCACGGCGCGTGCTCGACGAGGACGAGGCCGCGAGTCGCACCGATTGCGTGGCGCGGGCTCCGGGGACCACCACGACGTCCGGTCCTCGGCGTGTCAGATCCGCCCGCCGCCGCCCGACCCTCGGGCATGGGTCCAACCGACCAGCACCGTCCAGCGGCCCCGTCACCGGGGAGCCTCCGATCGTGATGAACGCCGAGGACGCCACCAACCTGATCGGGGTCGCCGGCGCCGCGGCGATGGCCGTGGCGTGGGGGTTCGGCTGGCTCGGGGCGGCGCACGCCAACCGGCGGATGTACCGGGCGGTGCGGGCGCAGCGGTTCGACGATCGCGAGCTCCACGGCGAGCCCGACGACCCAGATCCCCAACTGGTCCGCGACCGATGATCGAGCCGGCCGGATGGGAGCACGTGGCGGGCCTGCTCGGCATGGTGCTGCTGACCGTCGTCGGGTCGGCGGTGTTCTACTGGTCCGGCTTCACGCATCAGGGATCGTCGTTCGCCCAGCGGCGCCTGCTGCGCCGGCTGCCCGACCCGCTACCGGACGGCTACGAGCTGACGCTGCGCGTGGCCGCCCTGCCCTGGGAGGTCGAGCCGGCCCCCGACGCCGGGACGCTCCCGGTCATCGCGACGATCCGCCGCGTCGCGCCCGGTGCTCCGGCCGAAGGATCCGGGCATCACCAACAGAGCGACCGGGGAGCTGCCGGCGATCGCGCAGCGTGCGTCGCGTGCGACGGCTCCGGGCCCGCCGACCGTCCGGGGCGCGATGATGGGTCTGCCACTCCGGATCCGGCGCTCGACGACCACGCCCTCCCCTCCCACCCGCGCGATCCGCGCGCCCGGCCGATCCACGCCGCCGCGCTCGACAGCGATGCCGCCGCGCGCTACGCGCGCGCCCGGCTCTGGCGATGGCAGGGCGCCGTCGACGAGGCGCAGGCGACCAGCGATCTGCTGCGCACCGATCCGCGTCTGCCGCACGGGTGGCTGATCGTGGTCGACCCGTTCGCCGACGACGCGGT
>JBFWKS010000113.1:0-12067 GCA_050252545.1 Solirubrobacteraceae bacterium
GTTCGACCAGGTCCCATCCGCCACGACGACCGCAAGACTGCTCGTGCGCTCCAAGGTCACCCTCAAGGTCAACCGCCGGGCGCTGCGCGCCGGTGGCCGGGTCCGCTTTGCCGGCCGTCTCGCCGACCACACCTCCGGCGTCCCGATCACGCTCGAGGTCCACTACCGCGGACACTGGCGCGTCTTCGAAGCCGCCTCCACCAAGACCGGCGGTCGCTTCCGCGCCCGCTACCGGTTCAGCCGGTCCGGCCGCGGCACCTACCGCTTCCGGGCCCGCACCCGCCCCACCAAGGCCACCCCCTACCCCTACCTCTCCAACACCTCCCCCGCCAAGCGCGTCCGCGTCCGCTGACCCGCACGTCGCCTCGCGAACGAAGGCCTACCCTCCCCACCCAGGAGCCACGATGTCCCTCTCCCGCCGCCTCGCCGTCACCGCCATCGCCCTGCTGCCCCTCCTGGCCGCACCCGCCGCCGACGCCAAGCGCTCCAAGCCCAAGATCAAGACCTGCGCATCGGTCGTCGTCCGTCCCAACCTCGCCACCCCCCAAGGCCCGGTCAAGGTCCTGCGCGCCGCCACCAGCATCAAGACCAAGCGCGTCACGTGCCGCGGAGCCCGCCGACTCATCGGCTCGATGACACTCCAAGTCGCCTCCGACCCCCAGCAATGGCCGAACGAGCGCAGCTGGTGGACCCAGGCCCGCTGGGTCGTCGCCAAGACCGCCAACGCCACCGCCCGCGACGGCGGACGCTTCGAACTCCACAGGCACGGCGGACGCCGCATCTGGTTCACGCTCTGGTACTGACCATCAACGTTTAAACTCACGATCGTTAGATTGAGCGCATGATCGAGGGCACCTGCGAGTTGCTCTGCCTGGATCTTGAGAAGGCCGAGGCGCTGCGCGCGCCGCCGGTCTGCAACCAGACGACGCCGAGGAGCGCGCGACGAGCACCGCCACGCGGCGGCGGACTTTGCGCGTGCGATCTCTCGTGGTCGTCGAGCAGCCTGAGCGGGCGGTCTCGCACCATCTGCGCACGACGCGCGCCGCGGTTGTCGTCAGGTCACGCTGGGATGGGCGCATGGTGATGTACGCGATGGCCAACACCGGCTCTCGACTGCTGGCGGCCTTCGTGCCCGAGGAGGTTCCAGCATGAGCGTCGCATGCTGCAGACCCTCGGATCCACGGGCGTCCAAGCCGGCGTCGCGAGTCCAACCCGTGGAGTTGCCGGTCGGGAGGCCCCCTCGCGCTGAGGACGGGCGCTCGTACTGCGGACCCGCTGCCGCGGAGACCGTTCCAAGGGCGAGGATCAGTACGGTCCGCGCCGCTCACGACAACGCGTTCCGCGACCGCGGCGACACGTCACCACCGCCGGGGTCTCCGACGATCCCAGAGCACCGACCCGCAGTGGCGGCCTGAGATGCCCGGCGTCGCGCTCGCGCTGTTCCTGTTGTATCTGGCCGTCGCGTTCGGCTGGAGGACCTGGCGACAGATCCGGCTCACCGGATCGACCGGCTTTCACGGCATCAGCGGGACGCCGGCGACCGCAGAGTGGTGGGGCGGCGCCCTCTTCGTCGTCGCGCTCGGCGGCGGCCTGGCCGCCCCGGCGCTGCAGCTCGCCGGGACCCTCGAGCCCGTCTCGGTCCTTGACCATGATGTCGTCACAGCCTCCGGGGCCGTGCTCGCCGCGGTCGGCATCGCGCTGACCGTCCTCGCCCAGGTCGCGATGGGCACGGCGTGGCGCATCGGCGTCAACGACACCGATCGGACGGCGCTCGTCACGGGCGGGCTCTTCGGGCTGGTCCGCAACCCAGTCTTTACCGCCATGATCATGACCGCCGCCGGACTCGCACTGCTCGCACCAAACGCGATCGCCGTGCTGGCCGTCGCCGTGCTCGTCATAGCGATCGAGCTGCAGGTGCGCGTAACCGAGGAGCCCTACCTTGCGCGAGTCCACGGCGACGCGTACGGCGACTACGTGGCGCGGGTCGGTCGCCTCGTCCCACTGGCGGGACGAGCGCGTCGCTGAGGCCAGCGTCGCGGGGACGGGCGCCGCCCGTCACGACGGAGCAAGCTCTCCGGCGGACACGACCACCCGCGGCGGGTCGCCCCGTCCTCCGACAACTTGTAGGATCAGGTGTCATGTCGCGCCCCGGTACGCCACCTGCAAGGGCCGCGCGCCTCCCGGCCCTCCGAACCGGAGCGCGCGGGTGAGGCGCCTGCTCGACGTGCCCGGAGCCCTCGTGACGTTGGCGTTGGCGTTGCTCGCACTGTTGACCGTGGGGATACTGCGATCCGGTGCCTTTATCGGGCGTGAGGGCCGAATCCGGTTGATCGCGCGTGGCGAGCTCACCGAGGAGATCGCCCGCAAGGCACCGCAGCGGGCCGGTTTCGAGGGAGCGATTGCACTGTGACCGCCGCGAGCCCCACGGTCTTCGCCGCCGGGACGCCCTCGTTCGCCTCTCCCTGGGTGTCGCTGCTCGCGCCCGCCCGCCCCTCCGTCCTCACTGGTGGGCAGGCGGCAAGGGTCGGAGCTGTGCTTGGACCGGCCGCCGTCGCCTGTCGCGACTTCGTGCTGCTGATCGCGGTCGGATCGCTCGTCGACCGGCACCGGATGACGACACGCGCGTCCGAGACCCGCGACCCCCTCTCGACGCTGCGCCTCGACCGCGTCCTCCCGATCCTCGCGCGGTGAGCCATGCACCCCCGCGCCATCATCGCCCTGTTCGTCTCCGCGATCGTCGTGCTCGGCGTCCTCATCGTCCTCACGTTCGCGCAGGCCGCCTCCGTCGGCACCCAGCAAACGGCCGACGACGTCCTGTCGCCGGGGTCCCCGTACCGTGGGGCCGCACGGGACGGCGGCCGCACCCCTCCGCCCTCGCCGGACTTCCGTCTCCGCGACCAAGACGGCCGCGTGCGCACGCTCCAGCAGTTCCGCGGCCGTCCGGTGATCGTGACGTTCCTCTTCACGTCCTGCGACGACACCTGCCCCACGATGGCCCGCCAGGTCTCTGGCGCCCTGGACACGCTCGACGACGATGTTCCGACCCTCATCGTCAGCGTCGACCCCGACGACGACACGCCGGAGACCGCCCGGCAGTTCCTCAACAAGATGGGCCTGCGCGGCCGCGCCGACTACCTCCTCGGCACGCGGGCGCAGCTCGCCCCGATCTGGAAGGCCTACGGCATCCAGCCCCAAGGACGAGCGTTCGACCACTCCGCCTACGTCCTCATCCTCGATGGCCGCGGGCGGCAGCGCGTGGCCTGGCCAGCGGACAAGCTGACCTCCGACGGCCTGGCCCACGACATCGGCGTCGTGCAGAAGCGAGCCCGTTGATTCCGTGACGACCCTCGCGCACGTCGGCGGACTCCACGCCGTGCTCTACCTCTCGCCGGTCGTGCTCGTCATGGGCGGGTTGTGGATCGCCGGACGGAACCTCCCCGACGAGGACCTTTCCGATCTCGATGACGACGAACTGCTCTGACCGACGGGGGCGCAGAGTGGCCACCACCGGGCGCCCGGCATGGGCCTATGCCCGGACTGTCCGACCGGTACCACTCCCCCGACGGGACCTCGCACGACCTCTCGAACCCCACGAAGGAACCACATGAGTCGCAACCTGACGATCGCCGGCGCGCTGGTCGCCCTGTTCCTGATCCTCGTCGCGGTGGTCGCGATCGCCGGCGGCAGCGCGGACGACGAGTCGCCTGCCCAGCGGACCGCCGCCACGACCACCACCGCGACCGGGTCCACGCCCGCGCGGGTGATCACGCCCGATCCGCGGCGGCTCGGCGAAGCCGGCAGCACCGGGGTGACGTTTACCGAGTTCTTGGACTTCGAGTGCGAAGCCTGCCGCGCCGCGTTTCCGGCGATCGAGGAGCTGCGCAGGAAGTACGCCGGGCGCGTGACCTTCAACATCCGGTACTTCCCGATCCCCAGCCACCAGAACTCGCGCAACGCCGCGGTCGCCGTCGAGGCCGCGTTCCAGCAGGGAAGGCTCGAGCAGATGTACGTCCGCATGTTCGAGACGCAGGAGGAGTGGGGCGAGCAGTCCGACTCCAAGGCCGGGCTGTTCCGCGAGTTCGCCGACGACCTCGGCCTGGACCTGAAGCGCTACGACGCCGCGGTTGCGGATCCGAAGACGCTGCAGCGGGTAGAGCGCGACTTCGCCGCGGGCGCGACGCTTGGCGTGCGGGGCACGCCAACGTTCTTCATCGGTGAGGAGCGCGTGGACGCGCAATCGATCGACGACCTGCGCAACGCGATCGACGAAGCGGTTCGCGGCACGTGAGCAGCGCGGTCACCGACCCGGCAGGCGAGGATTCGACGGGAGCCAGCCCGCTCGTCGGGCGCAGGCTCGGCCTGCTGCTCCTCATCGCCGGGATCGTCGGCCTCTTGGCCTCGGGCGAACTGGCGATCGAGAAGTTCCGCCTGCTGGAGAACCCGTTGTACGTGCCTGCGTGCTCGTTGGGGGAAGCCGTCGACTGCGGGGCAGTCATGAGCAGCGCCCAAGCCGACGCTTTCGGCTTCCCCAACCCGTTCCTCGGGCTCGCCGGCTTCGGCGGGCTGCTCACCGCCGGGCTGCTCCTCGTCTCCGGCGGGCGGCCCGGACGCTCGTTCTGGCTCGTGCTGCAGGCCGGTCTGGTCTTCGCGGTCCTCTTCGTCCACTGGCTCATGTTCCAGGCGCTCTACCGCGTGGGCGCGCTCTGCCCGTTCTGCATGGCCGTCTGGGCCGCCACGATCCCGGCGTTCTGGTACGTCACGCTCCACAGCCTGAGTGGTGTCGACGCGACGGGCTCACGAGCAGGCGCGGTCCTCGGCATGCTGATGCGCAATCACGGCGTCGTGATCACCGTCTGGTTGCTGGCGATCGTCGCGATGGTCGCCGAGCGGTTCTGGGCGCCGTGGGACTCGGTGTTCACGTGAGTCGCGCTCGACCGGGACGTCGCACCGTCCCGGTCGGGGCCCTCGTCGTCGGGCTGCTGCTGCTCGCCCCGTCGTCAGCGGCGGCGCACGGCCTCGGCGGGGGACGCGAAATCCCGCTGCCGGAGTGGCTGTTCGTGTGGGCGGCGGTCGTTGTGCTCGTCGTCTCGTTCATCGGGCTGTCCGTCCTCTGGCGACGACCGCGGCTGAGCGAGCTGGCCGACGGACCGAGCGTGGCGGTGCCCGCCGCCGTCCGGACCGGAGGCCGTATCGTCCTGGGCGCCCTCGGCCTCATGCTCTACGCGGCGACGGTGTGGGCCGGCCTCTCGGGGACCTCGAACCCCCAGGCCAACATCGCGCCGCGGATGGTCTTCGTCGCCTTTTGGGTCGGCGTTCCGGTGCTCTCGCTCTTCTGCGGCGACATCTGGCGGGCCCTCAGCCCGTGGCGGACCGTCGCTGACCTCGCCGGATGGATCGTCCGCAGGACGGCCGGGCCGAACGGCATGCCGCAGCCGATGTCGTACCCGGCCCGGATCGGGCTCTGGCCGGCGGCGGCGGTGCTGCTCATCTTCGGCTGGCTTGAGCTCGCCGCCAGAGACCGCGACGACCCGTTCGTCCTGGGCCTCGTCGCGCTGCTCTACGGCGCCGCGATGCTGATCGGTGCCGGGATCTTCGGCAGCGCGTTCCTCGACCGTGCGGACGGGTTCGGCCGTTACTTTCACCTCGCGTCGACGCTGTCGCCGCTGCAGTGGCACGACGGCCGGCTACGGCTGCGGGTCCCTGGCAGCGGCCTGGCGCACATCGAGCCCGCACCGGGGCTCGTCGCCGTGGTCCTCACGCTGATCGGCACGACGACGTTCGACGGTGTCTCCGGGGGAGACCTCTGGACCACCGACGGGTCGCTCGGCCCCACCCTCCAGGACGCCTTCGGCGGCCTGGGCCTCGACGTCGCCAGCGCCGGGACGGCCGCGGCCACCGTGGGCCTGCTGCTCTGCGTCGCCGTGGTCACCGGACTCGTGCTCCTCGGCGTCACCGGGGTCCGCAACGTCGATCGCACCCGCCTGCGCGACGTCGACGTGCTCGCGCGCTTCGCACCGAGCTTCGTCCCGATCGCCCTCGGCTACGCCGTCGCACACTACCTGTCGTTCCTCCTGATCAACGGCCAAGCGCTCGGCTTCCTCCTCTCCGACCCCCGAGGCGACGGCTCCGACCTCTTCGGCACCGCCGCCTGGGGCATCGACTACGACGTCATCTCGCCCGAGGCAACGTGGTACCTGCAGGTCGCCGCACTCGTCGGTGGCCATGTCGCCGGCCTGATCGCCGCCCACGACATCGCCTTGCGCACCTTCCGTGGCCCCCGGTCGGCCGCGCGCTCCCAGTACTGGATGCTCGCGGTGATGGTGGCCTTCACCTCCCTCGGACTCTGGCTGCTCTCATGACCATCACCTCCCACACCGACCCGGTCATCAGCCGACGGGGCGACATGCGCTGCGGCCTTGGAGCGACAGCGGCGCGCGGGGCCCCGCCGGGGCTCGCCGCCCCCAGGACCAAGCGCGCGGGCCGCGCCGCGGTCGCGCTGCTGTGCACCGCAATCCTGCTGGGCGCGCCGACCCATGCGAGCGCCCACGGCGGCGTCGAGATCGCCGCGGGCGGCAGGGGCGGCACGCGCATCACCGTCCAGGGGTCCGCCGCCGGCCCGGGCGAGGTCGACTTCGCCACCACCCTCACCGGCAGCGGGTCGGGTGCGGGGTCCAAGGTCGTCTACTGGATCCGCCCCGAGGGACGGCAGCGGTCGATCCGCGTCGCCACCGAGCGCGACGAGGCCGGCATCCACCACGCCGAGATCCCGCTCGAGGGCCGGGGTTCGTGGCAGGAGTGGGACGTCGCGGCCTACGTCACGCTGAGCACCGGCAGACAGCTGCGCGTCACCAACGACCGAGCCGACCCCCCGGGGCCTCCGGAGCGGCCGGCTCGAGAGCGTCCGACCGAGGCTGGCACGGCGGCGACAGCCGCAGCGCCCCTCCCGCCCACGAGTGGAGGGCCTACGGCAATCTCGCCCGTCGAGGACGTATCCGGGGAAGGGGACCCTACGCCAGGATGGATGGTTCCCAGCATGGTCGTTCTCGTCCTCGCCGGCGTCGTCGCGGTCATCCTGCGAAACCGGCGACTCTCGGACGACCCCGAGCACTGAAGATCGCCGCGGACGGCGCCGTCCCCTGTCCGAGCGGGCGGCAGCACCAGCTGACTCGCGAGCCCAAAGCGCTCTCCAGCGCGCATTCAGCGGCGCGTTTCGCCGCGGCGATGGAGCGATGTCCCGCCGGCAGGGTGCGCGAACGGCGTCGGATCTGCGACAGCAGGTTTTGGCAAGCAGTATCTTTTTTTCATGGTCGCCACATCTTCTCCCGACGGTGTCGTCCGCCCTCAGGAGCGAGACTCCGAGGTTCCGCGCGATGGCTCCTGCCCAACCCCGCTCGAACGGACCAAAGCGCGAGGGCGATTCCGCGGCCGGTTCGCGCTTCTCGGCCCGTCGTTCGTCGCTGCCGTCGCGTATGTCGATCCCGGGAACTTCGCCACCAACATCGAAGCGGGATCCTCGTTCGGCTACGCGCTCGTGTGGGTCGTGGTGATGTCGAGCGCGATGGCGATGCTCATCCAGTACCTGTCCGCTAAGTCCGGCCTCGCCACGGGCCGGAACCTGCCGGAGATCGCGCAACAGCGGTTCGGCCGCAGGACACGCTTCGGCCTCTGGCTGCAGGCGGAGGTCGTTGCGATCGCCACGGACCTCGCCGAGTTCGTCGGTGCGGCCATCGGCCTGAACCTGCTGTTCGGCATCGGTTTGTTCCCCGCGGGGCTGATCACCGCCGTGGTCGCGTTCGTGATCCTCGCCCTGCAGGAGAGGGGCCATCGCCGCTTCGAGCTCGCGATCACCGCGATGCTCGGCCTGGTCGCGCTCGGCTTTCTCTACGACCTGATCGCCGTTGGCCATCAGTCCGCGTCGGGGATAGCCGAAGGCCTGACCCCCAGCCTCAGCGGCTCGGACTCGCTGCTCCTCGTCGTTGGCATCATCGGAGCCACCGTGATGCCCCACGTGGTCTACCTCCATTCGGCGCTCACCCAGGACCGGATCCCGCCAGCCGACGACGGCGAACGACGGGAACTTCTCCGGTGGCTTCGGATCGACGTCGGCGTCGGACTCGGGATCGCCGGTCTGATCAACCTCTCGATGATGCTCGTCGCAGCCGCACTGTTCTTTCGTATCGGGTCGACCGACGTCGACTCGATCGAGGCCGCCCACCAAGGGCTCATGAGCTACGTCGGCGGCGGAGCGGCGCTCGCCTTCGCCGTGGCCCTCCTCGCGTCCGGCCTCTCGTCGTCCAGCGTCGGCACGTTCGCTGGCCAGATCGTGATGCAGGGCTTCATGGGCTGGAGGATCCCGCTGTTCGTTCGTCGCGCGGTGACGATGGCACCGGCGCTGATCGTGCTCGGATTGGGCCTGCCGACCACGGACACGCTGGTGCTGTCCCAAGTGGCGCTGTCGTTCGGCATCCCGTTCGCACTGATCCCGCTGATCCTCTTCACCCGACGCGTTGATGTCATGGGCCCTCTCGTGAACCGGCGCGCGACGACGTTCGTTGCCTGCGTCATCGCCGCGATCATCATCGCCCTCAACGGATACCTGATCTACGACACCGTCCTTGGGTGACCGCGGGTGCCCACGGTGAAGTTCGTCGTTGTATCGCAGACGACCCGACATGGCGTGCGGTGACGAGGGACGCGGCTCACACAGACACCGTCCGGCCCGCCACAGGGCTGCGTTCGAGGATCGGCAGCCCGTGCTTCCCGACCGGACGACCCGCGACGAGTCGCAGCCCGTTGGCGACGACGAGCAGCGATGCGCCGACATCGACCCCGACCGCGGCCCACAGCGGCAACGCCCCGAAGAGCAGGAAGACGGCCGCGACCGCCTTGGTGCCGAGGAGCCGCGGCCGTTGCTCACGCGAACGCTGCAGTGTTTGCCCGACGGGCACGGTGAGGTCAGCGTGCGGTTCGATTCCGGCTTCTACCGCATCGATCTGTTGAAGGACTGCCGCAAGCACGGGGTGTTCTTCTCGATCTCGGTCCCGCGCTCGACGGCGATGTGGAAGGCGCTGGAACGGGTCGACGAGCAGGAGTGGGTGCCCGCGGAGGACTTGAAGGACACCGAGGTCGCGGAGACGACCTACAGCCCCGAGGGCTGGAACGACGAGCCGCTCAGGTTGATCATCCGACGGGTCGAGCACCAGTCCGACGCGCTCTCCGACGACCCCTGCGCCAGGCGCAAGCGCACGATCCCCAAGCAGCAGCTCGCGCTCGGGCTGACGGGTGAGGCGGACGTGGTCTACGGCTACAGCTTCATCCTCACCGATCGCCCTGGAGCGGTGGCGGAGGTCGAGCATCATCACCGCGACAGGGCGCAGATCGAGGAGCGGATCAAGGACGCCAAGCTCGGCGTCTCGCTGCGCCGCCTACCGTTGGGGGACCTCGACGGCAACCGCGTGTGGATGCATGCCACGACCCTCGCGTTCAATCTCCTCGCGCTGCTGAACGATCTGATGTTCGGCACCGAACCGCCCGGCCATCTTCCGCGCCGCCGGCAAGCGAAGTTCGTTCGCCGGATGCTGCGGTGTGTGCCCGCCCGCGTGCTGCACCACGCCCGGCGCACGATCCTCCGGCTTCCGGCCGGACTGGCCTCCGCACCAGAGTTCGCGGCCGCCTACGCGACCGCGAGATCACTCAAGCCCGCGGCCGCGCTGGCCTGACCGGCCGCGGCTCCCCCACCGACAACCGACTGCAGAGGCCCGCTGCGCGGACCTCTGCCCAGACCTGCCCGAGAACCGGCCCGATCACCGCGTCCGGCAACCGCGCACCGGCCCGCGAGCCGACCGCCCGGACGATCGACGCTGCCCGCAGGCTGACAACGACCGAACCCGCGGCGAATCGACCTGAACCCGCGACTACCCAGGAATCACGGACTGAGACGAGCGGGCAGGGTGAACGGATCGGATTAGGCGCTTGGGGCCGAGGAGCGTTCCCGGAGCGTGGACTAGAAGCCGAAGGCGCCGCCTTCGGCGAGGATGACTACACCCAGGCCGATCAACACCGTCGGGAACAGCACATGCTCCCAGCGCTCTAGGAGGCGTGCGATCGGCCGACGGGTGGCGACGAACTTGGCCAGCATCACCAGGACCGCCACGAGCGCCAGGAAGGCGATGCAGTAGGCCACCACGGCACCAGGCTCGACGTTGAGGAAGACCGGGACATAGACGCCGATGTTGTCCCCGCCGTTGGCGAAGGTGACCCCGGCCACGGTCCACACGGCGACATTCTTGCCCGCAACCTTCGCCTCGTCGTCATCGTCATCGTCCCCATGCCAGGCCTGCCAAGCCGCCCACAGCCCCAGCCCCAGCGGGATGAGGCCGAAGTACGGGATGGCCTTCGAGGGCAGGAACGCGTCCGCACCCAGCGTCACGAGCACCGCCGCACCCAGGATGCCCGCGAAGCCGAGGTATTGGCCAGCCAGGATGCGCGCCGTGGTTCCGGGTTGTCCCGCACCGCGAGCGAAGAACAGCGAGAGGACGATGATGTCGTCGATGTTCGTGGCCATGAACAAGCCGATCGCCTGCAGGATGGAAGACAGGATCATCCCTGCCGCTCCGGTTCGAGGCACGGGATGTTCTGGTTGACCGCCAGGGTGTGTGGGGACTGAGCGCCCGTCTGCTGCTGCAGCGTGCCGCCTGACGCGGGTGGGGCCGGTGAGGATCCTGAGCCACTGACGAGCAGGCCGGACGCGACGACAGCGACCGCGAGCAGACCGGGCCCGAGGATCTGGCCGGTGCGCTGCTCGGCCTTCGGCCGGGTGCTCTCGCCGCCGGTGAGGACCGACAGGTAGCCGGGCACCAGCGGCAGCACGCACGGTGAGACGAACGACAACGCCCCGGCGGCGAACGCCGCGAAGACCGTGGGGCTGACCGCGCTCACCGTGTCGTCTCCCCGGCGCGGTATCCGGCGCGCTCGAGTGAGCGGGCCAGGAAATCGGCGGTCAGCTCGCCGCGGGCGATCGCGCGGATCCGACCCTCGCGGTCGATGAAGAACGTCTCCGGCAGCGCCCGGACCCCGTACTGCTGTGCGAAGTCGGTTCCGGGGTCCAGCAGCGACGGGTAGCTCAACCGGTACTTCGAGACAAACTCGCGACTGTCTTTCGGGCTGTCGTTGTAGGTGACGCCCAGGACCGTCCCGGCGCCCGTCCGTCGCAGCTCCCGGTGGGCCCGTCCAAGGAGCGGCGCTTCGGATTCGCACGGCCGGCACCACGACGCCCAGAAGTTCAGGACGACGATCTGGCCACGATAGTCCGCCAGCGACCGCGACGCGCCGCCGGCCAGGGCCTGCATCTGGCGTTCGACGTCGACGGCGGGCACGATCTGGCCACGCTCGATCTTGGCGTCCAGCGACGCGCCGGTGCTGCTGCCATCGGGCCGCACCAGGGCGTACCCGAGGATCGCGAGCAGCCCGACGGCCATCGTCGACAACAGGATCGGCACCGCGGACCGGCGCCTCACGTGGCTTCCAGAAGCTCGAGGGTGCCCAACACGGTGCGCAGGCGCCTGGTGGTCTGGACGTCGACGAACCCGGCGCTGCGGATGATCCGGGGAATCCGGCCGGCGGCGTGATCAGCGGTGTTCTGTCGGCCGTCCAGGACGCGGATGGCCAGGAACGCGAGGTGCATCACGGGGTCCTGCGGCCGGCCCCAGTCGGCGATGTGCAGCCGACCGCCGGGGCGCAGCACGCGTCGCATCTCGCGCAGGGCGAGCAGACGGGTCGACGGCGAGAGGTGGTGCAGCAGCAGCGACGCGGTGACGCAGTCCACCGTGTCGTCCTCCAGCGGCAGGTCCTGTGCGAGTGCTGCGGTCCAGGTGATCGGTCGGCCGGCCGCGCGGGTGCGGGCGCGAGCCAGCGCGTCGGGGTCGCCATCGATCGCGGTGATCCGGGCGTGCGGTGCGGCGTCGGCCAACGCGATGCTCTGGGAGCCGGTGCCGCATCCGACGTCGAGGATCGACGAAGGCCCTGCGGCGACGGCGGCGCGGACGAGTGCCGCGCGGAACGTCCTCTC
>JBFWKS010000114.1:0-12012 GCA_050252545.1 Solirubrobacteraceae bacterium
GATCCGTCGGCACCGGCGTCGCCACCCGACGCGTCCGTCCTGCCCGATCCCTCGCGTGCGCCACAGGCACCGTCGTCGCCCGGCCCTCGCCCCCGCAGGACCGTCCTGGCCACCTTCCTCGCCGGGGTCGTCGCGATCGTCGGGACGATGGCGCTCGCGGTCGACTGGGCGCACGACCAGCCGCGGACGATCGCGTTCACGCTCGCCGACGACCCGTTCGGCGACCGCTCGCTGCTGCACCCCGAGCAGGCACGGGCGGCCGTTGACGGGATGCTCGACCGCCTGAAGGACGACGAGGGCGTGACATCGCTGTTCCTGGAGCCGGTGGTCATCTCGATGCTGGTGGTTGACCGCAGCGGCCTGCGACGCAGCCTCCGGCAGTACGTCGGCGGCGACGTCGAGATCCGCGAGTTCCGCACGACCGCCGAGCAGGACCGCCGTCACCCCGATCCCGTACCGCCCGACGAGGTGCGCGAGCTCGACCTCGCCGCGGCGCTCGGCGCGACCCGCCGCGCCCGGGCCCGCACGCCCGGTGCCGGCCTGCCGAACCTCCTGCTCGCGTTCCGCGAGGGACGGATCGCCGGCTGGGAGGTCGAGGTCCCGGGCGACGACGACACGGAGCTCCAGCTCGACCGCGAGGGCCGAGAGGTCGACTACCTCGGCGCCGCCCCCTCCCCCGCGACCTCGGGAGTCGCGCGATGACGACGGCCGATGGTCCGGACACGGACGACACCGGGTCCGCCGGGTTCTTCCCGGCGTGGCTGCGGCGCGTCACGGCCGCGTTCCCGGCGCTCGGTGGCGCGCTCTTCGTCGTCGCCGGCGCGCTCGGATCGTGGGGGACGTTCGTCCTGGCCCGCGGCATGCCCGGCGAGTGCGGCGGCGACGCCCCACCCTGCCCACCCGGGTCGGTGAGCGCGCTCTTCTCCCTGATGGGCGCGGTCTTCCTCCTCCTACCGCTGGGGATCGGCCTCGCCCGCCGTCGCCCCGGGATCGCCGCGACGGGCGGCGCGCTCGTCGCCGGCGGGATGGCCACCGGCATCTTCGTCTCGCGGTTCGTCGCCGACCCGATCACGAGCTCGACCTCGACGACGTGGTGGTTCGTCGCGATCCTCGGCTCGATCGCGCTCGTCTGCGCGCTCGTGGCGCTCGTCACCGTCGCCCGGCCGGTCCGCGGAGCGTGACCTCCAACCGTCCGCCGGCCTCCGTGCACCCGACGAGGTCGGGGGCCAGCGCCTCCAGGAGCGCGCCTTCCAGGGTCGTCCGGTCCTCGCACTGCACGAGGACCACGGCGGTGCTGCCCTCCAACGCCACGAGATGGACGGCCCCGACGTCCGCCGACGAGCGGATGCGGTCCGTCACGGCGTCGACCGCGCGGAGGCTCATCAGCGGACTGATCATCACCTGCGCGTGACTCTGGCGCGGCAACCGCCGGCCGACGGTGGGAGCGCGAGAGCCCCGGCGCTCCCACCGCTCCGCTCCCCGCGACCGGTCCCGGTCCGGCATCGGGCTCACCCTCGGGCCCCGTCGGTGCCGGCACCCGACGGCATCGGTCGTCCGAGGGCGTCACCGCGGGCGACATCGATCCCGAGCTGTCCGAGGAGCCCGCCCATCTCGTCGTCGTCGACACCGGCGAGCCCGACGCGGAGGCCACGCGCCCGCACCAGGTCCGCCACGGCCCGGACGACACCCACGACCGCGGGTTGACGTCGCAACTCGAGGGCGAACCTCCCGTCCATGCGCACCTCGTCCCACGGCAGGTCTTGCAGGTGCGCGAGACCCGCGCGGTCGGGCTCGAACCCGGTCAGCACGGCGGTGCACCCGCGGTCGGCGGCGCCGCGGACCAGCGTGGCGACGTGGCCCGGCTCGTCGCGCACGGCGGTCGCGGGGATCGCGAGGACGCAGCGGGAGAGCTCCGCACCGGCCAGGCCGAAGACGTCCTCCAGCCGGCCGATGAGACCGAAATCGGGCGCCGTCGCCCACGACAGGTCGACCTCGACCCGGGCACCCTTCGCGGTCGCCCGGGCCGCCTCCTCCAGCAGTCGCTCGTCGACCATCCGCCCGAGACCGAGGTCGTCCGCCACCGCCCGGACGCGGTCGGGGCCGGCCGGCCCGCCGTCCGGCAGGGTGACGTCGGGGAGCAGCACGTCGCGCAGCCGACGGCCTGTCGCGACCTCGACGAGCGGTTGGACCCGAACGACCGGGCCGTGCCCTGCCAGTGCGCGCCCGATCGCCCGTCGGCGATGCCCGGCCGGTCCGCCCGGTGACCGGAGCGCGGTCCGGGAGTCGTCGTGACGGAAGAGCACCAGCGCTCCCGCATCGCCGTCGCCGGCGTCGAACGCGACCGTCCGGCAGAGCACCGGCAGCGGCATGCCGTCGCGCCTGAGCACCTCTCCCGCTTCCTCGGCGGCCCGTGGCCGCCCGGCCCGATCGTCGGGCACGACGGCCACGTCGCGCCGCAGTGCCGACAGCGACCGGCCGCGCAACTGCGCCGGGGTCCGACCCACCATGTCGGCCCCGACCCGGTTGATCTGCTCGATGGACCCGTCGGCCCCCACGCGCACCATCCCGTCGCGCATCGCCTCGACGGTCGCGTCGAGGCGGACCGCGGTCGCATGCGCCGCACGTCGACAGGCCACCAGCGCGGAGGCGTCCGACACCTCGGTCGCGATCCGGGCCCGGTCGTCACCGGCCACGGCCACGCTCACGGCGCGGTGGCGGACCCATGCGTCGAACACCGAGCCGTCGCGACGGCGGAGGCGGACCCCGCCGGCCCACGGCGTGCCCGTCGCGACGATCCTCATCCGCTCGTCGAGCGCAGCCGGAGCGAGCCGCTCGAAGACGAGCTCGTCGATCCGCCGCCCGAGCGCCTCCGCCGGCGACCAGCCGAAGAGCGTCGTCGCCGCCCCCCGCCAGGACTCGACCACGCCGGATCCGGTGCTGAGGACGAGCGCGATCTCGAGCCCGTCCAGGGCCGCCTGCTCCCGGAGCCCCACCCGCTCCCGAAGGCGACGCTCCGTCACGTCCCGGATCCGGATCCGGGCCCGCACCGGACCGTCGCCCGCCTGGCGCTCGACCCCGACCTCGAAGTCCCGTGGTCCGGCGGGACCGTGTCCGGCGACCTCCGCGCGCGCGTCGTCGACCTCGCCCGCCAGCACCCGCCGCAACGCCACGGCGACGGCGTCGAGCTCCCGGCCCGGCCCGGCCCCCAGCACCCGCTCGAGCCCGTGGACCGCATCGTCGCCCGGCCCGGCCCCCGGTCCGTCGGCGGCCACGGTCCACCGATCGTTGACCGCGAGGATCGCACCGGTCTCGTCCACCACCGCGACCGGGTCGGCCACGGTGTCGATCGTCGGACGTCGCGGGTCGTCGTACACGCGCCCGTCGGGGGCGGCCGACGGCGGACGCTCGGGGGCGGGCGGCAGATCGGTGGCGAAGACATCGGCGTCGATCTCGCCGCGCCGGAGGGCGATCGCGACGCCGTGCGGCCGGTTCCGTGCCCGCAGCTTGCCGAGGGCCCGCGAGACGTGGGACTCGACGGTGGCCGGGGCGAGGACGAGGTCGGCGGCGATCTCCGGGCCGGTCCGGCCGACCGCGACCTGCGTGAGCACCTGGCGCTCCCGCGTCGTCAGGAGCCGGCCGGCCTCGAACCGCGCGTCACCGTCGGCCGACGGAAGATCGCACACGAGCAGGTGTCGCCCGGGCGCGAGGTCCGCCTCGCAGGCCATGTCCACCACCGGACGCCCGCCGTCCGGCATCGCGAGCACCAGAGGCAGCGTCCGCGTGCGTCTTCCCTGCTCGTCGTCGTCCGCGCCGTCGCCGTTCGTCCGGGCGCCGTCGGTGACCGGGGCGAGCACCTCGTCGAGCCACGGACGGTCGTCCTCCGCCACCAGATCGTCCAGGTTGAGGCCCAGCACCCGATCGTGGCGCATCCGCAGGAGCACCGAAGCCATCCGATTGGCGTCGAGGACCGTACGGGCGTCGTCGAACACGAGCATCGGGCGGGTGCTCCGGCGGAACCGCTGTTGCCGATCCATGGACGAAGCTCCGTCTCCTCGAGCTCGTCTGGACCGCCGTCGGCGGTCGTCCGCACCTGGACGTTCGGACGCCCGAGAAACCGGGAACATCGCATCCCGCGCGCCGAGAATCCGGGAACTTCCTCACCCCGCGGGGGCGGATCCCTCACCCATGTCGGGCATGCAGCGCCGCCCGCCCCTCCACGCCCGCCGCCCCGCCGCCCTCGCCTGGGCGGTCGGAACCACCCTCGCCGCAGGAGCAGCGCTCCTCGGCGTGCCCGCGGGAGCATCCGCCGCCGTGACCGACCGCACGGCGGACATGAACGCGAGTGGCTTCGCCGGATTCGACCAGACGAACGCCACCAGCGGCACGCTGAGCGTCGACGGCAGCCGGACGTACGAGGGTGCGGGCGCCGCGCACGCCCGGTACGGCGGTGGCGGTGCGAACGGCTACCAGCGCGGGGTCATGAACGTCGGTTGGAGCGAGGGCGACGACGTGCACTACGGCGCTGCGTTCTTCCTGCCGTCCGGGTTCTCTGCGAAGAACCAGAGCCAGACCGACCTGCTCCGCTGGGACACCTACGGCGCCGGTTCGACCGTCGACTACGGCGGCATCGGGATGCTCGGTGACGGCCGGGCCCACCTGTACCGGATGGCCGGCTACGTTCCCGGCTCCTCGGGCGGCGGCTCGGGATTCGATGCCGACCTCAGCCCGTCGTTCGCGCTGCCCGAGGGCCGCTGGTTCTGGCTCGAGGTGCACCAGCGCCTGAGCAGCGCGTCCGGTAGAGCCGTGAACGAGGTCCGGATCGACGGGCGGCTCGTGTCCTCCTCCACCGCGGCCAACACCTACGGCGGTGGCATCACCCGGCTGCGCGTCGGCCTGGTCTCGATCGGCGAGGGCAAGCAGACCAACCCGCTGGAGCTGTGGTTCGACCGGGCGATGGTGCGTCGATCTCCGATCGGTGCACTCGGCGCCGCCCCGGCGCCGCCGTCCGAGCCATCGCCCGGCGGAAGCAGCGGCTCCGGGAGCGGGAGCGGCTCCGGGACCACCACCAAGCCGAAGCGCAAGAAGAAGCGGCAGCGTCTGACGAAGGCTCGCGTCAGGAACTCGCGCCTCACCTACGTGGTCCGCCGGGCCGGGATGAAGAAGCCCGTCTCCAGCCACTACCGCAAGACGTCGCAGCGGTCGTTCAGGACCTACCGTCGCGGTGTCCGCCTGCGAGCGGGCGAGCGCCGTCGCAGCACCGTCTCGGTGCGGGCCGCCGGCGCCCGCTGGACGCTCAAGATCCGCAACGGCAGCGTCAAGGTGCGGCCTGCCCGCACGCGGGCTCGCTGACCACGGACAGCGACGGGCGGCGGACGCGGTGAGCGCCCGCCGCCGACACCGTCAGCGCGTGACGAGCACGATCGGCAGCGTCACGGTCCTGGCCCCCGACGGCGCGATCCGGTAGACGGTGATCGCCCCGGTCGATCCCGCGGGAGAGAGCGTCGTACGGAAGCGCCCCCGGGCGTCGGTCCGCACCCGGGTGGTGACCGACGCCGCGGCGCCACAGACCGTGCGACCGGTGACGGTCATCGCCGTCGTACGTCGGACGCCGTCCACACGGCCGGCGACCCGCAGCCGGCCCGTCGACATGCGCTTGGTGCTCGTGACGCGCGCCATCCGCGTGGCCTTCAACGCCCGCGAGCGCGACGTGCCCACGGTCACGCGGTACCGGGCCTTGGCGCGGGCCTTGGCCGCGCGCGGAGCGGCCACGGTCGCCACGACGGTGCGGTCACGGCCGACCCGGGCGCGACCGACCTTCTTCCCGTCCCGACGGATCGAGACGATCCGGCCGACGAGCGACGGGCCGGTGACCGCGGTCAGGCGGACCCGGGGAGCCTTCCTCGTGCCCCGCGCCTCGATGCCGACGAGCTCGACGAAGGGGGTCTCGCACGTCCGGGGATCGGTGGCGGGCTGCCGGTCGGGCTTGGCGTCCGGAGCCGGGTCCGGCTTCGGATCCGGCCGCGGGTCGGGCGGCGGAGCCAGATCGGGCGTGGGGTCGGGCTCGGGGTCCGTCACCACCGGGGCGGGATCGACGTCGACCGAGAAGTCGTGGGTGACCTGGTTGCCTGCCGTGTCCCGCGCCACGATGTAGACGACGTAGTTGCCGGGAGCGGTCGGCGTCCAGCTGAAGCCGTCCTCGACGTCGAACGGCGTGTTCGGCACCTGTCCGGAGACGCGCCACACGACGGACTCCAGCGCCGACCAGCGGTCGGTGACGTCCGGGGAGAAGGCGATCGGCACGCCCTCCGTTCCTCGGGCGGGTGGCGTCAACGAGATCCGGGGCGGCGTCCGATCGAGGATCGCCGCCTGGGTGTACCCGGAGTCGATACCCGACCAGAGGCCCCAGTCGGCGACGAAGCTGCCGTCGTCGTACGCCGCGACCTGCGGGTGCTGTGCCTCATATCCCGGCGTACCCTCCACCGCCTGCGCCGCTTCCCACGCGCCGTGCCGATCTCGCAGCCGCCCACGGATGCCCCAACGATCGCCTGCCCCCTGCTCCTCCCACACGACCGCCGTGCTCCCGTCCGGAGCCACCGCGAGGTCCAGGTCGTTGTCGACCGCGGATCCCGACACCACCGTCTCCGTTGGCTGCCAGGCACCCCCACGCCACGACCGGGCCAGGACCCGGGTCTCCCCACCCACGACGTCCTCGTGCCAGACCACGGTGAACGCGCCGCCGTCGGCCACGCCGATATCGGGAGCGCTCGCCTCGGTCGGAGCGGGCTGCGGGGTCGGGTCGTCGAGTCGTTCCGCGATACCGGGATCCGCAGGCGTCCGTGTGATGCCCCAGACCTCGCCGTTGTCGGTCTCCCAGACCACGCCGACACGGCCCTTCTGGGTGCGACGGCGATCATCGGCTCGCTGGCCGACTGGCCGTCGGGGGAGATGCCGCCGGGGCTCGACCATCCGACTCCTGGGGTGTTGTAGGCGAACCGAATCCGAGACGCCTGGTGCCTCGCCTCCCAGACGACGTAGACCGTGCCGTCGGCCCCGTAGGCGAGCTGCGGCTCGTTCACCAGAATGGCGCCGAACACGTCGTCGGACGGACCCCAAACCCCGGCGGGTGTGCGCTGCGCGACCACCAACAGATCCGTCGCCCCGTTGGGCTTCGACCACACCGCCGTCAACTCACCATTCGGCCCGGCCGCGATGATCGGATCGTCGACGTCCGTCATTCCCGCCGCCGAGAGCGTCCGTACCCCGCCGCCCCAACCGTCGTCCGCCGTCCACGTCGCCGTCCGGACGCTGGCGCTGACACCGGCGTGGGCCCGAGATCAGATGACGGCTACGACGCCGGTCGGGGTGACCGTCGCCTGAACGTCGTCGAGCTTCTCGGGCGCGTCGACGGACTCCAGCACGGTCGACATCGACCACGCGCCGCCATTGGGCCGTACCGCCGCCTCGACTCGGGGCCCGTCGCCGCCCGGGATCTCGCGCTTCCACGCCGCGACGGTCGTACCGTCCGCCCCGGTCGCGATGCGCACGTCCTGGGCCTGCCGGGCGATCGGCGGCGCGAGGTCATGAGGCGGGATGACCACGTCGCCGCTCCCGCGATGCCGGGAAGCACGAGGAGCCCGACCACCGCGGCGGCGGCGGCCGATGAGAGCCTTGATGAGCTTGACATCGCGTCAACATCGCAGATCGCCGGGCCGACCGGGCGGTTCCGCTCCGGTGTACCGCGGCGAGCCGCCCGGCGAATCCTCGCCGCGTCCCGCCCACGCGGCGTGCGCGACGCAGGCCGCGTCCCCGGACCGCGACGTGGCACGATCCTCGCCATGAGCGCAGCCCACGGCCCCCGTCCGACCCGCCCTCGGCGCACCTGCCACTCGGTCCCCGGATCGAGCGAGAAGTTCCTGGCCAAGGCCCCGACCCTGGCCGCCGACCAGGTGTTCTTCGACCTCGAGGACTCGGTCGCGCGGAGCGAGAAGGAAGCAGCCCGCGCCCGGATCATCGAGGCGCTGAACACGCTCGAGTTCCCCGAGGACAAGACGGTCGTGTTCCGCGTCAACGGGACCGACACGGAGTTCTTCTACCGCGACCTCATCGACGTCGTCGAGCAGGCCGGGGACAAGCTCCACGCCGTGATGCTCCCGAAGGTCCAGACCCCGGGCGACATCGAGCTGACCGACAAGCTCCTCACCCAGATCGAGATGGCCAAGGGCTACGAGCTGGGCCGGATCGGGATCGAGGCGCAGATCGAGGACGCCAAGGGCCTCGTCAACGTCGAGGCGATCACGACCGCATCGCCGCGGATGGAGACGATCATCTTCGGGCCCGGTGACTACTCCGCCGCGATCGGCATCCCGATCACCCAGATCGGCGGCGCACCCGAGGGCTACCCCGGCGACCACCTGAACTACCTGTACTCGCGTCTCGTCGTCGCGGCCCGTGCCGCCGGCATCCAGGCGATCGACGGGCCGTACGCCGCGTTCAAGGACGAGGACGGGCTGCGCGAGCGCACGCGTCTGGTGCGGGCGCTGGGCCTGGACGGCAAGTGGTCGATCCACCCCGCCCAGATCGACGTCATCAACGAGATCTTCACCCCCACGCGCGAGCAGTGGGAGAAGGCCGAGGGCATGCTCGCCGCCTACGCCGCAGCGGTCGAGGCCGGCGCGGGCGCCGCGATCTTCGAGGGCGAGATGGTCGACGAGGCGAACAAGAAGATGGCCGAGCGGATCGCCGGCCAGGGCCGCGCCGCCGGCTACGCCGCCTGAGCGGCGCCGAGCGCGGCCCCCAGCGGGCCGCGCCGACCCGGCGCTACTTGCCCGCGATCTTCATGAGCGGCAGCAGCAGCGAACGCGGCGTGTAGCGCCCCGCCAGCGACGCCGCCTTCACCGGGGCGTGGGGAACCACCACGCGGTGGCCCTTCTCCAGGCCCTCGATCGCCTCGCGGGCGACCTTCTCCGCCTTGGCCCACATCGGCTTGGGGCTGAGGTTGCCCTCGAGCTCGCCGGCGACGTCCCAGAACTCGGTCTTCACCGGCCCCGGGCAGAGCGTCGTGACCGCCACGCCGCGGGACTTCAACTCCTCGTGGAGCGTCTCGCCGAGGCTCAGGACGAACGCCTTGGTGGCCGCGTAATCGCTCATCCCGACGACCGGCTGGAACGCCGCGATCGACGCGAGCAGCAGGATCGCGCCCGACCCGCGCTCGGCCATGCCGGGGGCCAGCGCCCGGGCCAGGTGGTGGACCGCCTCGACGTTGAGGCGGATCATCTGTTCCTGCCGGTCCTCGTCGAGCTCGATGAACGGTCCCGACAGGCCGTACCCGGCATTGTTCAGCAGGATGTCGACGTCGAGGCCGAGCTCGTCGACGCGACGCAGCAGATCCAGCCGTCCCTCGCGCTCCGACAGGTCCGCCGGAAGGATCTCCACCCGCACCCCGTGGGCTGCCGACAACTCGTCGGCGACCTCGCGCAGCTTGCCCTCGCGGCGCGCCACGAGGATCAGCGCGTGGCCGCGGGCGGCAAGCTCCCGGGCGAGGTCGACGCCGATGCCCGACGACGCACCGGTGACGAGGGCGGCGGCGTCGCCGCGGGGCTGGGGAAGGCTCATGCGCCGATCCTAGACCCGGCGCGCGCCCTCGATGTAGCGACGACGAAGTGGTACCGCGGGGATGGCTGCCACCGCGCCCGTCCCGGGGCGGTCCAGGACGCAGGCGTCGGCGCGCCCTCGGCCGGACCGGACCGCCCGCCGCCCGTCAGCCCTGCTCGCTCCGCGCCTTCGTCTTCGCGGCGGTCTTCGACACGACCTGGCCGATGAGCTTGAGGTACTGGTCGACCCCGTGCGCCTTGATCCGGCCGTGGTTCCACGCCCGGATCCACGACGCCAGATCCGCGTCGACGAGCTCGTTGAGCACGTCGCGCCGGATGTCGACGGTGATCCGCGCGTCCGGGGAGAGCTCCTTGGTGACCTTCGGTCCCGGCATGACGATCCGCACGTGCTGGACGTCCCGTCCACCCTGGACCTCGGCCGCCGCGATGATCTTCAGCGGCTTGAGGGCGGGCACCTGCTCGAGCAGGTGCTTCAGGGCGTTCTCGACCGCCGTGCGGGAGTCCGGGTTCGACATGGACGAACCCTACCCGGGACCGCCTGCACGCCCCTCCTCCCCCGTCGCTCACGGCGCTGCGTCGTCGGTCCCCTGCGGGCTGATCGAGGTCCCACCGACAGCGGGTCGTCCTACCCTCGCCCCACGACGGTCGGACGACCCGCTGTCCCGGTCCGCACCCGCTGTCCCGGTGCGCCTCGATCAACCCATCGCGACGCACCCCATCGCGACGCCCGTCGGTCGACTCGGCCAACCCGCGTCGGAACCCGCTCGGGCGCACCTCCCCTACCCTCCTCCGCGTGCCCGAGCTGCCCGAGGTCGAAGCCGCCCGCGCCCTCGCCGAGCGTTGGACGCTGGGCCGGGCGATCGTCGACGTCGACGACGCGGACGAGTGGGTGTGCCGACCCCACCCTCCGGGCGAGATCGCCGCGGCGCTCATCGGCCGCCGGATCGTCGGCGTCGGCCGGATCGGCAAGTCGCTGTGGCTCGACCTCGACGACGAACGGCAGGTCGGCCTGCACCTGGGCATGGCGGGACGGCTCGTCGGGATGGCGCCCGAAGGAGCCGGATCGGTCGGCTCCCCCGGTGGTGTCCGGGACGGGACCGCGCCGACGACGACCGGGGTCGCCCGTCTGCGCGCCGACCACGCCGCTGCCCTGGGCCTGCCGGACACCGCCGGCGAGCCGCTCACCGCACGCGAACGGACCGACTGGTCGATGCCGGTGCGCAACGGATCGGGTGCCGGCTCACGCGAGCTCCCGGGCGAGCCGAGCTGGACGCGGTTCGCGATCGACGTCGACGACGGTGGCCGGCTGCTGCTGTTCGACAAGCGCCGGTTGGGACGGGTACGGCTGGACCCGGACCTGTCGCACCTGGGCCCGGACGCGCTGCTGATCACCGCGGACGAGTTCGTCGAGCGCGTCGGTCGGGGGACCACGCCGCTGAAGGCGCGGCTGATGGATCAGGCGACCATCGCGGGGATCGGCAACCTGCTCTGCGACGAGGTGCTGTGGCAGGCGGAGCAGCCGCCGCTGCGCCCGGCGGCGGACCTCTCCGCCGACGAGCTGCAGGAGCTCCACGCCACGGTGCAGGCCGCCACCCGCGAGGCGATCGTCCGCGGCGGCGTCCACCTGGGCGACGTCATCCCCCACCGCCGCAAGGGCGAGCACTGCCCGCGCTGTGGGGCCGAGATGGTCCGCGCCACCGTCGGCGGGCGCACGACGTGGTGGTGCTCGTTCGAGCAGGCCTGGCCGCCCGACGACGAGTAGCCACGCCAAGGTCGTCGGAGCGAGCGCCCCGCTACCGGCTCGTCACGCCGTCGAGCAGCAGAGCGACCACGCCGTCGCGGGCCCGGTCCGGCGGCCACCGGTGCCCCCGGCGCAGATGGCGGTACGTCCAGCCGACGGCGTTGAAGAGCAACGTCGCCGCCTCCTCGGGATCCTCCGCGCGGAGCGTCCCGTCCGTGATCCCGTCCTCGAGGATCCGGCGCAGCCCGTCGGTGAAGGTCGCCCGCGTCAGCACCGGGCCGTCGCCCGGGTCGTGGAAGACCTGGCCGACGCGATCGCCGAGCGCCCACAACGTCCCGAGCGACCGCTCGTCGACGGCACAGACCGCCTCGAGCGCCATGCGCAGCCGCTCGCGCCCGTCGGCGCGCGCGACGAGCGCCGGCAGGAGCGCGTCCCGGTAGTCGCGCTCCAGCAGCGACGCGAGCTGCCCCTGGATCTCGGGCTTGCCGATCCCCCGACGGTGCAGGGTCATCCGCGACATGCCCGCCGCCTGCGCCAGCTCCGCAACCGTCACCATGTCCCATGGACGGTCGCCCAGCTGGTCCCGGATCCGCTCCAGGCGCTCCGGCTCCAGCGTCGACTCAGGCCGCATGATCGAGCAGGTGCCAGGCGTCGACCGAG
>JBFWKS010000115.1:0-11965 GCA_050252545.1 Solirubrobacteraceae bacterium
GCCAGCAGCAGACGCTGCTTCATCCCGGTCGAGTAGGTCTTGACCTTGCGGTCCGCCGCGTGGGCGATCGCGACGCGCTCCAGCAGCTCGTCGACGCGCCCCGCGGGCATCCCGTACAGGTCGGAGAAGAGCTTGAGGTTGTCGCGGCCGGTCAGCCGCGGATACAGGTTCTGGTCCTCGAAGACGAGGTTGAGCGCGGCGCGTGCGGCGTCGCGGTCGGACACCACGTCGTGCCCGGCGACGCTCGCCCGGCCGGCGGTCGGTGGGGTCCGGCCGGTGAGCATCCGGATCGTCGTCGTCTTGCCCGCGCCGTTGTGGCCGAGCAGACCGAACACCTCCCCCGGTGCCGCCGAGAAGGTGATCCCGTCGACCGCGCGGACGTCGCCGTAGTGCTTGGCGAGGTCGACGACGTCGACCGCCACGCCCGGGTCACGCGGTCGATCCTGCACGGCTCCGCGCGTGTCCCCAGGCATCGCGGCGACGGTACCAACCGCGGCAACGCGCCACGACCCGTCGAAGGTCGACGGTGACCCCCGACCTCGGTCGGGGGTGGAGCGGGCCCTTGGACCGGTGGGGCCGGTCGCCGAGGGGTGAGGTGGCAGGAGGCCAGACCGGCGTGAGCATCGGCCGTCGTCACCGGGGGTGGGGTTTTCCCCACCATCGATCCGGGGGCCCGCTCCTGTCGATCCGGGGTCCAGCCCCAGCGAAACGGCGGCGCGGCGGCGCGACGCTGGTCGCATGCTCGAGAACTCCCCACCCCACGGCGCCATCGCGCACCTCGTCCGCGGCGCCGCACGCGCCGCGCGACGCCGTCCCAGGACGGTGATCCTGCTGTGGATCGCCTTCATCGTCGGCTGCACCGTGGCCGGCTCGATGACCGGCACCCGCGACCTGACGCCGACCGAGGCGGCGGTCGGCGAGTCCGGGGGCGTCGCCCAGCGGGTCGACGACTCGGGCCTGCGGACCCCCGCCACCGAGACGATCCTCATCCGCGCCGACACCGCCGCGGCCGCGGCCCGCGTGGCCCGCGACGTGCAACGTCGCATCGCCGAGGTGCCCGAGGTCGGTGACGTCCGGAGCCCGCTCGGTGAGTCGCCCGACGCCCGCGCCATGCGGACCGACGGCGGCCGATCGCTGCTCGTCACCGCCACCCTGCGTGGTGACCCCGACGATGCGGAGGAGCACGTCGTACCGCTGATGGACGCGGTCGACGACGCGCGCGCCGCGCACAGCGGCGTCGAGGTCCACCAGCTCGGCGAGGGCAGCACCCCGCGGGCGTTCGGAACCGTGGCCGAGGAGGACATGGGCAAGTCGCACCTGATGACGCTGCCGGTCGTCCTGATCGTCCTGATCGTGGCGTTCGGCGCGCTCGTCGCCGCGTCGGTCCCGTTGATCCTCGGCGTGACCGCCGTCGCCGGTGGGTTCGGGGCGCTCGGCGTCGTGTCGCAGCTCGTTCCCAACGGGGACACCACCGCGTCGCTCCTGGGCCTCATCGGCCTGGCGGTCGGCGTCGACTACTCGCTCTTCTACGTCCGCCGCGTGCGCGAGGAGCGTCGTGCCGGACGCACCGGCGCGGAGGCCCTCGACATCGCGGCGGCGACCGTGGGGCGGGCAGTGCTCGTCAGCGGGCTGACCGTGATGGTCGCGCTGGCCGGCCTGTTCGTCACGGGTGTCGGTGACTTCATGTCGATGGCCGCCGGGACCATGCTCGTCGTCGGCATCGCCCTGATCGGATCGCTGACGGTGCTGCCCGCCGTGCTCGCGCTGCTGGGTGACCGGATCGACCGGGGCCGTCTGCCCGGCGCCCGCCGTCGCGATCGCCGCGCCGCCCGTCGCGCGGAGCGTGCCGACCGTCGCGGTGGGGGGCGCCCACAGCCCGACGGCCGTGGCGAGGGTCACGGGGCCTGGGGCGCGATCGCCCGCGCCGTGACGCGTCGGCCGCGCACCGCGCTGTTGACGGCCGCCGTCCTGCTCGCGGCGATCGCGGTGCCGGCCCTGGGGATGCACACCGCCGACTCCGGTCTGGCGGGCCTGCCCGACGACACGCCGGCCGTGCAGGCGCAGAAGGCGATCGATCAGACGTTCCCCGGCGCGCCGAGCAACGCGACGCTCGTCGTGACCGGATCGGACCTGGGCGGCACCGACGCCCGCGCCGGCCTGCGCGACCTGGGCGCCCGTGCGCTCGAGGTGACCGGAGGCGGCGGCGCCGTCGACACGCGGGTGTCCGACGACGGACGCACCGCGGTGCTCGAGGTGCCGCTCCCCGATGCGGACCTCGACGAGGCCCAGGCCGCCGTGCGCGAGTTGCGGGACGACGTCGCGCCGACCGTGTCGCGGATCGTCCCGGGCGCCGAGCTGCTCGTCGGCGGCGGGACGGCGTCGTCGATGGACTTCGCCGACCGGATGACCGACGCGCTGCCGCTCGTCCTCGGGTTCGTGCTGGGTCTGGCGTTCCTCCTGATCGTGACGAGCTTCCGCTCGGTGCGGCTGGCCCTGACGGTGATCGCGCTGAACCTGCTGTCGACCGGCGCGACCTACGGCCTGGTGACGCTCGTGTTCCAGAACACGTGGGCGGAGGACGCGCTGGGCTTCACCTCCACCGGCACGATCGCGTCGTGGCTGCCGCTGATGGCCTTCGTGATCCTGTTCGGTCTGTCGATGGACTACACGATCCTCGTGCTGGAGCGGATGCGCGAGGCGCGCCGTGCCGGTGCCAGCCCGCGTGAGGCCGCGGCCGAGGGCGTCGGCGCGACCGCCGGCGCGATCACGAGCGCCGCGGTCGTCATGGTCGTCGTGTTCGCGATCTTCATCACGATGCGGATGGTCGACATGAAGCAGATGGGCTTCGCGCTCTCCGCCGCGATCCTGCTGGACGCGACGATCGTGCGGGCCGTCGCCCTGCCGGCCGCGGTCACGCTCCTCGGTGAGCGGGCCTTCGGGCGCGAGCGGGGTCGTCGGGCGCGCGGTCGTCGGCCGGTCGCGGGGGAGGAGCCGCTCACCGACCTCGCGCACGATGCGGTCGACGCCGACCCGCGTCGGCGCGGCGGCGACCGCGGTCCGGTCGGACCCGGCGATCCGTGGGACGATGGCGAGGCCGTGTCCCCTCTCTCCTCGACCGCTCGCGCCGATGTTCGCTGAGCCGGTGAGCACCGCGACCGCGGCGGACCCGGGTACGGGCGCCGAGGCGCCGACGCCCGGGCCGCGCCGTCGACTGCGGCAGCTCGCCGGGCCGCACGTGGCCTTCGCCGGTCTGGTCTGCGCGACGATGGTGCCGGTCTGGGCGCTCGACGGGCTCGGCTGGTTCTGGCCCGTCTGGGTGTGGTTCGCCTTTGCCTGCACCGTCGGCTCGCACCTGCTGACGCTCCACGTGGCGGACCGGTGGGACGCCCCCGGCGGGCGCTGGCACGCCTTCTACGTCGTGCTCGCCGCCGCCGCCGTCCTCGAGGTCGTGATCTGGGCGTTGGCGGGGATGGGCGAGTTCTGGCCGGTGTGGCCGTTGATGTCGATCGCGTTCCTCGCCGGGTCCGGGTGGATCTGGAACCACCGCGCGGCGCTGCCGTGGAGCGACGCACAGGCCCTCCAGGGCCGGGTCGAGGAGCTGACCCGCACCCGCCGCGGGGCCCTGGACGTGCAGGCCGCCGAGCTGCGGCGGATCGAGCGCGACCTCCACGACGGTGCCCAGGCCCGCCTGGTGGCGCTGAGCATGCAGCTCGGACGGGCAGAGCAGCGACTGGAGGACGCACCCGAGGGTGGGGATCCCGCCCTGCTCGAGCTCGTGCGGGCGGCGCGGGGCGACGCGACGGCCGCGATCTCGGAGCTGCGCGACCTGGCGCGCGGGATCGCCCCGCCGGTGCTCGCCGACCGCGGCCTGATCGCCGCCGTCGAGGCGCTCGCGCAGCGGCACGCGCTGCCCGTCCGGGTCGATGCGCGGATCGGCGAGCGACCGTTGCCGGTCGTGGAGTCCGCGGCGTACTTCGTCGTCGCCGAGGCCCTGACGAACGTCGTCAAGCACGCCCGGGCCGACGGGGCGCTCGTGCGCCTCCGCGGTGACGACGAACGGCTGACGGTGACCATCGCCGACGACGGGCGCGGGGGTGCCGACCCCGACGGCTCGGGCCTGCAGGGCCTGCGCCGTCGGGTCGAGGCGCTCGACGGCCGGCTGAGCGTCGCCGACGGCGGCACGGCGCTGGTCGGGGACGTCCCGACCGCGGCCTCCGGCAGCGAGACGACATCCACCGGCAACGCCCCGGATGCGACCGCGGAGGCGGGCGCGACGGCGACCGACGCCGGTGCGCCCTCCGCTGCCACGGCGCCGCGGGCCGACCGTTCCGCCGGCGGTGATGAGCCCCGGGCCCCCGGTGGCCCGGGCACGACGGTGAAGGCGGTGCTCCCGTGCGGGTCGTGATCGTCGAGGACCACGCGCTGCTGCGGGCCGGGATCGTGTCGCTGCTGCGCGAGAACCACGTGGACGTCGTCGCCGAGGCCGAGGACGGGCCGGGACTGCTGCGGATCGTCGGGGCCCACAAGCCCGACCTGGCGGTGGTGGACGTCCGGCTGCCGCCGACGTTCACCGACGAGGGCCTGCAGGCGGCGATCGCCGCCCGCGAGCAGCAGCCCGGCATGGGGGTCCTCGTGCTGTCGCAGTACGTCGAGCCGGTCTACACCGCCGAGCTGTTGGCCGGCGGTGGGGCCGGGGTCGGCTACCTGCTGAAGGAGCGGGTGTCCGACGTGCGCGGGTTCATCGACGCGGTGCGACGCGTCGCGGATGGCGGAACGGCGCTCGACCGCGAGGTCGTCGCCGAGCTCGTCCGCGGACGCGAGGCCGATCCCGACGACGCGCTGGACGCACTCACGCCGCGCGAGCGCGAGGTGCTGGGCCTGATGGCCGAGGGTCGCACCAATGCGGCGATCGCGGCCGCGCTCGTCGTCGGCGGCGGGGCGGTCGAGAAGCACGTGTCGAACATCTTCGCCAAGCTCGACCTGCCCGCCACCGGCGACGATCACCGGCGCGTCCTGGCGGTGCTGCGGTACCTGCGCGCGGCGGGGTGACCTGACCGGAACCCGTCGCAGCGTGTCCGGCCCCACCTGCCGAGGCCGCTCCGCCACGGGGCGCCGGGTGACCTCCTGGCGCAGTCCCTCGCTGAACGCGCCTACGCGACGGTCCGCGTCAGATCGCGTGGATCGGCAGGTCCGGAGCGACGGCGTCGGCGATGCGGCGCAGATCGTCGGGGTCGCCGGTGAGCACCACGTCGCCGCGGGTGGCCGCGGCGATCACGACGGTGGCGTCGACGACGTCGCTGGTGGCCGAGCGGGCGAGAGCGGTGCCGGCCTGCCGGGCCTGACGCTCGTCGACCGGTGCGATCCGGCACCCGCGCAGCAGCCGACTGAGCCGGGGTTGGGGCCCGCCGCGCCACGCCTGGGCCAGGACGTTGGCCGGCACGGTGGGCGTGATGCCGTGGGCGAGGAGGCGGTCGTGCGTCGCCCGGACGTCGACATCGGCCCGCTCGGCGGCGATGAGGACCCCCGTGTCGTAGGTGACGCCCCTCATCGACGAGGTCGGATGCCGAGGTCGTCCAGCAACCGGTCCGCCCGCTCGAGGGCGGCGTCGGGCACCGGGCCGTCCTCGACGTCCCACTCGCGCATCGCCGCTCTCCCGTCGGCGACGCGGAACCGATCCTGGAGGCTCTGACCGATGACCGACGAGAGGGTCGTGCCCTGCTCCTCGGCGAGCCGCGCGGCGCGATCGGCGACCTCCTGGTCGAGCGAGATCGAGAGCTTGCGCACGGCCATGGACCCACGGTAGCACCGCAGTCGTACCGAATCTGCGGCGGTCTGTGCCGATCTCGTGCCGGTCTCGTCGCACCGTCGCGACGGACCGTCGTCCCTACGCCGCGGCCTTCGCCGCCAGCTGCCCGCACGCCGCGTCGATGTCCCGGCCGCGGATCAGGCGGATCGTCGCGTTGAACCCGCGGTCCTCCAGCGTGTCGCGGAAGGCGTCCATCGCCCCCTTGGCCGACCCGTCGTAGACGGAGTCGGTCGGGTTGTAGGGGATGAGGTTGACCTTGTACTTCCACGGCTCCAGCAGGTCGGCGAGCTGTCGCGCCTGCGCGACCGAGTCGTTGATCCCCGCGAGCATCACGTACTCGACGAAGACCATCTTGCGGCGCTTCTCGTAGAACCGGTCGCACGCGGCCTTGACGTCGGCCAGCGAGTAGCGGTCGTTGACCGGCATGATCTCGCTGCGGAGCTCGTCCTGCGGGGCGTGCAGCGACCACGCCAGGCGCACCGGCACGTCGGACGCGGTCAGCGCGTCGATCCCCGGTACCCAGCCGACGGTGGAGATCCCCGTCCGCCGGGCGGTGATGCCCACGTCCGGCAGCCGCCGACAGACCTCGAGCACGTTGTCGAGGTTCATCATCGGCTCGCCCATGCCCATGAACACGCAGTGGTTCAGGGCGTCGATCCGGCGCAGGGCCAGCGCCTGGTCGAGGATCTCCCACGCGGTCAGGTTGCGCCCGAACTTCATCTGGCCCGTGGCGCAGAACGTGCAGGTCAGCGGACAACCGGACTGCGAGCTGACGCAGATCGAGCGGCGGCCGTCCTTGTAGCGCATGAGGACGGTCTCGATCGGCCGTCCGTCGTGGGTGGTGAGCAGCAGCTTCTCGGTGCCGTCCGACGCGGTCGCGCGGCGGACCTCGTGGAGGGTCGAGAACGGCACCCGCTCGGTCAGCTCGGCGCGCAGCGCCACCGGCAGGTTCGACATCTCGTGGTAGCCGGCGGCACCCTCGGCCGTCCACTTCCAGATCTGGTCGAACCGGAAGCGCGGCTGCTCCAACTCCTCCAGCGTGCTGCGCAACAGGTCGAGATCCACAGGCCGATGATGGCAGGCGGCGACCGGCGCCGGACGGCGCCGGTCCGTCCGGAGCGCCCGATGACCGTCCGGAGTGCCTGATGACCGTTCGCACGCTGACGATCGGACCACCCGCTCGGTCTCCGACATGCTGGTCCGTGGCGGCGCTTGGCGATCGTTCACATGACGCGAACGATCGCCAAGCGGACGCGGGGACCCGACGGGCACCGCACGTCAGGATGTCGGGATGGAGCTGCGTCAGCTGCAGTACTTCGCCGCGGCCGCCCGCCACCGGCACGTCACGCGGGCGGCCGAGGCACTGCACGTGACCCAGCCGGCGCTCTCGCAGCAGATCCGGCGGCTGGAGGCCGAGCTGGGGGTGGCGCTGCTGCACCGCACGCCGCATGGCGTCGTGCCCACGGTCGCGGGTGAGGAGCTGCTGGTCCGTGCCGAGCGCATCCTCGCGGAGGTCGAGGGCGTCCGGGCCGGGATGGGCGCCCACGCCGGTGGCGATCGGGGCGTCGCGCGGCTGGCCGCCGCGATCGGCGACGCCGACGGCCTGGCCGACGCGCTGGCTGCCTTCGGCGCCGCGCACCCCGGGATCGGGCTGGCGTTGCGGCAGGCGACGGCGGTCGATGCGATCACGCTCCTGCGCCGGGGTACGGTCGACCTGGTCGTCGCCGGGCTCACGCCGGACGCGACGCTCGCCGACGGCCTGTCGGTGACGCCACTGGACGAACCGCCGCTGCGGATCCTGCTTCCGGCCGGCGACCCCGCCGCGGCGCGATCGACCGTGTCGCTGTGGGACCTGCGCGAGCGGCCGTTCGTCCTGGCCGAGGAGGGCAGTGCGCTGCGGACGCTGACGATGGAGGCCTGCGCGGCCGCGGGGTTCGGGCCGGTGCCGCGGTTCGCCGTGGCCGATCCGCCCACGGTGCGGCGGCTCGTCGGCAGCGGCCTCGGCGTCGCGCTGGCCCCGGCGGCCTGGGCGGCGGGGGACGTCGTGGCGGTCGCTCCCGCCGCGCCCGTCGGCCGCTACCGGCGGGTGCTGCTGAGCGCGGCGGCCGACCGGTCTCCGGCGGCCGAGCGGCTCCACGCCTGGTTGAGCGACGCCCTGGATGACGCCCCGACGCGGGAGCGGTGAGGCGCCGGCGTGGGCCGCCGGCACGCCCGGCGGTCGGCGCCGACCGCGGTTCAGACGTCGGTGAGCTCGCGCATCAGACGGGCGTAGGGCCGGGCGCCCACGAGCGTCCGGACGACCGCGCCGTCGCGGAACACCATCATCGTCGGCGCGGACAGGACGCCGTGGCGCGCGGCGATCGCCGGATGGGCGTCCAGGTCGAGCGTCACCACGCGCAGGTCGTCGCGCTCGGCGTCGATCCGCTCCAGCACGGGCCGCAGCGTGCGGCAGGGCGGGCACCACGCCGCCCAGAACTCGACGAGCACCGGGGTCGGGGCCTCCAGGACGTCGGCCGTCCACGACGTCTCGGTCACGGCGGGCAGCCGGTGGTCGGCGGGAGCGCCCGGGGCGGGGTGAGCGGGGGAGGTGGGCATGCCACCGAGGGTGGCGTCGGCGAGGCCGGCCGTCCAAGTCGAGATCGTGATGACGTCGATCACGGCGGTCCCCCTGTCATCCTCTGCTCCGGTGCGCCTGCAGAAGTACCTCGCCCACGCCGGCGTCGCCTCGCGGCGGGCATCGGAGGAGATCATCCGCGACGGTCGGGTGACCGTCGGCGGCGAGCCGGTGACCGACCCGGCCACCGACGTCGACCCCGACGACGCGGCGCGTCCGGTCCGGGTCGACGGGCGCCTCGTCACGCCCGTGGTGCGGACCGTCGTCTACGCGCTGAACAAGCCGGCCGGGATCGTGTCCACCGCCCACGACACCCATGGGCGGCAGACGGTCGTCGACCTGGTGCCGTCCGGACGGCGCCTGTATCCCGTCGGCCGCCTGGACGCGGAGACGACCGGCCTGATCCTGTTGACCGACGACGGGGCGCTCGCCGACCTGCTGACCCATCCCCGGTACGAGGTGCCCAAGACCTACGCCGCACTCGTCCGCGACGGGCCGGTCGGCGACGAGGCGCTGCAGGCGCTGCGTGACGGGGTCGACCTGGACGACGGACGGACGCTGCCGGCGGACGTCCACCAGCCCCGCGACGGGGAGCTGCGGATCACGATCCGCGAGGGACGCAAGCGCCAGGTGCGCCGGATGTGCGACGCCGTCGGCCACCCCGCCTACGCCCTGCGGCGGATCCGCCTGGGCCCGCTGGACCTGGGCAGGCTGAAGCAGGGTCAGTGGCGGGCGCTCACGGACGACGAGGTCCGGGCCCTGCGAGACGTGGCGCGGCGCCCGCGCGGTCGCGGTTGATCGACCATGCGCGACGGGTATGGACCCGACGGGTCGTCCCCCGACGGGTCGTCCCCCCGGTGGTGGGGGACGGCCGATCGGTGACGCGCGACACGCCGGGGCCCGACGGGCCGATCCACCGGACCGGGAGGGCGTCGCGCTGCGATGATGCGAGGGATGCGGATGCACGCGCTGCGCGGGGCGATCTCGGTCGAGGCCGACGACGCCGACGAGATCCTCGCCCGGACCACGGAGCTCATGCGCGAGCTGCTGGACCGCAACGGGCTGGAGCCCGACGACATGGTCAGCTGCATCTTCACGCTGACCCCCGACCTGCGGGCGGCGTTCCCGGCGGCGGCCGCCCGGCGGATGGGGTTCGATCAGGTGCCGCTGATGTGCGCGGTCGAGATCGACGTTCCCGGTGCGCTGCCGAAGATCATCCGCGTGATGGCGCACTACCAGTCCGCCGACGAGTCCCACCGCGCCCAGCACGTGTACCTGGGACGCGCGAAGGCGCTGCGCACCGACCTGAGCAGCGCCCAGTAGGGACCGAGCGGCGCGACGCTCGGTCGCGCCCGCGAAGCTCGCGCTCGGTCCCGGTCGTCGCGATCAGTCGTCGTCGCGATCGTCGTCGTTGTCGTCGCGGTCGTCGTCCCGATCGTCGTCGTCATCGTCGGCGGCCAGGCGGAAGTTGCGATCCAGCTCGACCGTCCGCTCCTTGCCCTTCGACGTGAGGATCTCGACCTCGTACCCGTCGTCGTCACGCTCGACGTCGGTCACGGTGCCGCGCACCACCTTGCGCGCGGCGCTGCTCGCCTTGCCGACGCGGGCGTAGGTCAGGCCGTCGCGGTCCTCGCGCTCGACCTTGCGCACCCGGAAGCTCGAGCTCAGGTGCACCTCGCGGACGCGGTTCTTCTTGGTGATGACCTTGACGTCGTAGGTGACGCGGCCGTCGTCCTTCTCGCGGTCGATCTCGACGATCCGACCGGGAACGCGCTTCTTCGCGGCCTTCTGGGCCTTCTGCGCCTGGCCGTGGGTCAGGCCGTCGCGGTCGTCGTCGGCGCCGGACAGACCGACGAAGGCGACCGGGACGAGGAGGACGGACGCCACGACGGTGGCGATGCTGCGACGGGGAAGGGACACGTTGGTTCTCCTGGGTAGAGGGGACGCTCTCGGGAACGTCTCGAGGCCACGCTACGTCCGCCCGATGAGAGGACGATGAGACGACGACGATGAAGCGCTCATGATCGTCGTGGTCCGGGCACGAACCCCACGACGCCTGCGGCGAGCACGACCCGCCGGCGCGGGCTCCACGGTGCGCGTCTGGCACGATCCGTCGGGTGCCGCTCAAGCTCTCCTCCCGCGCCGCGAAGATCCCCTACTACCCGGCGGCCGGCGGGTACGGACTGCCCGACGGGGTGGCGCTGCTGGCGTCCAACGAGAGTCCCGACGCCCCACTGCCGGAGGTCGTCGCCGCCGCCGCGAAGGCCCTCTCGGGGACCAACCGCTACCCGGATCCGGCCTACCGTCCGCTGCGCGACCGGCTGGCGGAGCTCACCGGCGTCCCCGCCGAGCGGATCTCCGTCGGCAACGGCTCCTGCGAGATCCTGCTCGCGCTCGGCGAGGCGCTGCTGGAGGAGGGCACCGAGCTCGTCTACGGCTGGCCGGCGTTCTCGGTCTACCCGCACCTGGAGGCCGCGTCCGGCGCCACGGCGGTCCGGGTGCCGCTGGACGCCGAGCACCGCCACGACCTCGACGCCCTCGCTGCGGCGATCACCGACCGCACGCGCCTGGTCATCGTCTGCAACCCGAACAACCCGACCTCGACCGCAGTCGGCCTGGACGCGCTGCGCGCGTTCCTCGCGAAGGTGCCGGAGGACGTCGTCGTCATCCTCGACGAGGCGTACATCGAGTTCGCCGAGCGGTACCGGCCGGAGGAGTCGCTGCCGCTGCTGGACGAGCACCCCAACGTCGTGATCCTGCGGACGTTCTCCAAGATCTACGGCCTGGCGGGCCTGCGGGTCGGCTACGCGCTCTGCTCCAACGAGGAGCTCGTCGGCGCGGCGTCGCGGGTGCGCCAGCCGTTCGTCGTGAACGTCGCTGCCGAGGCCGCCGCGGTCGAGGCGCTGAACCACCCCGGGGCGATCGCTGCCCGCGTCGCCCAGTCGCGTGAGGCCCGCACGGTCGTCGAGGCCGGGCTCCGGGCGCTGGGGATCACGCCGGCCGCGTCCGAGGCGAACTTCGGCTGGTTCGACCTCCCGGCCGGTGCCCCGGCGGCCGGCGGGACCGACGACGATGGCGCCACCCCGGCGACGGTCGAGCAGGCCGTGATCGCCGCGCTGCGTGCCGAGAAGGTGCTCGTGCGCTCCGGTGGCGCGCTGGGCCGACCGGGAGCGCTGCGGGTCACCTACGGCACGCCCGACGAGAACCAGCGGTTCCTCGCGGCGCTCGGCCGCGCGCTCGGTCGCTGACCACCGTCGGGCCCTGACCGCGGTCGGGCCCCGACCGCCGCCGGCCTGCTCAGGGGGCGGGCGTGGCCCCGTCGGCCTGCAGCGCCCGTGCCAGGTGGCGCCGGTCGTGGACGTCGAGCTTGCGGTAGACGCGGCCCAGGTGCCACTCGACGGTCTTGGGGGTGAGGAAGAGCGCGGCGGCGATCTGACGGTTGGTCGCACCATCCGGCGCGCGCCGGGCGTTCCGCAGCTCGCTCGGGGTCAACGCGTCGACGCCCGACGTCGCCTCGCGCCGCGGGCGGGCGCCGCTGGCGCGCT